>AYNO01000067.1 GCA_000500915.1 Rhodobacter sp. CACIA14H1
TGCCGGTGCGCCTGCGACATTCCGGCATCTTCGGTTGACGGAAGTGGCGACGCAGGTTGTGTGATCTCGGCGCCAGAGATTGATATTTTCAAATCTATGAAACCAATTTTCTCTTCACTTCCGATAGGAGTGGAAGATTTTTTTGGCGTAATTTCCTTTATTAATTGCTTCTTTTTGCGCTCCTCGCAGCGCTTGGCGCCCAAAGTATCCAAATTTGATAAAGATCAAGGATTGACGGGGACCGCCAGCACATAAGGGGCGGGACAAGTCCGGAATACCCCCATGCTTTCCCGTCTCCTGCTTTCCTTCCTTGCCGCGTTCCTGCTGGCCGCCCTGCCCCTGCGGGCAGAGCCGGTGCTGGGGAAGTTTCTGGCCGACACGGCGCCCGGCGATCTGGTGCAGGGGGCCGATGCCTTTGGTCCCTTGCGCGGGGATATCCCCGTTGCGCCCGTCCTGAGCGGTGGCGAACGGGTCGGCTGGGCCTTCGTCACATCGGATTTCGTGGGGACGACCGGCTATTCCGGCAAGCCCATCCACACGCTGGTCGCCATCGACGACGCTGCCCGCGTGACGGGTGTCCGGCTGGTGAAGCATTCCGAACCCATCGTCCTGATCGGCATCCCCGAGGCGAAGATCAAGGCACTGGCCGCGTCCTATATCGGGCTGGACCTCGTGGCCGAGGCGGAGTCGGGCGGCACCTCGCATGATGTGGACATCATCTCGGGGGCGACGGTCACGGTGATGGTGATCGATGACAGCATCATCCGGTCGGGCCTGAAGGTGGCGCGGGCGCTGGGTCTGGGCGGGCTTGCCCCCGAGGCTGCGGCCACCGGCCCGAGGCTGGAGCCGGACCCCGCCGCAGCCGCACCCGCCGACTGGGCCGAGGCCGAGGGGGACGGCACGCTGCGCCGGCTTTCGCTGGATGTCGGGCAGGTCAATGCCGCCTTCGCCGCGCTTGGCGATCCCCGCGCCGCAGCCCGCGCCCTGACCGAGGCGCCGGAGACCACCTTCATCGAGATGCAGGCGGCGCTGGTGTCGGTCCCGGCGATTGCCGAGGGGCTGCTGGGCAGGGACGGGGCGGCGAATGTGCGGGGCTGGCTGGCAGAAGGCGACCATGCGCTGCTGGTGGCCGGGCGCGGGCTCTACAGCTTCAAGGGGTCGGGCTATGTGCGCGGCGGCATCTTCGACCGGATCGTCCTGATACAGGATGACGTATCGGTGCGGTTCCATGACCGCGACCACCGCCGCCTCGTGTCCATCCCCGCCGCAGGGGCGCCCGCCTTCACCGAGGCCGATCTGTTCCGCATCCCTGCCGATGCGGGTTTCGATCCGGCGCGGCCGTTCCGGTTGCAGCTTCTGGTGCAGCGGGCGGTGGGGCCGGTCGAGAAGGTCTTTACCACCTTCGATCTGGGCTACCAGTTGCCCGCCCGCTATCTGCGCAGCGTGGCGCCCGATGCGGCCGCGGTGCCGGATCAGGCAACCGCCGCCGCCACGCGGGACGAAGGCGCGGCGCAGGCCGATCTGTGGCGGAAGATCTGGCTGGGATCGAAGGCCGAGATCGCGGTGCTGGGCGGGATGCTGCTGGTGCTGACGGGGGTGTTCTTCTTCCAGGGCTTCGCCACGCGGAATGAACGGGCCTTCTTCTGGTTCCGCATGGCCTTCCTGACCGTCACGCTGGTCTATCTGGGCTGGTATGCCAACGCGCAACTGTCGGTCGTCAACCTGATGGCCCTGTTCGGGGCGCTGGTGTCGGGGTTTTCGTGGCAGGCCTTCCTGCTGGACCCGCTGACCTTCATCCTGTGGTTTGCCGTGGCGGCCGCGCTGCTGTTCTGGGGGCGCGGGGCCTATTGCGGCTGGCTGTGCCCCTTCGGCGCGTTGCAGGAACTGACCAACCGTATCGCCCGCGCCCTGCATGTGCCGCAATGGACCCTGCCATGGGGGCTGCATGAAAGGCTGTGGCCGGTCAAATACATGATCTTCCTTGGCCTTTTCGGCGTCAGCCTGATGAGCATCGAGCAGGCCGAGCATCTGGCCGAGGTGGAGCCCTTCAAGACCGCGATCATCCTGAAATTCGTCCGCGCCTGGCCCTTCGTCGTCTATGCCGTCGGCCTGCTGATGGCGGGGCTGTTCGTCGAGCGGTTCTTTTGCCGCTACCTCTGCCCGCTGGGCGCGGCGCTGGCGATCCCGGCGCGGCTGCGGATGTTCGACTGGCTGAAGCGGTATCACGACTGCGGAAACCCCTGCCAGACCTGCGCGAACCAGTGCCCCGTGCAGGCCATCCACCCCACCGGAGAGATCAACCCGAACGAGTGCATCGACTGTCTGCACTGTCAGGTCCTCTACCAGTCCGAAACCACCTGCCCCGTCGTCATCAAGAAGATGAAGCGGCGCGCGCAGGTCGGATCGACCGATGCCCCCCGCAATCTGGGCGGGCATCCGAACGCCAAACCTGTCAACTAGGAAAGGACAGATCATGTCTGAGGGACAGAAAACCGGCATCTCGCGCCGCGGCCTGCTGGGGGCCACGGCAGGCGGGGCCGCCGTCGCGGGGGCCTTTGGCGGGCGCCTTGCACTGGGCACCGGCGCCGCGGCGGGGATCGGGCTTGCCACGGCAGGTACCGCCCGCGCCGCCGAAGGCAGCTTCAACATCGCGCCGGGGCAACTGGACGAATATTACGGCTTCTGGTCGTCGGGCCAGACCGGCGAGATGCGCATCCTTGGCATCCCGTCCATGCGCGAGCTGATGCGCGTGCCGGTGTTCAACCGCTGTTCGGCCACCGGCTGGGGCGAGACGGATGAATCCATCCGCATCCACCAGCGCACGATGACCGAGAAGACGAAGAAGATCCTCGCCGCCAACGGCAAGAAGGTCCACGACAATGGCGACCTGCACCATGTCCACATGTCGATGACCGAGGGCAAGTATGACGGCCGCTACCTGTTCATGAACGACAAGGCCAACACCCGCGTGGCGCGGGTGCGGGCGGATGTCATGAAATGCGACGCCATCCTTGAAATCCCCAATGCCAAGGGCATCCACGGGCTGCGCCCGCAGAAATGGCCGCGCACCAACTACGTCTTCTGCAATGGCGAGGACGAGGCGCCGCTGGTCAATGACGGCAGCACGATGCAGGACGTGTCCACCTATGTGAACGTCTTTACCGCCGTCGATGCCGACAAGTGGGATGTGGCGTGGCAGGTGCTGGTGTCCGGCAACCTGGACAATTGCGACGCGGATTACGAAGGGAAATGGGCCTTCTCCACCTCCTACAACTCGGAGATGGGGATGACGCTGGCGGACATGACCGCAAGCGAGATGGACCATGTGGTGGTGTTCAACATCGCCGCCATCGAACGGGCGGTTGCGCAGGGCGACTATCAGGAGGTGAACGGCGTCAAGGTGATCGACGGGCGCAAGGGGCAGAACAAGGATTACACCCGCTACATCCCGATCGCCAACAACCCCCACGGCTGCAACATGGCGCCGGACCGGAAGCACCTGTGCATCGGGGGCAAGCTGTCGCCCACCGTCACGGTCATCGACGTGACGAAGCTGGATACGATCTTTGCGTCGGACGCGGACCCGCGCTCTGTCGTGGTGGCGGAACCGGAGCTGGGCCTCGGCCCGCTGCACACCGCCTTCGACGGGCAGGGCAATGCCTTCACGTCCCTGTTCCTCGACAGCCAGGTGGTAAAGTGGAACATCGAAAAGGCCATCGCCGCCTATAACGGCGAGGCGGTGGACCCCATCCTGGACAAGGTGGATGTGCAGTACCAGCCCGGCCACCTGAAGACCTCGATGGGCGAGACGCTGGAGGCGGATGGCAAGTGGCTGGTCTGCCTGTGCAAGTTCAGCAAGGACCGGTTCCTCAACGTGGGCCCGCTGAAGCCGGAGAACGACCAGCTGATCGACATCTCGGGCGACAGGATGGTGGTGGTGCATGACGGCCCGAACTTCGCCGAACCGCATGACGCCATCGCGGTCCATGCGTCCAAGCTGACGGGGATCAAGTCGGTCTGGGACCGCAAGGACCCGATCTGGGCCGAAACCCGTGCGCAGGCGGAAAGGGACGGTGTCGATCTGGACGACTGGCAGGACATGGTCATCCGCGACAAGGACGACCCGGCGAAGGTCCGCGTTTACATGACGTCGCAGGCGCCGAACTTCGCGCTGGAGTCCTTTACCGTGAAGGAAGGCGACGAGGTGACGGTGATCATCACCAACCTCGATGACATCGACGACCTGACCCACGGCTTCACCATGGGCAACCATGGCGTGGCGATGGAGATCGGGCCGCAGCAGACCTCGTCCATCACCTTCACGGCCGCTGCGCCGGGGGTGTACTGGTACTACTGCCAGTGGTTCTGCCACGCCCTGCACATGGAAATGCGGGGCCGCATGTTCGTCGAACCGAAAGGCGCATGAAGATGCGCCGCGTCCTGCCCCTTGTCGCCGTCCTGATCGCGTCCCCCCTCTGGGGGGCGAGGTCGCCGTGCCGCCGGGGGCAGGCACCTTGGCCGCAGCCATTGCCGGAGCGTCCCCCGGCGATGTGCTGCGGCTTTCCGGCGGGGCCTATCTCGGCCCCGTCACCATCGACCGCCCGCTGGTCATCGAAGGCGGCGCGGGCAGCGTGATCGACGGGCAGGGGCTGGGAACGGTGGTCACGCTGACGGCGGATGACATCACCCTGCGCGGGCTGGTCGTGACGGGGTCGGGCAACCGCAACCAGGACCTCGATGCCGGGATCAAGATCGTGAAGGGCGCGGACCGTGCCCTGATCGAAGGCAACACCCTGCGCGGCAACATGCACGGGATCGACGTGCATGGCGGGCGCGATGCGGTGGTGCGCGGCAACGTGATCGAAGGGCGGCG
The DNA here is from genome assembly GCA_000500915.1 of Rhodobacter sp. CACIA14H1. Classification (GTDB taxonomy): domain Bacteria; phylum Pseudomonadota; class Alphaproteobacteria; order Rhodobacterales; family Rhodobacteraceae; genus Paragemmobacter. The sequence continues at coordinate 4,874 of AYNO01000067.1, forward strand.
GGATGCGCGGATGAACCAGCGCGGCAATGGCGTCTATGTCTGGAACGCGCCGGGCACGGTGGTGGAGGGCAACGACATCCGCTGGGGCCGCGACGGCATCTTTTCCAACGCCTCGCGCGACGGGACATACCGCGGCAACCTGATGCGCGACCTGCGTTTTGCGGTCCATTACATGTACACCCAGAATTCGGAAGTGTCGGGCAACACCTCGGTCGGCAACCACCTCGGCTTTGCGATCATGTTTTCCGACCGCGTGGTGGTGAAGGACAACCGCAGCCTGAACGACCGCGAACACGGGCTGATGCTGAACTATGCCAACAGCGCGGACGTGTCCGGCAACCTGATCCGGGGCGGGCAGGCGAAATGCCTGTTCATCTACAATGCCCACAAGAACCTGATCTGGGGCAACCGCTTCGAAGGCTGCGGGATCGGCATCCACTTCACCGCCGGGTCGGAACGCAACGTGCTGACGGGCAATGCCTTCGTCGGCAACCGCGAGCAGGTGAAATATGTCGGCACCCGCCACATGGAATGGAGCCATGAGGGGCGCGGCAATTACTGGTCCGACCATCCGGCCTTCGACCTGAACGGGGACGGCATCGCCGATGGCGTGTTCCGGCCCAACGACCTGATGGACCATATCCTGTGGTCGCAACCCGCCGCCGCCCTGCTGATGGGTGCGCCTGCGGTGCAACTGATCCGCTGGTCGCAGGAAAGCTTCCCCGCCACCCTGCCGGGGGGCGTGCTGGACAGTGCGCCCCTGATGACCCCCCTGACACTCCCCCTGCCCGACGGCATCGCCGCGATGGAGGCCGCGACGCGCGGCCGATGGGCGCAAGGAAACGAAGATGACACCGACATTGACGATCTCGCATCTCACTAAACGCTTCGACGGGGTGGCGGCGCTGACCGATGTGTCGCTGGCCGTCGCCCCCGGCGAGAGGGTGGCCCTGCTGGGGCATAACGGGGCGGGCAAATCGACGATGATGAAGATCATCCTAGGCCTGATCCCCGCGACCGGGGGCAGCGTCACCGTCTGCGGCGCGGCGCCGGGGTCGGCGCAGGCGCGGGCGCAGGTGGCCTATCTGCCGGAAAACGCGGCCTTCCATCCCGCGCTGACGGGCGAGGAACAGATTGCCCATTACCTGCGGCTGCGGGGGATGGGCGCGGGGCTGGCTGCGGAACTGCTGGACCGCGTGGGGCTGGGCCATGCCGCCCGCCGCCGCATCGGCACCTATTCCAAGGGGATGCGGCAGCGCGTGGGGCTGGCGCAGGCGCTGATCGGCAAGCCGCGCCTGATGGTGCTGGACGAACCGACCTCGGGGCTGGACCCCGTGTCGCGGCGCGATTTCTATGCGCTGCTGGACGGGATGGCGGCAGAGGGAACGGCGATCCTGCTGTCATCCCACGCGCTGACCGAGGTGGAGGCGCGGACCGACCGCATCCTGATCCTGTCGAAGGGGCGGCTGATGGCCGGGGGCAGCATGGCCGACCTGCGCCGCGATGCCGGACTGCCGGTGCAGATGCACCTGACGGCGGTGAACGGCTACGCCCCCGACATCGCCTCCGCCCTGCCCGGCGCGATCCGCACGGGGGCCGACCTGCGGCTGACCTGTTCGCAGGACGAGAAGCTGGACCTTCTGGCCCGCATATCGGCCCTGCACCCGAAGCTGGCGGATGTGGAGATCGTGCCGCCCAGCCTTGAAGACATCTATGCCCCATTACAGCCGGAGGGACGGCCAATGATCCGCCGCGTCCTTGCCACCGCATCGGTGGAATTCCGTATCGCCCTGCGCAACCGCTGGGTCGCCATCGCCATCGCGCTTGATGATGGTGTTTTTCGCTGGTCCTGTCGGCGGCGGGGTCCGCGCCGACGGGGGAACTGGGGGCGGACCGGCTGTCGGTGACGGTCGCCTCGCTGACCTCGCTGTCGGTCTATCTGGTGCCGCTGGTGGCGCTGCTGATGTCCTTCGATGCCGTGGCGGGCGAGGTGGAGCGCGGGACGCTGCCGCTGCTGCTGACCTATCCGGCCGCCCGCGTGGAACTTCTGGCGGGCAAGGGGCTGGCGCATCTGGCCGTGCTGTCGCTGGCCGTCACCGCGGGCTATGGCAGCGCCGCCGCCGCCGCGCTGTGGACGGATGCGGGGGCCGTCGCCGGATTGCCCGCGCTGTGGCGGCTGACATGGACCAGCATCCTTCTGGGGGCGACCTTCCTGGGGACGGGCTATGCGCTGTCGTCCCTGTCGCGCCGCCCGTCGGGCGCGGCGGGTCTGGCGGTCGGGCTGTGGCTGGGGCTGATCGTGCTGTGGGACCTGGGCCTTCTGGCCGCCGTGGTGGCGGATGGCGAGGGCGTTTTCGCCACGGCCGTCTTTCCCAAGCTGCTGCTGGCCAATCCGGCCGATGCCTTCCGCCTGTTCAACCTCGCCTCGTCCGAAGCGACCGCCGCAGCGGCGGGCGTGGGCGGGGCGGCGGCGACCATTCCGCCGTGGCAATCCGCCACTTCCCTTTTCCTCTGGCCGGTGGCGGCGCTTGCCATTGCCGCTGCCGCCTTCCGCCGGGTGATGCCATGAAGAAACACCTTGTCCTTATCGCGCTGCTGCTGGCCGCCTGCACGGAAGAGGCGGCGCAGGCCACCGATCCCGTCGCGCTGACGGCGGAAACCATCGGGCATTACTGCCAGATGAACCTGTCGGAACATCCCGGCCCCAAGGCGCAGGTCCATCTGGACGGGCTGCCCGGCGCGCCGCTGTTCTTCAGCCAGGTGCGCGACGCCATCGCCTATTCCCGCCTGCCGGAGCAGGACCACCGCATCCTTGCCATCTGGGTCAACGACATGGGCGCAGCCGGTGCGACATGGGAGGCGCCGGGGGATGGGAACTGGATCGCGGCAGAGGCAGCCAGCTACGTGGTCGGGTCCAGCCGCAGCGGGGGGATGGGGGCGGCGGAACTGGTGCCCTTTGCCGATCCGGCGGCGGCCCGTGCCTTCGCGCAGGAGTTCGGCGGAGAGGTCCTGCAGCTTGACGCGATACCCGACAGCGCCGTGATCGCGCCCGAGGGGCCGGGGCCCCTGTCCGTGGCCGAGGACGAGGATTTCACCCGCCGCCTGAAGGCGCTGTCGGGCCACCACACCCATACCGGAGGCTGACATGATCCCGCGTCGCCGCTTCATCCTGATCAGTGCCGCCGCCCTTGCGCTGGCGGGACCGTCCCGCGCAGCGCCCGTCCACCGCTGGCAGGGCATCGCGCTGGGGGCAAAGGCCACCATCCGCCTGTCGCATCCGCAGGCCGAAGCCGTCACCGCCCGCGCCGCAGCGGAAATCGCGCGGCTGGAGGACATCTTCAGCCTCTATCGTGCGGGATCGGCGCTGTCGGTGCTGAACCGGCAGGGCCATCTGGATTCCCCGCCCTTCGAGCTGCTGGAATGCCTGACCATCGCGGGTCGCGTGCGGGACGTGTCGCAGGGCCGGTTCGACCCGACGGTGCAGCCGCTGTGGCAGGCCCATGCCGTCGCCGCCTCGGCCGGCCGCGCCATCACGCGGGCGGAACGGGACCGCGCCCTTGCGGTGACGGGGTGGGACGGGGTGCAGGTGGCACCGGACCGCATCACCCTGCGCCCCGGCATGGCGCTGACGCTGAACGGCATCGCACAGGGCTACATCGCCGACCGCGTCGCCGCGCTGCTGGGGGCCGAAGGGCTGACCGACATCCTGATCGACACGGGCGAGTTGCGGGCGCTGGGCGGGCATCCGCAAGGGGGGGACTGGCCCGTCCGGCTGGCGGATGCCGGCGCGGCTGTCCCGCTGCGCGACGGGGCGCTGGCCACATCCGCGCCGCGCGGCACGGTGCTGGACGATGCGGGGCGGGTGGGGCACATCCTTGACCCCGTCACCGGCCAGCCCGCCCCGCCGCGCTGGCGCAGCGTGACGGTCGGCGCGGCGTCTGCGGCGCTGGCCGATGGCCTGTCCACGGCCGCCTGCCTGATGCCGACGCGGGCGTCGATCCTTGCCATGACCGGCCGGATTCCGCAGGCGCGGCTGGTCCGGATCGTGACCTGACGCGAACGGACCGGGCCGCCGCTCCGCCAAATGTGATCAGCCGGAGGTTGACCGCTTGCCCCTTCCGCGCATTGAACAGGGCAAAGCGAAGGATATGCCCATGCTGACACGACGCCATTTCATCATGACGGGTGCGGCGCTGTTCTCGCCCGCGCTGGCTCTGCCCGCGCCGGCTTTCGCGCAGTCGCAGCAGGCGCAATGGGATGCCTGGGACGCGATGGTGACACCGCCGGGCTATGATCCCGCCACGTCGAACCCCTGGGGCCTGCATCCGCGCCTCCTGCCCACGCGGGTAGAGGCGAAGGACGGGCTGAAGGCGGGGGACATCCATGTGGATGCGATTGCCCGCTACCTCTATCACATCCAGCCTGACGGCAGCGCCATCCGCTACGGCGTCGCCATCGGGCGCGGCGGGCTATACGAGCCCGGCTTCTTCACCATCCGGCGCAAGGCGAAGTGGCCGCGCTGGACGCCGACTGCGGGCATGATCGAACGGGAACCGGAGCTTTACGCGCAATATGCCGACGGGATGCCGCCCGGCCCTGCCAATGCCCTGGGGTCGCGGGCGCTGTATCTTTATGTCGGGAACCGCGACACGATGCTGCGCATCCACGGCACGCCCTATCCCCGTTCGGTCGGCTGGCGGGCAAGTTCGGGCTGCGTGCGCATGGTGATGGCGCATATCAACGGGCTGTACGAGATGGTACAGCCCGGGGCATCCGCCTTCCTCTATCCCGCCGAGGAAGGGATCAGCGCCCGAAGCTGACGGTCGCCCTCAGCTTGGCGGGGCGCAGATCGGGCGCCCCTCGGGCGTCCGCAGCGGCAGGAGGGTCGTTTCCACCTGACCGCGGTGTTCATACCAGTAACAGCCGTCCTCCGGCATCAGCCGCGCCGATGCAAGGTCCTGCCACGGGGCCGCCACGGCCACCACCTCTCCGGGCAGGGGGGGCAATTCCCCGTCCTGCGCACCTGTCGCGGCAACGCAGCCCGACAGGGCCGCGGGAAGGAGGACGGCGCAAGGCAGGCCGGCAGGGGTCAGGCGTCGGAACATGGGTCCACTCCCGTGGTTGCGCAGCGACTCTGGCAGTCCCTTGGCCGGGCTTCAACGCCATGCGCGACGGCGGCGGAACACGCCTGCGTGAGCAGGGCGGAAGGTCGGCGTGGCCGCCCCTGTTGGAAAACCTTCATCAAACCGCAGTCTGACCGTCACGAAACCCCGCTATCCACCGCTCAGCCAAAACGCAGGGGGATGCGATGCTGCTCGACGTCAGGAACGTCTCGCGACTGTTCGGCACCAAGGCGGCGGTGGACGAGGTCAGCTTCTCGGTCGCCCGCTCCGGCTTTGTCGGCGTGATCGGGCGGTCGGGCGCGGGGAAATCCACCTTCCTGCGCATGATGAACCGCCTGACCGACGCGACCTCGGGCGAGATCCTGTTCGAAGGCCGCGACATCCTTGCCCTGACCGGTGCCGAAAAGCGCGACTGGCAGAGCCAGTGCGCCATGATCTTCCAGCAGTTCAACCTCGTCCCCCGCATGGATGTCGTGTCGAACGTGCTGCACGGCACGCTGGCGCACCGGTCCACGCTCGCCTCCATGTTCGGCTTCTGGCCGGACGACGACGTGCTGAAGGCGCTGGCCATCCTCGACCGGCTGGGCATCGCGGAACAGGCGTCCAAGCGGGCCGAGGCGCTGTCGGGCGGCCAGCAGCAGCGCGTCGCCATCGCGCGGGCGCTGATGCAGGACCCCAAGGTCATCCTTGCCGACGAACCCATCGCCAGCCTCGACCCGATGAACGCGCAGGTCGTCATGGACACGCTGCGCCGCATCCATGACGAGGACAACCGCATGGTCATCGCCAACCTGCACACGCTGGACACGGCGCGGCGCTATTGCGACCGCGTGATCGGGATGCGCGACGGGCGCATCGTCTTTGACGGCACGCCGGACCAGCTGACCACCGGTGTCGCCCGCGACATCTACGGGGCGGATGCGTCCTTCAGCGAAAGCGCCACCTCAACCTCCATCGATGCCCTCCCCTCGCGCGGCGATGACGCCTATGCGCGCGAGATGCTGGCCTGAGTTTCACCCCGGCCCCGGACCGGGGCCATTTCCACATGGAGACGACCATGAAGCAGCTGCTCGCCATCCTCGCGGCCACCACCGCCCTCGCCGGTGCCGCACAGGCGCAAGAGATCAAGGAATTCAACATCGGCATCCTGGGCGGCGAGAACGCGCAGGACCGCATGACCGGCCATGAATGCTTCCGCGTGAAGGTCGAAGAGGCTCTGGGCGTTCCGGTCAAGCTTTTCACCCCTGCCGACTATGACGGCGTGATCCAGGGGCTTGTCGGCGGCACGCTGGATTTCGGCTGGCTGGGCGCTTCGGCCTATGCCAAGACCTACCTGACCGACCCCGAAGCGGTGGAAGTGCGCCTGACCAAGCAGAACGTGGACGGCACGACCGGCTATTACGCCTTCGGCTTCGCCCGCGCCGACAGCGGCATTACCTCGATGGAACAGGCCAAGGGCAAGACCTTCGCCTTTGCCGACCCGAACTCCACCTCCGGCTACCTCGTTCCGGCGGCAGAGTTGCAGGGCCAGCTCGGCGACCTGAACCAGTACTTTTCGGAGGTGAAGTTCTCGGGCGGACATGAACAGTCCATCGTGGGCGTCGCCAATGGCGATTTCGACGCGGGTGTGAGCTGGGCCGACGGTCTGGGCGACTGGGAAGACGGCTTCAACTCCGGGGCCTTCCGCAAGGCCGCCGATGCGGGGCTGGTGGATATGAACGACCTCGTGATGATCTGGCAGTCCTCGCTGATCCCCGAAGGCCCGGTCGTCGTCCGCAAGGCCCTGCCGGCAGAGGTGAAGGACAAGGTGATCCAGATCGTGGCCGACCTGCACGAGACGGACAAGGACTGCGCCTACAACGTCGCCGCCGGCGAGGCGAAGGACTTCGTTCCCGTCACCCACGACGCCTATCTGGGCATCATCGAGGCGCGGAAGCTTCAGGAAGCCTCCAACTGACCGTCTGACACACCGGGCCGGACCCTGACGCAGGGTCCGGCCCTTCCTTTTTGGGGGATTCATGGTCGATATCGCCTTCGGACCAGAGCCGGGCAAGCGCCCGGACGCCACCGCACCCGGTGCCGCCTATCTGGCCGCGACCCGACGCAAGCGCCTGTATGGCGGGCTTTTGCTGGTCTTCTTCGTGGCCACGATGGCCTCCGGCTTCCTCGTCGCGCAGGACCGCAACGCGGGCGGCTTCATCGAAGGCCTGCACCGGCTGGACGACTTTCCCGCCGAAGTCCTGTCCGAAGCCTGGGAAAAGCGTGCCAACCTGCCGGGGCTGATGTGGTCCTATACCGGATCGCTGGTCGAGACGGTCAACATCGCCCTCGTCTCTACCCTGCTCGGCGTGCTGGGCGCCGCTTTCCTGTCGCTGCTGATGACGCGCGGGCTTGCCCGTTGGCCCCGGCTGATCCCCGCCCTGCGCCGCGTCACCGACGCGCTGCGGGCCATACCGGAAATCGTGATCGCGCTGGTGCTGATCTACATCCTCGGCGGCGGCCCCATCCCCGCCATGATCGCCATCACGATCCACACGATGGGCGTGCTGGGGAAGCTGTTTTCCGAAGTCGCGGAAAACGCCGACCTGAAACCGGTCGAGGGGCTGGCCTCGGTCGGCGCGACATGGGGGCAGCGGATGTGGTTCGGCGTCATCCCGCAGGTCGCGCCGAACTGGCTGTCCTATGCGCTGCTGCGGTTCGAGATCAACGTCCGCGCCTCGGCCATCCTGGGCTTCGTGGGGGCGGGCGGGATCGGATACGAGTTGAAGATCGCCATGCAATGGGGCGGCGGGCGATACGATCAGGTGGTCGCCATCTTCCTGCTGCTGTTCCTGACCATCGCCGTGATCGACCGCGTCTCGGACCAATGGCGGCACCGCCTCGTGAAGGGGAACTGACCGATGACCGCGCTGATGTCCCCCGCAACGCCCATCCTGACCACGATCCGCCGCCGCCGCCTTGCCGCGCTGTCGGTTCCGGCGGTGATCCTTGCCTACCTGACCTACATCTTCTTCGCCTTCGACATCCCCGGCCTTGCCCAGCGGGCCAAGATGGACAACGCGGCGATCCTGCTTTCGGACTTCTGGTCCCACAAGGTCCACGTCACCCGCGACAACCGCAGCGGAGAGCTGACCTCTGCCGTGGAGGGCGAGGCGAAGGGACGCTATTCCGCAGGCACCCATCCCGACTGGGTCACGGTGGACGGCACGACGGCCACCATCGACCTCGGCGACGGCCATGTCGTCACCTATGACGGGAACGGGGGCGACGCTATGTGGTTCCCCGGCTATGGGCACCATCGACATCACGCCTGACGGCAACCGCCTGAACGTCACCGCGCCGGCCCCCTGCCCGGGCTGGATCAATGCCTCCGACACCCGCGTCTCGGTGACGACGGAACAGGGCCGCTTCACCTATACCCGGTCCAAGGTCGAAACCTTCCGCTACTTCGCGGGGTGGGAGCTGTTCTTCTTCACCCTCGACAGCCCCTTCCACGGCAAGGGGCCGCTGGAGCTGACCGCGCTGGCGCTGTGGGGCGACCGCATCGACCCCGCAGAGTCCAACATCACCGGCATGGCGCAGGATTTCTGGTTCAATCCGATGTGGCGGCATGGCGACGTGGCCTGGGCGATCTTCGAGACCGTCCTCATGGCCGTGCTCGGCACCTTCGGGGCGGCGGTCATCTCGCTCCCGCTTGCCTTCCTTGCGGCACGCAATGCCAATCCGCTGGGTCCCATCCGCTTTGCGCTGCGCCGCGTCTTCGACTTCGTGCGCGGGGTGGATGCGCTGATCTGGACCATCATCCTGTCCCGCGCCTTCGGTCCCGGCCCGATGACCGGCGCACTGGCCATCCTGATCACCGATGTGGGCAGCTTCGGAAAGACCTTCTCGGAAGCGGTGGAGAACATCGACGAGAAGCAGGTCGAAGGCATCCGCTCTACCGGCGCGAATGCGCTGCAACGGGCACGCTTCGGGGTGATCCCGCAGATCGTGCCGGTGCTGCTGTCGCAGGTTCTCTACTACCTCGAATCCAACACCCGCAGTTCCACCGTCGTGGGGGCCATCGTCGGCGGCGGCATCGGGCTGATGCTGACGCAGGCGATCCAGACCCAGAAGGACTGGGAGGAGGTCTGCTATTACATGGTCCTCATCGTCCTGATGGTCATGGCCATGGACAGCCTGTCGGGCTGGCTGCGGCGCAAGCTGATCAAGGGGGAATGACGATGCCCAAGCTGTCTGCCACCGAACCGCTGGTCCATGCGGGCGCGCAGGTCGTCAATTCCTCTTTCGGCGGCTGGGTCGAAATCGGCGAAGGGGCGCGGGTGCTGAATTCGACCTTCGAAGATTATGCCTATTGCGACCGTCATGCCGACATCGCCAACACGACCGTCGGCCGCTTTTCCAACATCGCGGCCATGACGCGGATCGGGCCGACGGATCACCCCTTCGCCCATGCGGCGCAGCACCATTTCCTCTACCGGTCCAGCTATTACTGGGAGGATGCGGCGGATGACGCCACCTTCTTCGCCGCCCGTGCCGCCCGCCGCACCACCCTTGGCGCGGATTGCTGGATCGGCCACGGCGCGATCATCAAGCCCGAGGTGACGGTGGGCATCGGGGCCATCGTCGCCTCCGGTGCGGTCGTCACCCGCGACGTGGCGCCCTTCATGATCGTGGCCGGTGTTCCCGCGCAGCCGCTGCGGTCGCGCTTTGCGCCGCGTGTGGTCGAACGGCTGCTGGCGCTGGCATGGTGGGACTGGGATCATGCCCGTCTGCGGGCGGCGCTGGAAGATTTCCGCAGGCTGAAGGCGGAAGAGTTCCTCGAACGCTACGAAGTCACCGCCTGACCTATTCCGCGGCCATCCGCGCCGCCTGCCGTGCCTCGACGAACCGCGCTGCAGCCCGACCCGACAGATGCGACAGCCGCCCGCCCGCGATGGTCGCGGCGATCTCGCGCGTATCGCGGTCCACGATCACCAGATCGGCGCGAAGCCCCTCGGCCACCCGCCCGCGATCCGCCATCCGCAGCACCCGCGCGGGACCGGAGGAAACCAGCCCCCAGGCCCGCGCCAGCGGCAACACCCCGGCATCCACCAGTGCCCAGACGGCCATCGGCATGGCGGGGATGTGGTAGTCCGACACCAGCCCGTCGCACAGCCCCGCGCGGATCAGGTCCACCGCCGCCACGTTCCCGGCCTGCGATCCGCCGCGCACCACGTTCGGCGCCCCCATCAGCACCGGATCCTCGCCCGCCCGCGCCGCCGCCGCCGCGCGAAGGGTCGTCGGAAACTCTGCCACCCGCGCACCGATCATCCGGTAAACCTCGCGCGTTTCGGCGTCGGGGTCGTCATGGCTGCCATAGGTCACGCCCAGCCGGTCGAAGGCCTCGGCCATCGCGCAAAGCGCACGGGGAACCGCCAGAGTCTGCTCCCGCGCCGCCTCCATCCGCGCCGCAAGTTCCGCCTCCGCCAGCCCCGCCTTGCGGGCCCAATGGGCAAAGCCGTCCGGATTGGTGCGGCGCATCTGGAAACCCTCTTCCAGATGGTCGTTGAAGATCACGTAATCCACACGGAACCGCTCCACCGCCGCGATCAGGCGCGGGACTTCGGCCACAAGATGCGTCTCGGCCCGCACCTGCACGCGAAGGTCGGTCAGGGCGCGGCTGCGATGGTCCAGCACCGCCGCCATCAGGGCCTCGGCCCGCTCCGGCCCGCGCATCCCGCCTTCCCAGCTCCAGCTCTGGGCCAGATAGCAGGTGGTCACGCCATGCGACGCCGCCTCGCGGTCGGTCGCGGCCAGCGCGGGGCCAAGGGGAAAGGGGGCCGAAGGGCGGGGATAGACCTGCCGCTCGAACCCGTCGCCATGCAGGTCGATGATCCCCGGCATCAGCCAGAAGCCGGAAAGATCGACCTCGGGCAGCCCATGCCCGTCCACGATCTGCCCGGACAGCACGCCGACAGCGCGGCAATCGAAGCCGTCACCGGTCAGAACCTCGGCACCGGCAAGGCGCAGCGGGGGAAGGAAAGCGGTCATGCCATGCTCTCACAGATTGCGGTCCCTGTGGATAACCCGCGCCTGCAACAACGGCGTGACGGTCAGTCGCCCCCGACCGTCAGCGTCACGCGGTCGCCCGCGAACCATGTCGTGCCGACCTCCACCACGCGGCCTTCGCCGTCCACGTTCACCGCCTCGCTCCGCAGGATCGGTGCGCCCTCCTCCAGCCGCAGGCGCAGCGCCAGCATCGGCTTCGCCGCCTTGGCCGTCAGGCGCGTGGAGGCGCGGGTGTAATCGGCCACGCCGCAGGCCGCCAGCGCCGCCGTGATCGACGCCGCGCCCCGCAGCGCATCAGGCAGGCCCTCCAGCCAACCGGGAAACAGCGACCGGAAGACGGCAAGGGGCTGCCCGTCGGCGCTGGAAACCCCCTCGACCACATGGACCGCGTCGGCCGGCGCGATGCCCAGCGCCGCCGCCTCGCCGGTATCCGCCCCCCGCGTCTCGATCCGGGTATAGTCGCGCGACGGCACCTGTCCCTGCGCCTCGACCGCCTGATGGAACCGCACGCGGCGACCGAGGGGGTAATCGACGGGCCGCCCGGTGACGAAGACCCCCGCGCCGCGCCGGGAATGGACCAGCCCCCGCGCCGCCAGATCGGCCAGCGCATGGCGCACCGTGTGGCGGTTCACGCCAAAGCGTGCGGCCAGTTCCGCCTCGGTCGGCAGGCGTTCACCTGCGGCGGAATGGCCGCGGCCGATCTCGTCGGCCAGCGTTCCGGCAATCTCGCGCCACAGGGCGGAACGGGCCATCGCGGCACCCCGTCATGAAAGTTTCACCAAAGCTTCGCACCGCCGTGACACGGGCCGGGCTATAGAAATTTGTATAGTTGTATAGAACAGGTGGCAACCCGAAGATGCCTGCTCCCCACCCCACACCACCGGACCGCAAGGCGTGGCTGTCGCTCCTTGCCCGCACCCCTGCGGACAGGCTTGCCGCGCTGTTTCCGGACCTGCCGGATCACCACCTCCTGCGGGCGCCCGAGATCGGGTCCGTCATGGTGCAGGGACGCATCGGCGGCACCGGCGCCCCCTTCAATCTGGGCGAGATGACGGTGACGCGCTGTTCCCTGCGCCTGACCGACGGCACCGTGGGCCATGCCTATGTGCAGGGCCGTGACCGGACCCATGCCCTTCGCGCCGCCGCTGTCGATGCGCTGATGCAGACCGGGGCCGCGCCTGCGCTGCGCCCGAGGCTCGACACGCTGGCGGCCGAGGAAGCCGGCCGCCGCACCATCCGCGCGGCCAAGGCCGCCGCCACCAGGGTCGATTTCTTCACGATGGTGAGGGGAGAGGACAAATGACCCCCGAAACCCTGACCGGGGGCTTCGCCGCCGCCCCGACCGACAGCGCCCGCGCCTTCCGCGCGATCCTCGACGCGCTGGCCCGCCCCGGCACGATCCGCCGGGTGGAGGGGGCCGCGCCGCCCGCCCCGCTGTCCCCTGCGGCGGGGGCTGTGGCGCTGACGCTGCTGGACGGGACGACGCCGGTCCATCTGGCGGGGGACCATGACACAAGGGCCCTGCGCGACTGGCTGACCTTCCACACCGGGGCACCGCTGGTGGATGCGGGCGGGGCAAGCTTTGCCTTCGGCACATGGGAAGCGCTGCTCCCCCTCGACCGCTTTGCCATCGGCACGCCGGACTATCCCGACCGCGCCGCGACGCTGGTGATCGACCTTCCCGACCTGCGGCCCGCAGGCGCGACCCTGCAGGGCCCCGGCATCAAGGGCGAAGCCTTCCTGTCCTTGCCCGACACGGCCCCCTTCATCGCCAACCGCGCCCTCTTTCCGCTGGGCTTCGACGCCTTCCTGACCTGCGGCCACGGCATCGCCGGTCTGCCCCGCTCCACCATCGTGAGGGACGCCTGATGTATGTCGCCGTCAAGGGTGGCGAACGCGCCATCGACAATGCCCATGCCTTCCTTGCCGAAGACCGCAGGGGCGATCCGGCCATTGCCGAACTGACGGTGGCGCAGATCCGCGAACAGTTGCGGCTGGCCGTCAACCGCGTCATGGCTGAGGGGTCGCTCTACGATCCCGACCTTGCCGCGCTGGCGATCAAGCAGGCGCGCGGCGACCTGATCGAGGCTGTCTTCCTGATCCGCGCCTATCGCACGACGCTGCCCCGCCACGGCTTTTCCCGCCCGGTGGAGACGGCGCAGATGCGCGTCACCCGCCGCATCAGCGCGACGTTCAAGGACGCGCCGGGGGGGCAGATCCTCGGCCCGACCTTCGACTACACCCACCGCCTGCTCGACTTCCGCCTTGCCGCCGACGGCGACGTTCCAGCCGCCCCCACCGCCCCGGCGAGCGAAAGCCCGGTCCCCCACATCACAGGTTTCCTGAACCGCGACGGCCTGATCGAGACCGCCGGCCGCGACGACACGCCCCCGCCCGACCTGACGCGCGAACCGATCGAACTTCCCGCCGACCGCGCCCTGCGCCTGCAGGCGATCACGCGCGGGGATGAAGGCTTCATCCTCTCTCTCGCCTACTCCACCCAACGCGGCTACGGGCGCACACATGCCTTCGTGGGCGAGTTGCGCATCGGGATGGTGGAGGTCGAGATGGACATCCCCGAACTCGGCTTTGCCATCTGCATCGGCGAGGTGGAGCTGACCGAATGCGAGACCGTCAACCAGTTCAAGGGATCGAAGACCGAACCCCCGCAATTCACGCGCGGCTATGGCCTGACCTTCGGCCAGACCGAACGCAAGGCCATCGCCATGAGCCTGGTGGACCGCGCCCTGCGCTGGAAGGAGCTGGGCGAGGATTTCACCGGAGCGCCCGCGCAGGATGAGGAATTCGTCCTGATGCATGCCGACAACGTGCAGGCGACCGGTTTTCTCGAACATATCAAGCTGCCGCATTACGTGGATTTCCAGAGCGAGCTGGAACTGATCCGCAAATTGCGGGCCGAGGCGGTGGCGCAGGAGGCAGCGGAATGAGCGGGACGCGCT
>AYNO01000068.1 GCA_000500915.1 Rhodobacter sp. CACIA14H1
AGCAGGCGCCCTTCGGACAGCAGGATGATGCGATTGCCCGAAGGCATCTCGATCATGTCCACCTGATCCTTGATGTTCGTCCACTTGTGGTTGCGCAGCGCGGCGACCTGGATTTCGTTGTCGAAGTGGCCGATATTGCCCACGATCGCCATGTCCTTCATCTCGCGCAGATGCTCGATGCGGATGACGTCCTTGTTGCCGGTGGTGGTGATGAAGATGTCTGCGCTGGAAATCTCGTCTTCCAGAACCGTCACCTCGAAGCCGTCCATCGCGGCCTGCAGCGCACAGATCGGATCGACCTCCGTCACCTTGACCCGCGCACCGGCGCCCCGCAGGGATGCGGCAGACCCCTTGCCCACGTCACCATATCCGCAGACGACGGCGACCTTGCCGGCCATCATCGTATCGGTCGCGCGGCGGATGCCGTCGACCAGCGATTCCTTGCAGCCGTATTTGTTGTCGAACTTCGACTTGGTGACGGAGTCGTTCACGTTGATCGCGGGGAAGGGCAGCAGGCCCTTCTTGTGCAGCTCGTACAGACGATGCACGCCGGTCGTGGTTTCTTCGGACACGCCCTGGATCGCTTCGCGCTGCTTGGTGAACCAGCCGGGGCTGGCCGCCAGGCGCTTCTTGATCTGGTTGAAGAGGCAGACTTCCTCTTCGCTGGTCGGAACCTCGATCAGGTCCTTCTCGCCGGCTTCGACGCGGGCGCCCAGCAGGATGTACAGCGTGGCATCCCCGCCGTCGTCCAGGATCATGTTGCAGGTGCCACCCTCGCCGCCGAACTGGAAGATGCGGTCGGTGTAATCCCAGTATTCTTCCAGCGTCTCGCCCTTCACCGCGAAGACGGGCGTGCCACTTGCCGCGATGGCCGCCGCTGCGTGATCCTGCGTCGAGAAGATGTTGCACGAGGCCCAGCGCACATCCGCGCCCAGCGCCTTCAGCGTCTCGATCAGGACACCGGTCTGGATCGTCATGTGCAGCGAACCTGCGATACGTGCCCCGGCCAGCGGTTTCGCGGTGCCGAACTCCTCGCGGCAGGCCATCAGGCCCGGCATTTCGGTTTCGGCGATGGTCAATTCCTTGCGCCCGAATTCAGCCAGCGCGATATCCTTGACGATGTAATCCTGCGGCATCTGCCGTTGCTCCTTGAACCTTCATTTGCGGCGGCAGATAGCATGAGATGACGCCACCGACAATGGAACGGTAGGTAACACTGGTTTTTGATGGGGAAGGCCCGCCTTTCGATGAAACAGCCCCGCGCATGGCAACGGATGCTTTCGGGTCGCAGGCTCGACCTGCTTGATCCGACCCCCGTCGATATCGAGATCGAGGACATTGCGCATGGCCTTGCTTTCGTGGCCCGCTGGAACGGTCAGACACGCGGCGACTGGCCCTATTCCGTGGCCGAACATTCCCTGCTGGTCGAACAGATCTTCACCAGGTCAAACCCCGGCATCGGGGAACGCTGGCAGCTCGCCGCCCTGCTGCACGACGCGCCGGAATATGTGATCGGCGACATGATCTCGCCCGTGAAGGCGGCGGTCGGGCCGGGCTATGGTGCGCTGGATGAAAGGCTGACGGCCGCGGTGCATCTGCGCTTTGGCCTTCCGGCGGTCCTTCCGGCGCCCATCAAGGCGGCAATCAAGACGGCGGACAAGGTTTCCGCCTGGCTGGAGGCGGTGCAGATCGCAGGTTTCACGGAAGCCGAGGCGGATCGCTTCTTCGGAAAACCCGGCGCATTGATCCTGCGCGGTCTGGAAATCAGGCTGCGTCCGCCCGCGGTGGTGCGGGCGGATTATGTTTCAAGACATGGGGAACTGCTGTCGGCCTGCACGGTTCAGCCGCCCAACCGGTCCGGCGGGGTATAAGGGCCGGGACGGTCCGCACCGCGCCCGCCATCATGGGGCGAGGGCTGCCGCTTCAATGGACGCTGCCCGGCGGCCAGCAGCAGGGCTTCGGCAAGTATTTGCAACATCTGCGATCTCCTTTCGCGGGGTGGATGCCTCCGATTACCGCGTCCATGCGAAAGGCCCTAGTCACAAAACTTTCAAACCTGTTAGTATAACTAACATGACGACGGATTGGCGCTCCCTCCCTCCCTTGACCGCGCTTCGCGCCTTTGCCGCCGTGGCCGAGCTTGGCGGCTTCTCGCAGGCGGCGCGGATGCTGAACGTGACCCATGCCGCCGTCGCGCAGCAGGTCCGCACACTGGAAAGCCTGCTCGACGTGCCGCTCGTTTCCCGTGACGGGCGCGGCATGGCCTTGACCGACGAAGGCAGGCAACTCGCCCTCGCCCTCTCCGAAGGGTTCGGGTCCATCGCAACCGGGGTAGCCGCGATCAGGGCGGGCGGATCGGACCGGCCGGTGCGCGTGACGCTTACGGCCAGTTTCGCCGCGCAATGGCTGATGCCCCGGCTCAAGGATTTCTGGGACCGACATCCGGACATCGCCCTGTCCCTGCATCCAGATGCCCGCGTCGTCGATCTGCGGCGCGACGGGATGGACCTTGGCATCCGCTACGGAAACGGCGACTGGCCGGGCGTGGAGTCACGCTTCCTCGCACCGGCGCGCATGGCGGTTGCGGCCGCGCCCGATCTTCTGGACGGACGCTCGCACCTCTCTGCGGACGAGATGCAAGGGTTGGAATGGATCTTGTCCCGCGACTGGCCGGAACAGGAAAACTACCTGCGCAGCCTCGGGCTCGATCCCGAAAGGCTCAGCAGGACCGAATTCTTCAACGAGGAGCTTTCACTCGCCGCCGCACGCCAAGGATTGGGGCTGGTCGTGGAAAGCCTCGCCCTGATGGAGGATGATCTGGAAGAAGGGCGTCTGGTCCTGCTGCATGACAGCAAGGACCGTCTGCCCGCCTATTTCATCGTCACGACCCCGGGACAGCAGCGCGCCGCCACGCGGGCCTTTCTGAAATGGCTCGAATCCGCAGCCTAGATCAGACTGCCATATCCTCGGGCCGTTTGCCTGCCTTCAGCGCATCGGCAAACCAGCGCGGTTTGCGGCCACGACCGGACCAGGTATCCCCCGCATTTGCCGGATTAGCATATTTGGCCGAAGCGGGTGCGCGTTTGCGGGGCGCTGACGTTCCCGTCAATTCGGCCAGCGAAAATCCCATCTGCCGCGCTTTTTCCTCCAGCTCGGCAAGTGCCTGTTTTTTCTTGCGATCTTCAAACGTTGCAATTGCCTTGGAGACCTGTCCCTGAAGGTCTTTCAATTCCTTGAGCGACATCGAATTCAGATCAAACGCCATTTCCCGTGCTCTCCCTGCAGGATTTGCACGAGGATTATTCCAACTTAATCCATAATTCAATAAAAACGATCTATTTCGGGCTGCGCTTGGCCAATATCCGCTGCAGGGTCCGGCGGTGCATACTCAAACGCCGCGCTGTTTCGGAAACATTGCGATCGCACATTTCATAGACCCGCTGGATATGTTCCCACCGGACACGATCTGCCGACATCGGATTTTCCGGCGGCGCGGGCAAGGTTTCCGTGCGCGACAGCAGTGCATTGGTCACGTCATTGGCATCGGCCGGCTTGGAAAGATAATCCGTCGCGCCGATCTTCACGGCGGCAACGGCGGTGGCAATTGCCCCGTAGCCGGTCAGCACGACGATCCGGCAATCGGGCCGCCGCTCGCGCAGCGTTTCGACCACATCCAGCCCGTTCCCATCCTCCAGACGCAGATCGACCACCGCATAGGCAGGCGGCCGTGTCTGGGCGATGGCCTTGCCCGCCGCCACGCTTTCCGCCGTTTCCGGAATGAACCCCCGCTTTTCCATCGCCTTTGCCAGACGCTTCACGAAGGGTTCGTCGTCATCGACAAGCAGAAGTGTCCGGTCCGGGCCAAGCTCGGGCATCAGGTCATCGGCCATTCGGTTCCCCTACCTTTTCGGTGTTTCCGGGAAGGTAGGACTGTTTGGGGGCAGGGTCAATTTCGCCTGACACTCAATGCGTCAGGAAACAGGCTGTCCGCTCCGCCATCTGCTCGGCCGTATCGTCACGGCGGAAGAAATCCACAAAGCCGGTTTCCGGAAGGACCAGATAGGTGAAGGTGGAATGGTCCATCAGGTAGAATTCGGGATCGTCCGACTCCTGCTTGCGGTAATAGGTCTTGTAAGCCTGCGACGCGGCCTTCACCTGTTCTTCGGATCCGGTCAGCCCGATCATCTTCGGATGCAGGTTTGCCGCGAAATCGGCCAGCACCTCGGGCGTATCGCGTGCGGGGTCGATGGAAATGAAAACCGGGTTCACGTCAAAACCGCGCTCTTCCAGAATATCCACCGCCTCGGCCGTCCGCGCCATATCCAGCGGGCAGACATCCGGACAGAAAGTATAACCGAAATAGACAAGGCTGGGCTTTGACAGAACGTCCTTGTCCGTCACCGCCTTTCCCGCCGTATCCAGCAGGGTGAAAGGTCCGCCGATATCGCCGCCGACCGCGCCGGCGCGGCATTCGGCGAAACGGTCGCCCGATCCGGCCAGCTGACCGTAGGCAAACAACCCGCCGACCATTCCGACGACAGCCGCCGCGGCCAGACCTGCATACAGTTTGCTCATTGCCCGATATCCCTTTGATCCGGCCGCATTGATCGCGGATGCAGCGGCGCATAACAATGTGCAACTTAGTCACGCCGCAAGGCCAGCCCAAGATGATGAATCCCGGATTCGGTCTCCTTTCCCGCGACACCCGCAGCGACTGGGTCAGGCTGCGGACGCTGATCCTGTTGCGCTGGATGGCGATCACCGGCCAGTTGGCGGCGATCACGGTGGCGGACCGGGTCTATGGGATCCAGCTCCCGCTCGGGCTGTGTTACATGGCCGTCGGCGCATCGATCATCGCGAACCTGATCTCGATTTTCGTCTATCCGGAAAACAAGCGCCTTTCGGAACTCGAGGCGATGCTGACCCTGCTGTTCGACCTGTCGCAGCTATCCTTCCTGCTTTACCTGACCGGCGGCCTGACCAACCCCTTTGCTCTGCTGATCCTTGCGCCTGTCACCATTTCGG
Organism: Rhodobacter sp. CACIA14H1; assembly: GCA_000500915.1. Lineage (GTDB taxonomy): Bacteria > Pseudomonadota > Alphaproteobacteria > Rhodobacterales > Rhodobacteraceae > Paragemmobacter. The sequence continues at coordinate 5,026 of AYNO01000068.1, forward strand.
CTTCCGCGCTGGAGTTGCGCACGACCGTGCTGCTCGGCGCACTGGCGATCCTGTTCACCAGCCTGATCGCCTTCGTGAACGTGCCGTTGCGGTTTCTGGACGGGTCGGTCCTGTCCGTGCCGCTGGTGTTCGAATTCGGCTTCTGGCTGGCCATCGTCATCGGGATCGTCTTCCTCGGCCTCTACTCCCGCCGGATCGCAACAGAGATCCGGTCGATGTCCGACGCGCTGCTTGCCACGCAGATGGCACTGGCACGCGAACAGAAACTGACGGACCTTGGCGGGGTGGTCGCCGCCGCTGCGCATGAACTGGGCACGCCGCTGGCCACCATCAAACTCGTCAGTGCCGAGATGATGGAAGAACTGGCCGACAAGCCCGCCCTGCTCGAGGATGCAAAGCTCATCCGTGATCAGGCGGACCGCTGCCGCGACATCCTCCGCAGCATGGGGCGGGCCGGGAAGGACGACCTCCATCTCAGGCAGGCACCGCTCGGCTCCGTCCTGCGCGAGGCGGCGGAACCCCACATGGACCGAGGCAAGGTGCTGGACTTCGCCCTGCTCCCCGGCCCGGGTGGCGGGGAAAGGCAACCCACCATCCTGCGCCGGCCCGAAGTGATCCACGGTTTGCGGAACCTGATCCAGAACGCGGTCGATTTCGCGCGCAGCACGGTCTGGATCGATGGCGAATGGACGGACCGGACCATCACGATCCGCATTGTGGACGATGGTGAGGGGTATCCGCCTCAGGTTATCGGGCGTATCGGCGACCCGTTCGTCAGGTCGCGCCGGTCCGTTCAGGACCTGGCGCAGCGGCCGGAATACGAAGGAATGGGTCTGGGGCTTTTCATAGCCAAGACGTTGCTGGAACGGACGGGCGCCGAACTGTCATTCGCCAACGCCTCCGATCCATTCCTTACCCCGGAGGAACGTCCCGAACGCTGTGGTGCCATCGTGGAGCTGGTCTGGGACATGTCGGACATCGCGGCAGAACCCGGAGCGGGCACGGGAAGCAACCGTCGCATCGAGGTGTGACAGATGCCTCGCACAGATCTGCGGCGTTAACGAAAAATTAAGGTTACTCGCGCTATGGTTGCGCCTCGGGGGCCATGCCATGTTCGGGGCTATCAACTCTGCTATTCAACTTGTCGGCTTCGGTCTGGTCGGAGGCTCTGTCGCGCTCCTGCTTTTTCCGGCGCTGTTCGGGCAGAACCGCAAGGCCGACATGCTTGCGGCCCTGACGCATGCAGTCCCAGATTCCGCTCTGGCGCGAAGACGGTGGGCGGATCATCTGGTCCAACCCGGCCTATGACGCGCTCTTCCGCGACGGGCCGCCCCTTCCTGCATCGGGCGAACGCGTGCAATCCGGCAGCGACTTCTACACGGTGGTCCGCAACGGCCAGGCAGGCCATGCCCTGCCCATCAACGCGCTGGTGCAAGCCGAAACCGGACTTAAGCAGATGTTGCAGACGATGGCGCGCACCTTTGCCCATCTGCCCATCGGTCTGGCAGTGTTCGACCGCGACCGCCACCTGCAGATGTTCAACCCGGCCCTCGCGGACCTCAGTGCGCTGACGCCGGAATTCCTGTCGCGCAAACCGTCCCTTGTCGCGATCCTCGACGCCATGCGGACCCGGAACATGGTGCCGGAACCCAAAGACTGGAAGGACTGGCGCCGCCAGATCGTGCAGATGGAACGCGAAGCCGGAAACGGACTCTACCAGGAGACATGGTCACTTCCCGGTGGCCAGACATATCGCGTTACCGGACGGCCGCATCTGGACGGCGGCCTTGCCCTGATGATCGAGGACATCTCGGGCGAAACCATCCGCAGCCGCCGCTATCGCGCCGATCTGGAACTCTGTCAGGCGGTAATCGACACGATGGACGAGGGAATCGCCGTCTTCTCGCTTTCGGGCCAGCTCGTCATGTCCAATGTCGCCTACGATACGCTCTGGGGCCATGATCCGGGGGGCGATCTGTCGCCCATGGATATAAGGCACATCGCGGACCACTGGCGCGAAATGTCGGCACCGACGACGATATGGGCCGAGGCAGAGGATTTCATTTCGACCCTTGGCTCACGCAGCCCTTGGCGGGGCGAAGCACGGCTGACAGATGGCCGCCTTGTCGCTTGCCGCTTCTCGCCACTGGCAGAAGGGGCAACGCTTGCAGGTTTCCGCCCGCTTCCGCCGCGTGGCAGCCCGCGGGCACTGGCCGCCGAGGCCTGACCCGCCTTGCGGCGAACCGTGCGCAAGGTAAGACTGCGCCCATGTCCGGTCCCGCAAACGTGCATCTCTTCCTTCCTGACGAAACCGCCACCGCAGCACTGGGCCGCGCCATCGCGCCACTGCTGCAAGCGGGCGATACACTGCTGCTGCACGGGGCGATCGGTGCCGGAAAATCGCACCTCGCCCGCGCCCTGATCCGCGCCCGCCTGGGCCGGATGGAGGACGTGCCGTCACCAACCTTCACCCTGATCCAGACCTACGATTCCGACCCCGACATCTGGCATGCCGACCTCTACCGGCTGACCCATCCGGACGAGGTGCTCGAACTGGGTCTCGACGATGCGTTCTCGGAAGCGATCTGCCTTGTCGAATGGCCTGACCGGCTTGGCCGATACATCCCTGCCGACGCCTTGCATATCCACCTGACGCCACAGGAAGAAAGCCGGTCCGCCAGACTGTCGGGCGGGCGGCCGGGCCTTCTGGCCGCAATCGCGGGCGCGTCATGACGGACCGGCTGCAGGCATCCCGCGCCTTCCTGTCCCGTGCCGGCTGGGGCAGCGCAACGCGCCGTTTTCTGGCGGGCGATGCCTCCGACCGCAGCTACGACCGGTTGACGCTGGGTGGCAAGTCGGCCGTCCTCATGGATGCACCGCCCGGCAAGGGGGACGATACAGCCACATTCACCGCGATTGCCCGTCACCTTGCATCGCTCGGCCTGTCGCCCCCGGCCATCCTTGCCGAAGATCACGCCGAAGGTTTCCTTCTGCTGGAAGACCTGGGCGACGGCCTTTACGCAAGGCTGATGGAGTCCGACTCCGCGACGGAGGGCCCGCTCTATCAGGCGGCGACCGATGTCCTCGTCCACCTGCAGCGCCATCCGGCAGCCGAAGGTCTGCCCGATCCGGACGCAGCCGATTGGGCAGCCGCCGCATCCTTCGCGCTGACCTGGTATGCCTTTGCCGCGACCGGAAAATCACCCGATCCGGCCATGTTCGAGACTGTTCTGACCGATCTCCTCCGCCTTCACGCCGACGGCCCGCGCGTCATGATCCTGCGCGACTTCCACGCGGAAAACCTGCTCTGGCTTCCATCGCGCACCGGTGTTGCAAGGGTCGGTCTGCTCGACTTCCAGCTCGCCCAGATGGGACAGCCGGGTTATGATCTTGTCTCGCTCCTGCAGGACGCCCGCCGCGATGTTTCCCCCGCGACCGAAGCCGCGATGATCGACCGCTTCTGCGCCGCCACGGGCATCGATCCATCCGCCTTTTCCACCGCCTATGCCACGCTTGGTGCCCAGCGCGCCTTGCGGATACTGGGCATCTTTGCCCGCCTCTGCCTGAAAGGCGGAAAGGGCGGATATGTCCGCCTCATCCCCCGGGTCTGGGCGCTCCTGCAGCGCAACCTGGCCCATCCCGCGCTTGCCCCGCTTGCCGGGATCTGCCACCAGCTCCTGCCCGAACCCACCCCCGGAACGCTGCAAAGGATCGGTGCGCAATGCGGCCAATACCCCCTCCGCTGATGCTTTTCGCCGCCGGGCTTGGCACACGCATGGGCACGCTTACGGCAACCCGTCCGAAACCGCTTGTCACGGTGGCAGGGAAGCCCCTGATTGACCACGCTCTCGCGCTGGCGGACGAGGCGGGCATCACCCGGATCGTGGCCAACACGCATTACCTGCCCCACCAGATCGAAATCCACCTCTCGACCCGCGCCGTGACCTTTTCCCGGGAGACGCCCCGAATCCTCGAAACGGGTGGCGGCCTCCGCCGTGCCCGACCGATGCTTGGCGAAAGTCCGGTCCTCACTCTCAACACAGATGCGGTATGGACCGGTGAAAACCCGTTGCAGCAACTGATCAGGGCATGGGACGGGGACAGGATGGACGGCCTCCTCCTGCTCCTGCCACCAGACCGTGCGACAGGCCATGCGGGGGCTGGCGATTTCCTGATGGACGGCGACAACCGCCTTGCCCGGGCAGCAGGTGCGTCCGGTCCGGTCTATCTGGGCGCCCAGATGATCCGGACCGAGGGCCTCTCGGACATCGATGCCGAGGTTTTCTCCCTGAACCTGCTCTGGGACCGCATGATCGCGCAGGGCCGTCTCTTCGGCCTGATCCACAATGGCGGCTGGTGCGATGTCGGCCGACCCGAAGGCATTGCACTTGCCGAAGCGCTCCTTACCTCGTCCCCATGATGTTCTCGCAAGCCGCGCCCCGCCTTTTCCACCTCCCCCCCGGCGTCGATTTCGCGACCGCGCTTGTCGATGGCCTCTGCCACCGGCTACGGGACCACCCGCCGGAGTCGATGGCCCGTGTAACCCTGTATCTCAACACGAACAGGATGCGCCGCCGCGTGGCCGAGGCCTTTGTCGCAAGGGGGACAAGCTTCCTGCCCCGCCTGCGTGTCCTGACGGACATTGCCGAGGGCGAGCCGCTGGCGGGGTTGCCGGCCGCCGTCAGCCCCCTGCGCCGGCGTCTTGAGCTCACGCAACTCGTCTCGGGCCTTCTGGAGGGCCAGCCAGACCTCGCCCCGCGCGCCGCCCTTTTCGATCTTGCCGACAGCCTCGCCACGCTGATGGACGAAATGCAGGGCGAAGCCGTCCCGCCCGCGACCATCGCAGCACTGGATGTATCAGAGCATTCGGCCCACTGGGCACGTACCCGCGAATTCCTGCGCATCGTTACCCCTTTCTTTTCCGGCACGGGCGCACCCGATGCCGAAACCCGCCAGCGCATGGCCGTGGACCGGCTGACCGCCCTCTGGAACGCAACGCCACCGCAGAACCCCGTCATCGTCGCAGGCTCCACCGGATCGCGGGGCACCACGGCCACCTTCATGGCAGCCGTCGCACGCTTGCCGCAGGGGGCGCTCGTCCTTCCCGGTTTCGACACCGAAATGCCGGGGTGGGTCTGGGACCGCCTGACGGATGCCATGACGGCCGAGGATCACCCCCAGTTCCGGTTCCGCCGTCTGATGGACAGGCTGGACATCCCGCCCGCCAGCATCCGCCCATGGACCGACGCCCGCCCGCCCGCGCCGGACCGCAACAGGCTGATCTCGCTGTCGCTCAGACCCGCCCCCGTCACCGACCAGTGGCTGGAAGAAGGGAACGCCCTGCCCGACCTGACCGGCACGACGGCCACCATGACCCTGATCGAGGCACCGACGCCAAGATCGGAGTCCCTGGCCATCGCCCTCATCCTGCGAAAGGCAGCGGAAACGGGCGTCCCGGCCGCGCTGGTCACGCCCGACCGGATGCTGACCCGCCGTGTCGCCGCCGCGCTGGACCGTTGGGGCATCGTGCCGGACGATTCGGCAGGACGGCCACTGGCCCTGTCCGCCCCGGGCCGACTCTTGCGCCATGTGGCCGGCATCCTTGGCACGAAGCTGACATCCGATGCCCTGTTGACGCTGCTGAAACACCCGCTGACCTTTACCGGCAGCGACAGAGGCAGGCATCTGCTGCACACCCGGGATCTGGAACTGAAGCTCAGGCGGGAAGGTCCGGCCTTCCCGACCGGCGCAGACCTGCTGGCATGGGCCGACGCCCGCGCGGAAAGGCGTGGTGACAAGGGGCTGACGGATTGGGCAAGTGCCCTCTCGTCGATCATAGACCAGGCCGCTGCGGTCGGAACCTCCACGCTCGCCTCGCTGGCCGAAACCCACCGAGGACTGGCCGAAAGACTGGCTCGCGGCACCGCGCCTGACGGAACCGGAACGCTCTGGGAAAAAGAGGCAGGCAACGAAGCCCTCTCCCTGATGGACACGATCCGGCGCGAGTCGGACGCGGGCGGAACCCTGACACCCGCCGCCTACCGCGATCTCTTCGAAGCCGTCATCGCTCGGGGCGAGGTGCGCGAAACCGTGACCGCACATCCCGGCATCCTCTTTCTCGGCCCGCGCGAGGCGCGCGAGCATTCGGCACAACTCGTCGTCCTTGCCAGCCTCAACGATGGGGCCTGGCCGCGCCTGCCCGATCCCGACCCGTGGCTGAACCGCAAGATGCGCAAGGATGCGGGTCTTCTGCTTCCCGAACGGCAAGTCGGCCTGTCCGCGCACGATTACCAGATTGCCGCCGCCGCCCCCGAGGTCATCCTGACACGCGCCACCCGCGATGCCGAGGCGGAGACCGTCCCCTCCCGCTGGCTGAACCGTCTGATGAACCTGATGGAAGGCCTGCCCGCCCGCAACGGCCCTGCTGCGCTGGCGGCCATGCGCGACCGGGGCAATCACTGGCTTTCGCTTGTCGCGTCACTGGAGCAGCCCACACCGGACCAGCAGGCCGACCCGCGCCTGCGCCCGGCCCGCCGCCCGTCGCCCCGTCCGCCGCTCGACCAGCGCCCGAAGGAACTGTCCCTGACCCGCATCGGCCTGCTGATCCGCGACCCCTATGCCATCTACTGCCGCTACGTCCTGCGACTGAAACGGCTGGACCCGCTGCGCCACGAACCCGACGCAGCCCTGCGCGGGCAGATCCTGCACAGGATCCTTGAAACCTTCGTCAAGGACCGTCCGAACGGCGAAACCCTGCACGCCGCAAAGAACCGCCTGATGGAAACCGCCCGCGCCACCTTGGCCGAAATGGTCCCCTGGCCCGCCGCCCGCGCCCTGTGGCTGGCGCGTCTCGCCCGCGCCGCAGACTTCTTCCTGTCCATCGATGGGCGCGACAGCGGCACGCCCGTCGTGCTGGAAAAGGCGGGGGGCGTGACGCTCGCCCCGCTCGACTTCCGGCTGACAGGAACGCCCGACCGCATCGACCGCCTGCCGGACGGACGGCTGCACATCCTCGATTACAAGACAGGCACGCCCCCGTCGCAAGCCGCACAAAAGGCCTTCGACAAACAACTCCTCCTCGCCGCAGCGATGGCCGAACGCGACGGTTTCCCCGGGCTGGAAGCGTCCGAGGTTGCCCGCATCACCTATGTCGGCCTCGGCAGCACGCCGAAGGTCGAGGAAACCGAAATCACCCCCGCCCTGACCGCCGAGGTGTGGGAAGGCCTGCACGCCCTGATCGGCCATTACACCCACGAAGCCGCCGGCTACACCGCCCGCCGCGCCGTGCAGAAGGAACGCTTCGAGGGCGACTACGACCACCTGTCGCGCTTCGGCGAATGGGACACCACGGCCCATCCCGCCGCCGAACCCGTGGGGAAACAACCATGACGCAATCCGCCTCCGAACGGCAGGTGCAGGCCGCCGAACCCGCCGCCTCCACATGGCTGTCCGCCAATGCCGGATCGGGCAAGACCCGCGTCCTGACCGACCGCGTCGCCCGCCTGCTGCTGGGCGGGGTGGAACCGCAGCACATCCTCTGCCTCACCTACACCAAGGCCGCCGCGACCGAGATGCAGAACCGCCTCTTCCGCCGTCTGGGCGAATGGGCGATGAAACCGGATGCCGAACTCCGGACATCCCTTGCCGAACTGGGCGAAGGCGGCCGCATCGACGCGGATACGCTGGCACAGGCCCGACGCCTGTTCGCCCGCGCCATCGAAACCCCCGGCGGGCTGCGCATCCAGACCATCCACTCCTTCTGCGCCAGCCTCCTGCGCCGCTTCCCGCTGGAGGCGGGGGTCAGCCCGCAATTCACCGAACTGGATGACCGCACCGCCCGCCTCCTGCGCGACGAAATCGTCGAGGAACTGGCCGACTCGCTTGCCCCCGACGCCGTCGCCGCCCTTGCCCATGCATGGACGGGCGAAGATTTCGGCGATCTCGTGCAGCAGATCGTCGGCCAACGTGCCCGTTTCGCCCGCCCCCTGACCGAAGACGCCGCCCGCCGCCTGTTCGGGCTGAAACCGGGCGACAGTGTCGATACCCTTCTGGCCGATACCTTCCTGGGCGACGAAGCCACGTGGATGCCGGATGTCATCGCCGCGATGCAACGCGGCACCAGCACCGATGTAAAAGCCGCCGCCAAATTGATCCTCCTTGATTACGCCAACCCGACGCCTTCCACCCTGACCGACCTTGAATCCTGCTTCCTCTTCGGCAGCAGCGCCAAGGCGCCCTTCACAGCAAAAACCGACAGCTTCCCCACCAAAGACACCCGCGCCGCTCTTGGCCCCCTGTCAGACACACTCGCGGACTTCATGCGCCGCGTCGAATCCGCCCGCACCATCCGCTGCGGTCTGCAGGCGATGGACCGCGCCCTCACCCTGCATCGCTTCGCCGGCGCCTTCCTGCCCCTCTACGAACAGCGCAAGGCCGAACGCGGCTGGCTGGACTTCGACGACCTGATCTCCCGCGCCTCGGCCTTGCTGACAGATCCCGCCGTCGCCGCATGGGTGCTGTTCCGCCTCGACGGGGGCATCGACCACATCCTCGTGGACGAGGCACAGGATACCTCTCCCGACCAGTGGCGCGTGATCGAATCCCTTGCCGCCGAATTCACCGCCGGCTCCGGCGCGCGCGAGGTGGACCGGACGCTTTTCGTCGTGGGCGACAAGAAACAGTCGATCTATTCCTTCCAGGGGGCCGACGTGGCGGCCTTCGACGAAAAGCAGACCGCCTTCGCTGCCCGCTTCCGCGCTGTCGAACGCGCCTTCCAGTCGCTTGAACTGGAACATTCCTTCCGCTCCTCGCCCGCCATCCTGCGCGTGGTGGACGAAACCTTCCATGACCGCTTCCCCTCCGCCCTCGGCGGCACCTCGCGCCATATCGCCTTCTGGCCGGACATGCCCGGCCGCGTGGACCTCTGGCCGCTGATCGAAAAGGCCAAGGCGGCGGACGAAGACGACTGGCGCAACCCCGTGGACCTGATTACCGAAGAGCACCACGCCGCCCGTCTTGCCGCAGGCATCGCCGACGAAATCCGCCGCCTCATCGACGAAGGGACGGCGATCACCGACAACAGGGGCAACGTCCGCCCTGTCCATGCGGGCGATGTGCTGATCCTCGTGCAGCGCCGATCCGACCTGTTCCAGGAAATCATCCGCGCCTGCAAGATGCGCGGCCTGCCCATCGCCGGTGCCGACCGGCTGAAACTCGGCGCGGAACTGGCGGTCAGGGACATCACCGCGCTGCTTTCCTTCCTCGCAACGCCCGAGGATGACCTGTCCCTAGCCGCCGTCCTCCGCTCCCCGCTCTGCGGCTGGACCGAAGCGGAACTCCACGCCCTCGCCCAACCCCGCGAGGGCTGGCTGTGGGAGGCACTGCGCAGCCGCGCCGCCGACTTCCCCGAAACCCACGCCATGCTGACCGACCTGCGCGACCAGTCGGATTACCTGCGCCCCTATGATCTGATCGACCGCCTGCTCACCCGCCACGATGCCCGCCGCCGATTGGTCCAGCGGTTGGGGCCAGAGGCCGAAGATGGCATCGACGAGTTGCTGTCTCAGGCGCTGGCCTACGAAACCGGCAACGTGCCCAGTCTGACAGGCTTCCTCGTCTGGCTGGCCACCGACGAGGTGGAGGTAAAGCGCCAGACCGACAGCGAAGGCCGCCGCATCCGCGTCATGACGGTCCACGGCGCGAAGGGGCTGGAAGCCCCCATCGTCATCCTGCCGGACACCTGCGACCCGAAATCCCGCGACCGGGACGAGGTGGTGGATATCGATGGCACCCCGGTCTGGCGCACCCCTGCCGACGAAAGCCCCGCCCCCATCACCGCCGCCCGCACCCGCCGCAAAGAACGCGAGTCCGAGGAACGCCTGCGCCTGCTCTATGTCGCGCTGACCCGTGCGCGGTCATGGCTCATCGTCTGCGGCGCGGGCGAGGCGAAGCAGGATCTGGCGTGGTACAATCTCGTGTCCCGTGGAATGCAGGCGGCAGGTGCCGAAACCCTGCCCGGCGGCATCCTGCGTCACAGCTTCGGCATATGGCCCGCGCCGGTGAAAACAGTCTCTATCAAGGCCGAACTGCCACCGCTTCCCGACTGGGCCACCCGCCCCGCCACGCCTGCACCGCGCCCTCCGCAACCGCTTTCCCCTTCCGGCCTCGGCGGGGCGAAGGCCATTCCCGGCGACGGGCTGGACGAGGAAACGGCGATGGCACGCGGCTCTGCCCTGCACCTGCTGCTGGAACATCTGCCCGCGGCCCACCCCCGCGACCACGCCGCCCTTGCCGGAACGCTGGTCCCCGATGCGACCCTCCGCGCCGATGTCCTGCCGGAAGCCTTGGCCACCATGGCCGCCCACCCCGCCCTTTTCGCCATACCGGCCCTGACAGAGGTGGAACTGACCGCCCCGCTTCTGGACCGGCAGATGCGCGGCACCATCGACCGGCTGATCGTCGAACCCGACCGCGTCACCGCCATCGACTTCAAGACCAACCGCATGATCCCGACCCGCCCCGAGGACACGCCCGAAGGCATCCTCCGCCAGATGGGTGCCTATGCGCAGGCCCTTGCCCTGCTTTATCCCGACCGCAGGATCCAGACCGCCATCCTCTGGACCCGCGAAGCACGCCTCATGCCACTTCCTCCCGATATCGTGAGTGCGGCACTGGCCCGCACCACGATCCCTTGAGGTCCGGCCCTTGACGACTCCCCCCGCCATCCCTAGTTTTGCCGGCCGATATTCCATTCAGGAGATATGACAGATGGGCGCTGCGACCGTCGCCGTCACCGACGCCACCTTCGACACCGAAGTCCGCAAATCGGACATCCCTGTCGTGGTGGACTTCTGGGCCGAATGGTGCGGCCCCTGCCGCCAGATCGGCCCGGCTCTGGAAGAACTTGCCACCGAATACGCGGGCAAGGTGAAGATCGTGAAGGTCAACGTGGACGAAAACCCCGACAGCCCCGCGCAACTGGGCGTCCGTGGCATCCCCGCGCTGTTCCTGTTCAAGGACGGTCAGGTCGTATCGAACAAGGTCGGCGCCGCGCCCAAGGCCGCGCTGGCCAACTGGATCGCTTCGGCCATCTGATCCCCGACCCACCGCATCAAGGGGCGGCCCGTCGCGGCCGCCCTTTTCCTTTTGTCCCGCCCGTGCCCATATGTGCCAAAGACAGGAGGCCCGCATGTCCGACGACAAATTCCCCGGCTGGCACGGGACCACCATCCTTGCCGTCCGCAAAGGCGGTCAGGTCGTCGTCGCGGGCGACGGTCAGGTCAGCCTTGGCCAGACGGTCATCAAGGGAACAGCCCGGAAGGTCCGCCGCCTGTCACCGGGCGGGCGCGACGTCGTGTGCGGCTTTGCGGGATCGACGGCGGATGCCTTCACGCTGCTTGAAAGGCTGGAACGGAAACTGGAATCCGCCCCCGGCCAACTCGCCCGCGCCTGTGTCGATCTGGCAAAGGACTGGCGGATGGACAAGTACCTCCGCAACCTCGAAGCCATGCTCATCGTCACCGACGGCAAGGACCTCTTCGTGATCACCGGTGCCGGCGATGTGCTGGAGCCGGAACATGACGTCGCGGCCATCGGATCGGGCGGCAACTTCGCGCTGGCCGCTGCACGCGGCCTCATGATGTCCGACCTGCCCGCCGAAGATGTCGCCCGCAAGGCCATGGCCATTGCAGCCGACATCTGCGTGTACACGAACGGCAACCTGACCGTCGAGACGATCCGCGCCTGACACTGGCGCTGGCGCTGGCCCGTCTTCCGGACCACGGGCCGTTCTGTTTGACAGGTCTTTCCATGCGTGCTTCTTGGTCGGGAAAAGATGCATCCGGCGTGCTGCTGCAAAGCGGTCAGACCGCCATTCCGGAGACCGGGGAATGATCCCGCCGCGCGCCCTCTGTGGGAAACGACGCTTGCCTCCGGTCTGCCGGCCGGCAGGATGGGTCGCGCTCTGGCGCAAGATGGCATCGCTTTCGGTGCAGAGCAGAAGGGACCGCGCTTTTTCCTGAGACACCGGTTTTTCAAGGAAAGAGACATGACCCAGAACGATACGCCCCACGGTGCCGAGACGGACTTCAGGCAACGGATGTCCTATGGCGCCTACCTGCAGACGGACCGCATCCTGACGGCACAGCTTCCGCTGTCATCCGCCCATGACGAGATGCTCTTCATCATCCAGCACCAGACAAGCGAACTCTGGATGAAACTGGCGCTTTACGAAATCTCTGCCGCCCGAACGGCAATCGCCGCTGACCGCATGGCCGAGGCATCCAAGATGCTGGCACGGGTGGCACGCATCTTCGAACAGCTCAACTCGGCATGGGATGTGCTGCGCACCATGACGCCGTCGGAATACACGCGGTTCCGCGACGATCTGGGCCAGAGTTCCGGTTTCCAGTCCTGGCAATACCGGTTGATCGAGTTCTCGGTCGGCAACCGCAACCTTGCCATGCTGAAACCGCACGGGCACCGGCCCGACATCGTTTCGCTGCTGGAAGAAGAACTGGGGCGCCCGTCCCTCTATGACGAGGTGCTGCGGAGACTGGCGCGGACGGGGCTGCCTGTTCCGGACCCGGTGCTGCGGCGCGACCTCCGGCAAAGCTGGGCAAAGGATGATGGCGTGCTGGCCGTCTGGCAGACGGTGTATCGAGACCCGGCAGCGCATTGGGAAGCCTACGAGATGGGCGAGAAACTGGTGGATTTCGAGGATTACTTCCGCCGATGGCGGTTCAACCACGTCACGACGGTCGAGCGCGTCATCGGGTTCAAGCGCGGGACCGGCGGCACGGCCGGGATATCCTATCTGCGGGATGCTGGAAGTAGAGCTATTCCCCGAGCTGTGGCACGTGCGAACGGTCCTTTAGCGCACGGCGATCGACAAGGTCCCGCCGTCGCCGAAGGCAAGCGTCTCGACATTCACAAGATAGGCGCTTCCGGCGGGACCGGTCACGCGCTGCCCCGCGCCTTCGGGTGCAACGGTGTAGTCGCTGCGCGGACCGGCGACACGGTAGGTATCCGTGCCCTCGCCGCCGTTGATACCGTCTCGTCCACCGCTTTCGACAAAGGTGTCATCGCCACCCAGACCAGCAAGGAAATCCTCCTCGTCGGTGCCTTCCAGCGCGTCTGCCCCTTCCGTCCCGTTGGCAGTGATGCCCTGCAGGTACTGCGCCCCGCCGCCTTCGCCCCACCAGGATCCGCCTTCGGCCTGCCTTGCCATCAGGAAATCACCACGGGGCGTGCTGTCCCCGGGATAGGCAATAACGCCCCACGAACCCCAGGGCGTCGGCAGTCCCGCCTCCGTGAACTGCATGAAGGGGCCGTCCCCGATTCCGCGCCACCCGTCCCACAGGGCGGTATAAAGACGGCCCATGTCGCGGCTGCGGACGAAGGTTCCGAGTATCTGCGCCAGCGACTCCGCCTCCGCCTCGGAAAGATCGGCCACGGCGAAACGGTGGTGGACGTGCTGGCCCCCTTCGTAGGCCGTAAACCTCAGACCCTCGTCGGCGAGCCGTGCCTTCTGTTCGGCCAGTCGGGCCATGACGGCAGGGACAGAGTCCTCGATCGCGTCCTGACCCGACAACAGGCCGAAAAGCCAGGCTTCGGCATCCCGTTGGGAAAGGCTGGCGCGTTGCATCAATTCGGTCCGCAAGCCGCTGTCCGAAACGATCGATCCGCCGAAATAGGTGGTCGCGGCCACCTCGTCGAAAAGCAGGGCAGGTGCCGCATAGGTGTCCGGCTCCAGACGTTGCCAGCTTTCGGCACGCAGTTGCCGGTCGGTCAGCCAGACATTCCCTGCCTGCGTGCCCAGAACGGTGACAAGGCGTGACTTCGCCTCGTCCGCAAAGACATCGCGCCAGATGG
>AYNO01000069.1 GCA_000500915.1 Rhodobacter sp. CACIA14H1
GTCCTCGGGCCTTCGGATTGGGGGGCCTCGAATGGCCCTTTGATACACGGGCGGCGAATTAAGCCGCCCACGGGGGAAAATCAAGCCGAAAGGGCGCGGTGCGCACGCCTCAGGGCAGCGACGGTCCGGGGTGCGGACTGGGCGTCTGCGGCGGCGGCAGCGGCAGGCGGCGCACCGTGGTCCCCGCCGTGGTCCCCGTCGCGGCCGTGTTACCCGCCGCGGGCACGGTGGCGGCAGGTTTCGCCGCCGCGGGCTTCGCCGCAGCCTCCCCTTCGGCGGCAAGGGGAACCGGCACCTCGCCCGCCTTGGGGAACCACTCGGGATGGTCCAGCAGCCACTGCTCCACCCGCTTCACGGCATTGTAGGACAGCACTTCCATCTGCTTCTTCTTGGTCCGCGTCAGCCCCGTCCCGATCACGGTTTCGCCCGACATCCCCTCGAAGACCGTGAACTGCTCGCCCTCGGGGTTCAGCTTGGTCTGCGTCGCGTCGTCCCAGATATTGGCCGTGATCACCAGAACCGACTTCGGCGCGGCGACCACCGGAATGCCGGGCGGGGCCAGCGCATAGCCGTCCACCGAGATCCCGATATTGTAAAGCCGGCCGCCGGAATACCGCCCGAACCGGTCGGCGACGGCGGCCTTCATGACCTCTTCCCACTCCTCCGGCGACGCCTCGCGCGAAATCGGGACCTTCTGCACATTGTCCGCGACCACGATGTTCAGCCCCAGCGCGAAATCGCCAAGCGGGACCGGCGGCTCCTCCAGATCGTTGCGGCCACAGGCGGCAAGGACGCACAGGCCGGCGAAAAGGGCCACTCGGCGCAGGTTCAGCATGGAATCTCCCATCAATCGCGGCCCTCGGCCCCCCTACCGGATAGCGGCTGCGGGACCGGTGCGCAACGGTCGCACTTTCCGCGCAGCACCGCCCCGCCTATCTCTGGCAGACAGGAGTATGCGCCATGCCCCGCGACGCCAGCCCAGACAGACCCCTGCCGGTCCGCGTGCCCCTCGCGCTGGAACCGATGGGCATCCTCGGCTCGCTGCGGGCCGGGCGGCGCAACGTGCTGGAACTGATCCCCGAGATTGCGACCTACGCCCCCATCATCTCCAACTATGCCGGCAAGCCCTGGCACATGCTGCTGGACCCCGACGCCCTGCGCCGCGTCCTGCGCGACAGGGTCGAGGATTACCCCAAATCCGATGTCACCAAGCTGATCCTCGGCCCCGGCATCGGCAAGTCCATGTTCGTCGCCGAAGGGCAGGAATGGCTCTGGCAGCGCCGCACCGCCGCGCCGGTCTTCTCGCACCGCAACGTGGCCAACCTCGCCCCCGTGATGACCGCCGCCGCCGAACGCGCGGCCGAACGCTTCGATGCCGCCACGGGCCGCGCGGCGGATGCCTTCGAGGAAATGGTCACCGCCACATTCGAGGTGATCTCGGACGTCACCTTCTCGGGGAACGACGAATTCGACCGCAACGCCGTCCACCGCGCCATCGACGCCTACATCTCGCAGACCGCCAAGGTATCGCTCCTCGACATCCTCGGCGCACCGCCATGGGTGCCCCGCCCCTCCCGCCTCCTTTCCGGCCCGGGCCTGCGCGACATGAAGCGCATGGCCGATGCCACCATCGACCGCCGCCGCGCCGCAGGGCCCGACAAGCCGATGCCCGACCTCCTCGACCTGCTGATGGCGGGCGAGGACCCGAAATCCGGCCGCCGCATGACGACCGAAGAGCTGCGCGACAACCTCCTCACCTTCATCGTGGCAGGGCACGAGACGACCGCCCTGACACTCGCTTGGGCGCTCTATCTCTGTGCCTTCGACCCGTCGGTGCAGGACCGCGCACGGGCCGAGGCGCAGTCGGTCCTAGGCACCCGTGCCGCCACGGCGGCCGACGTGCCGCGCCTGCCCTATATCCGCCAGATCATCGACGAAACGCTGCGCCTCTACCCGCCCGCCGCCTTCCTGTCGCGCACGGCGCAGGCCGATGACGAACTCTGCGGGCGCGAGGTGCGGCGGGGGCATACCGTCATCCTGCCCATCTACGCCCTGCACCGCCACCGCAAGCTCTGGTCCGATCCCGACAGCTTCGATCCCGACCGCTTCGCGCCGGGACACCAGACCGACCGCTTCGCCTTCCTTCCCTTCGGCGACGGCCCCCGCATCTGCATCGGCGCGAACTTCGCCCTCCAGGAGGCGGTGATCATCCTGTCCACCCTGCTCGCCCGCTTCCGCTTCACCGCCATTCCCGGCAAGGCACCGAAACCCGTGATGATCCTGACCCTCCGCCCCGAAGGCGGCGTCTGGCTGCGGATCGACAGGGCATAGGGGGCCGGATGGCCTTCAATCCAGAGGTGTAGGCATTTCCGCCATGCAAGTAAGGCTTGCAAAGCCTCCTGCAGGATATAATTCTACAGATGGATAGGCAGGCTTGGCGCATCCTATTCGTGTGGAGTAACGAGTGATCTGTCCGGAACGGGGTACCTTGTTCCGGACATTTCGCGGGACCGCGCTGCCCGCCGGCAAGGTCCGGCCCGACCTACAGTTCCGAACCCGCGCCGAAGCCGACCGCTCGGGAATAGCCCCCAAAGTCGGCGCAGCCTAACCGCAGATGGCCCGCAGCGCCGCCCATTCCGCCCCGGTCAGCACGGGCCGCTCCGCCGCCCCGCCCGCATCCCGCGCGGCCTCGGCGCGGCTGCCGCTGGCCGGATGGGTGGACAGGATTTCCGGAATGTCGCCCCCCATCCCCTCGATCCGCCCGAAGAACGCCGCCAGCCCCTCGGTCCCGACACCCGTCCGCGCCAGCAGCGCATAGGCAAAGGCATCCGCCGCCGCCTCGGCCTCGCGGGTGTAGGAGGCGCTCAGCATATGCTCGCCCAGCAGGCCCACCACCGTCCCGCCCGTCACATCCCCCAGCACCAGCGCGATGATCCCCGCCGATCCCGCCGACCGGAAGGCCAGCCGCACGGGGTCCCGTGCCTCCACATGCCCGATCTCGTGGGCAAGGACGCCCGCCACCTCCTCGGCCGTCTCCGCCTCGTCCAGAAGGCCGCGCAGCAGCACGATCCGCCCGCCGGGGGCGGCAAAGGCATTCACCATCTCGTGGTCCAGAACCGACAGCTCGACGTCATAGGCCAGTCCCTGCCCCTCGGTCAGCCGCCGCTCCATCCGCTCCAGCGCGGCCAGCCCCGCAGGGGAGGTGCAGGCCAGCGACCCGTCGCCCCCCAGCCACCCCTCCACCTGCCGCACCACGGCATCGCCGAAGGCCACTTCCTGCTCCAGCGGCAACTGCTCGGCCAGCATGTCCGAAATCCGCGGCAGGAACACGAACAGGATCGCCGCCAGCGCCACGCCCGCCAACACCACCCGCCCCGCCACACGGCCCCATGTGCCTCGCCGCACATCCCGCCGCTCCAGCGCGGGCGCGGCCCCGCGCACCCATGCGGCCAGGGGCCCCTCCGCCAGCACCAGCCGCGCCGGATCATGCGGCAGCTCGTCCCCCGCGCCCGTCAGCAGCGCCAGCACCAGCCCCTCGCCCTCGATCCGCCGCAGCCGGTCCAGCGGCCAGACCTCGCGCCCGAAACGCAGCCCCCGCCCGTCCGGCGACGGCTCCACCGTCACCGCCTGCCGCCGCGCCGATTGCCCGTCATACCAGACCGCCTCTTCGGGCGCGGGCAGCATCAACCCGCCCATCAGAACGCCCCGCCCATGTCCAGCGCATCCGACAACCCTTCGGCATCCGCACCCGTATCGGCCCCGCGCTGCCGCACCCGTTCCAGCACCTGCACCCCCGTCACCGTCACGCTGTCCACGAAATGCGCAAGGATCGGCTGGCTGATGAACACCAGCGACAGCGCCCCGAACACCGCCAGCAGCAGCAGATAGGCCGCCACCCCCAGCACCGCGGTTTCCAGCTTCACAAGGTCGGACGCCGTCTCGATCCCCGCCGCCACGGCCCCCACCGGCGCAAAGATCGCCCCCGACGCCACGCCCCCCAGCAGACCGACGATCAGCACCCCCTTGATGTAAAGCCAGACCACCGTCCCCGCCCGCGGCGCGGCACGGAAGCCCAGCCCCCCGTCCATCTCCTTGTGCGACATCAGATAGGCAAAGGCCCGCACGCGATAGAGGATCAGCCCCACCATCCCCCAGACCCCGCCAACGGCCGCCAGCAGCCCCGCAATCCCCGGACTGCCGCCCAGCCCCGCGACCACCGCCAGCAGGCCGAACCCCATCCCCGCCAGCACATGCCCGTAGGCGGGATACAGCCCCGTCCACCGCCCGCCCTGCCGGAACCGCGCATCGCCGTACCACGTCCGCTCGGTCATGAAGGCCTCCAGCCGGTAGGTCATCAGCGGCCACAGCAGCCCCAGCGACACCACCGTCAGCGCCAGATAGACCAGCCCGCGCAGCATGTATCCGCCCGCCGCGCTTTCCATCGTGAAGCGGATCCCCCGCAGCCGCGTCCGCGCCAGCTTGTAGCGCCGCGCCCGATAGGCTGCGAACAGCGTCAGGGGCAGCACGGCAAGGAAGGACAGCGCGATGGAAATCCCCTGCGCGATCTGCTCCATCTCGTTCTGCGGGTCGAAGACGAACCGTATCCCCACCGCGAACAGGATCAGCTGCACCACCGCCAGATAGACCGCCAGCACCACCACGGCCATCAGGAAGCCGAGGAACATCTCAAGCCCCGTCCCCGTGAACTCGAACCCGTCCTCGCCCAGACGGACCTTGGCCCAGACATGCCGCCGTATCCGCGCCTTGCCCCAGAAACGGTAGATGCCCAGCGTGACGACGCCCAGCACGCCGACGCCCAGCGCCAGCGGAAACAGCTTCGCCGGATCACCCCGGTAAGCGACCTTCATCTCCCCGGTGTGATCCATCCAAAACCATCCCTCAAATCAACTCAGGTAAACCGGTTGTCGCGCGGAAATCCCCGCGGCGCCATCTTGCCCGCACCCGCACGCGGCCCGGTCCATTCCGTCAGGTCCGTCTCGGTCCGCGTCCGCCCCGCAGGGTCCTTCCACGACAGGCCGTCCGCCTTGGCAAAGGTGATGGCATCCGACAGACCGCCATCCTTGTACTTCTGCAACCGCACGCCCTTGCCCTTGGCCATCTCGGGCAATTCCGACAGGGCAAAGACCAGCATCTTGCGGTTATCCCCAACCACCCCAACCGTATCGCCCGACACACGACGGCACAGCGCCGTCTTGACCCCGTCCTTCACCGTCAGCACCTGCTTGCCCGCCCGCGTCTGGGCCAGCACCTCGTCCGACGGCACCACGAACCCGTCCCCGGCGGTGGAGGCCACCAGCAGCTTCTCGCCCGGGCGGAAGATCATCAACTCCACGATCTCCGCCTCGTTCGGCAGATCGACCATCAGGCGCACGGGTTCCCCCATCCCCCGCCCGCCGGGCAGGTTGGCCCCCAGCAGCGTGTAGAACCGCCCGTTGCTGCCCACGAGCAATATCTTGTCCGTGGTTTCCGCATGGAAGATGAACCGCCCCTCGTCGCCGTCCTTGAACTTCACGTCCGAATCCAGCGCCACCTGCCCCTTCATGGCGCGGATCCAGCCCATCTTCGAACAGATCACCGTGATCGGCTCGCGCTCGATCATCGCCTCGAAGGGCACCTCCTCCACATCGCCCATCTCGGCGAAGGTGGTGCGCCGCGCCCCGCCGGGGCTGTCCTTGCCGAACCGCTTGCGGATATCCTCAAGCTCCGCTCCGATCTTCTTCCACTGCCGCTTCTCGCTTTCCAGAAGGTCGGCCAGATCCGCCCGTTCCTTCATCAGCGCGTCGCGTTCGCGGATCAGCTCCATCTCCTCCAGCCGCCGCAAGGACCGCAGCCGCATGTTCAGGATCGCCTCGGCCTGAACCTCGGTCAGCTCCCCCTCGCCCTCGGGCGGGGACACGTAATCCTTCTCCGATGTCGCCCGCCTGTGGTCCTTCGACCAGTCCTCGGCCATCAGCGCCCGCTTCGGGTCGTCGTCATAGCGGATGATGTCGATCACGCGGTCCAGATTCAGGAAGGCGATGATGAAGCCTTCCAGTATCTCCAGCCGGTGGTCGATCTTTTCCACCCGATGCTCCGACCGCCGCCGCAGCACGTCGCGCCGGTGGTCAAGGAAGGCCCGCAGCACCTCCTTCAGCGAACAGACCTTCGGCACCTTCCCGTCGATCAGCACGTTCATGTTCAGGCTGAACCGGATTTCCAGATCGCTGTTCCGGAACAGCGTCCCCATCAGCACATCCGGCTCCACCGTCCGCGCCCGCGGCTCCAGCACGATCCGCACGTCATCGGCGGATTCGTCCCGCACATCGGCCAGCAGCGGGATCTTCTTCGTCTGGATCAGTTCCGCCAGCTTCTCGATCAGCTTGGACTTCTGGACCTGATACGGGATTTCCGTGACCACGATCTGCCACGTCCCGCGCCCCAGATCCTCCACCTCCCACTTCGCCCGCAGCCGGAAAGAACCCCGCCCCGTGCGATAGGCGTCGCGGATGCTGTCCTTCGGTTCCACCAGAACGCCGCCCGTCGGGAAATCCGGCCCCGGCACGAACGCCACCAGCTCGTCATCCGAAATCGCCGGATTGCCCAGCATGGCGTGGCAGGCCCCCACCAGCTCGTCCAGGTTATGCGGCGGGATGTTCGTCGCCATCCCCACGGCAATCCCCGACGCGCCATTGGCCAACAGGTTCGGGAACGCGCCGGGCATCACCACCGGCTCTTCCAGCGTGCCGTCATAGTTGGGACGGAAGTCCACGGCGTTCTCCGCCAGCCCTTCCATCAGCACTTCCGCAATCGCCGTCAGCCGCGCCTCGGTATAGCGGCTGGCCGCCGGGTTATCCCCGTCGATGTTGCCGAAATTGCCCTGCCCGTCCACCAGCGGGTAGCGGACGTTGAAATCCTGCGCCAGACGCGCCATCGCATCATAGATCGCGGCATCGCCATGCGGGTGATAGTTCCCCATCACGTCGCCCGAAATCTTGGCCGACTTGCGGAATCCCCCCGTGGCCGACAGCCGCAATTCCCGCATCGCATAGAGGATTCGCCGGTGAACCGGCTTCAGCCCGTCCCGCGCATCCGGCAAGGCGCGGTGCATGATGGTGGACAGCGCATAGGTCAGATACCGCTCGCCGATGGCACGGCTAAGGGGTTCGGCAACCAGCATGGGCTCTATCTTGGGGCTATCGGGCGTGTCTGACATTGATGTTGTGTAAAACGCCCCGCGCCCCCGGTCCAGCCGAAACAGCACGGCCTTCCCCCCGCCGCACCGCGCACCTGCAGGGAAAAATTTTCACGATCGACTCAACCAAAAGCCATGCTACGCGTTGGGCATTAAGCGTTTCGAGTCGGACCGTGCCAGCATGTTCAAATACCTGATCTTTTTCGCAGCCACCTTCTACCTCGTCCTTCTGATCGGCGGCGAGGATCGCGGCCAGCAGCGCATGGGACTGACCGGCGCCTATGCCGCCGCCATCCCGGTGCAACTCGCCCCGACACAAGCCCCCCCCGCGCCCGCCGCGCCGGAAACGGCAACCGCCGCCGTTGCCACGCCGGCCGACAGCCTCCGCATCCTCCCCCTGCCCGAAGCCCCCGTGGCCGAAGCCACCCTGCAGGACGCCACCCTGACCGCCGCGCCCGCACCGGACCCCTTCAACAACCCCACCGTCACCCTGCGCACCATCACCGCCGAAGCCGCCAATGTCCGCGCCTCCGCCAGCCGCAACGCCGCCGTCATCGGCCGCCTCGAAAGGGGCGAGATCGTGCAGATGCTGGAACAGACCGGCGACTGGGTGCATATCCGCATCGAAGGCGACGGGATCGACGGCTTCGTCCACCGCCGCCTCATTTCATCAGACGCACCGGGCCTGACGACAAGTACGCTCTTCCCGATTGCCGACTGATACGGCAAACCCCGCCCCGGGCTTGACCCGGGGCCTGCTATCCATGCCCTTCCCGACCATGATGCACGAGGTCCCGGGTCAAGCCCGGGACGGGTCATCCCGCAGCATCCCGCAGTTGCCAACGCCCCGCCCCTGCGGCACAACCGCGCCAACGGACAGTCAGCGGGCAGGTATCATGCGTTCCATCCTCATCACCGGATGCTCCTCCGGCATCGGCTATGACGCGGCCCATAGCCTGAAATCGCGCGGCTGGCGCGTCCTCGCCACCTGCCGCCAGCAGGCCGACTGCGACCGCCTGACGGCAGAGGGACTCGAAAGCTTCCCGCTCGACTACGCCTCCGAAGACAGCATCGCTGCCGCAGTGGACGAAACGCTGTCCCGCACCGGCGGCACGCTGGACGCCGTCTTCAACAACGGCGCCTTCGCCTGCCCCGGCGCGGTGGAAGACCTGCCCCGCGGCGCCCTGCGCGAGATCTTCGAAACCAACCTCTTCGGCTATCACGACCTGTCCCGCCGCCTGATCCCCACCTTCCGCAGGCAGGGCCACGGCCGCATCGTGCAATGCTCCTCCGTCCTCGGCCTCGTCGGCGCGAAATGGCGCGGCGCCTATGTCTCCACCAAATTCGCGCTTGAGGGTCTTTCGGACGTCCTCCGCCTCGAAATGGCCGGAACGGGCGTCGAAGTCATCCTCATCGAACCCGGCCCCATCGGCACCCGCATCCGCCAGAACGCCATCCCGCATTTCGAAAAGTGGATCGACTGGGAAAACTCCGCCCGCCGTGCGGAATACGAATCCCTCCGCGACCGGCTCTACAAACCGGCGCAGAAAAAGGATTACTGGGAACTCCCGCCCTCGGCCGTGACCGAAAAGCTGATCCACGCCGTCGAATCCCCCCGCCCCCGCGCCCGCTATTACGTCACCACGCCCACCCGCATCGCGGGCGTCCTGCGGCGCATCCTGCCCACCCGCCTGCTGGACCGCGCCATCGCGAAAGGCTGACCTGTCGCCCTTTGCTGCCCACGCGGCGTTTTGCACGTTCGCTTTTCCCGCGTTCCCCACTACATCAGGCGTCAAGAACGAAGGGAAACCCAATGCTCTCCGATCCGCTTTTCATCATCGCCGCGCTTGCGGCCTTCGCCGTGCTGGCCATCCTCATGGTCGGCATCGGCGGCTTCGCCAAAGGTGGCGACTTCAACCGCAAGCACGCAAACCGCATCATGCGCTACCGCATCATCGCCCAGGCCGTCGCCGTCGCGCTGATCGTGGCCTTCGCCTATCTGCACTCCCGGGGGTAAACATGGTCGTCCTGTCCAAGATCTACACCAAGACCGGCGATGCCGGCGAAACCGCGCTCGGCAACGGCGCCCGCGTCGCCAAACACGCCACCCGCGTCTCGGCCTACGGCACCGTGGACGAAACCAACGCCACCGTGGGCCTCGCCCGCCTGCACGCCACCGGCGACATGGACGCGGCGCTGGCCCGCATCTCGAACGACCTGTTCGACCTCGGCGCCGACCTCTGCACGCCCGACATGCACCTCGACTCCACGCTGCCCTACACGCCGCTCCGGATGCAGGAGGCGCAGGTGCTGCGGCTGGAACGCGAAATCGACGCGATGAACGCCAAACTGGAACCGCTCCGCAGCTTCATCCTGCCCGGCGGCTCCCCCCTCGCCGCCTACCTGCACCTCTGCCGCACCGTCTGCCGCCGCGCCGAACGGCTGACGGTGGAACTCGCCACGATGGAATCGGTCAACCCCGAGGCGGTGAAATACCTCAACCGCCTGTCCGACTGGTTCTTCGTCGCGGGCCGCATCGCCAATGACGACGGCAAGGCCGACGTCCTCTGGGTGCCCGGCCTGACCCGCGAGGGCTGACCGCAACGGAAACGCGACGTCGCGACGCGTTTCCCTGTCGTATTTGGTCTGTTGCATCGCAGCGTGACGGTCTAACTACGCTGTCGAGAGCTTGGGAGGTCCGCCCGGCGGACCGTCAGAAAAAGGAATTGCGCGATGAAGGTGCTCGTGCCTGTCAAACGTGTGATCGACTACAACGTGAAGGTCCGCGTCAAGGCGGACGGATCGGGCGTCGATCTGGCCAACGTGAAGATGTCGATGAACCCCTTCGACGAAATCGCCGTGGAAGAGGCGATCCGGCTCAAGGAAAAGGGCATCGCGTCCGAAATCGTCGTCGTCTCCATCGGCGTGAAGCAGGCGCAGGAAACGCTCCGCACCGCGCTGGCGATGGGCGCCGACCGCGCCATCCTGATCGAAGCCGCCGCCGACGTGCATACCGACATCGAACCCCTCGCCGTCGCCAAACTGCTGGCGGGCGTGGTCAAGGAAGAAGCCCCCGGCCTCGTCCTCTGCGGCAAGCAGGCGATCGACAATGACATGAACGCCACCGGCCAGATGCTTTCGGCCCTGCTGGGCTGGTCGCAGGCCACCTTCGCCTCGGAACTCGCCGTCGAAGGCGACACCGCGAAGGTGACGCGCGAAGTGGACGGCGGCCTCCAGACCATCGCGGTCAGGATGCCCGCCATCGTCTCCGTGGACCTGCGCCTGAACGAACCGCGCTACGCCTCGCTGCCGAACATCATGAAGGCCAAGGCAAAGCCGCTCGCGACCAAGACCCCCGCCGATTACGGCGTGGACGTCGCGCCGCGCCTGTCGGTCGTGAAGACCGTGGAACCGGCAGGCCGCAAGGCCGGCGTGAAGGTGGGTTCGGTGGACGAACTCATCGCGAAACTCAAAGACGAAGCGGGGGTGATCTGATGGCCGTTCTTCTTCTCGCCGATGTGAATGACGGCGCACTGGCAACCGATGCCGTCGCCAAGGCGCTGGCCGCGGTGAAGGGTCTGGGCGAAGTCCATATCCTCGTCGCAGGCACCTCCGCCGCAGCCGCTGGCGAAGCCGCGAAACTCGACGGCGCCGCCAAGGTGCTGCACGCCGATGACGCGGCCTATGATCACGGCATGGCCGAACCCACCGCCGCGCTGATCGTGTCGCTGGCCGGCAACTACAGCCACATCGCCGCCGCCGCGACCGCGTTTTCCAAGAACGTCCTGCCCCGCGCTGCCGCGCTGCTGGATGTCATGGTGATCTCGGACGTGACCGCCGTGGTGGACGCCGACACCTTCGAACGCCCCATCTACGCGGGCAACGCGATCCAGACGGTGAAATCCTCGGACGCGAAAAAGGTGCTGACCGTCCGCACCGCCTCCTTCAACGCCGTGGCGAATTCCGGTTCCGCCGCCGTGGAAAAGGTCGCCGTGGCCGCTGACGGCTCGCTGTCCAAGTGGGTCGAAGACAAGGTCGCCGCCTCCGACCGCCCCGAACTCACCTCCGCCGGCATCGTCGTCTCCGGTGGCCGTGGCGTGGGCTCGCAGGCCGACTTCGCCCTGATCGAGAAACTGGCAGACAAGCTCGGCGCCGCCGTCGGTGCATCCCGCGCCGCCGTCGACTCGGGCTACGCCCCGAACGACTGGCAGGTCGGCCAGACCGGCAAGGTCGTCGCCCCGCAGCTCTACGTCGCCGTGGGCATCTCGGGCGCGATCCAGCACCTTGCAGGGATGAAGGACTCCAAGGTCATCGTCGCCATCAACAAGGACGAAGAAGCCCCGATCTTCCAGGTGGCCGATTACGGCCTCGTCGGCGACCTCTTCACGCTGGTGCCGGAACTGACCGAAAAGCTCTGACCAGCGGTCGAGAGTAAACGAACGGGCGCAGGGGCAACCTTGCGCCCTTTTGCTTTGCAGGTCATGGCCGACGAAACCCGCCACCCGCAAATGACAAAGGGCGCAGGGTTTCCCCCGCGCCCCGTCCCGAAACCCGAAAGCGCTCAGCCGATGGCCGCCGCCTTCACATCCTCGTCGATGAAGGGCACATACTGGCCGAAATTGTCCGCGAACATTCCCACCAGCTTCGCCGCCTGCGCATCATAGGCCGCCTTGTCCGCCCATGTCGCACGGGGGTCCAGCAGGACCGCATCCACACCCTTCACCGCCACCGGCACCTCGAAGCCGAAATTCGGATCGCGCCGGAACTCCGCCGTCCCCAGCGACCCGTCCAGCGCCGCCGTCAGCAGCGCCCGCGTCGCCTTGATCGGCATCCGCTTGCCCGTGCCATAGGCCCCGCCCGTCCAGCCGGTATTCACCAGCCAGCAGGTCGCGCCATGCTTGGCGATCTTCTGCTGCAACAGCTTGCCATAGACCTCCGGCCGGCGCGGCATGAAGGGCGCACCGAAGCAGGTGGAAAAGGTCGGCGTCGGCTCCGTCACCCCCCGCTCGGTCCCCGCCACCTTCGACGTGAAGCCCGACAGGAAGTGATACATCGCCTGCGCCGGCGTCAGCCGCGCGATGGGCGGCAGCACGCCGAAGGCATCGCAGGTCAGCATGATCACGTTCTTCGGATGCCCGCCCAACCCCGTCGCCGACGCGTTCGAGATATAGTCCAGCGGATAGGCGCAACGCGTATTCGCCGTCAGGCTGTCATCGTCGAAATCCAGCTCCAGCGTTTCCGGGTCATAGACCATGTTCTCCACCACCGTCGCGAACTTGTGCGTGGTGGCATAGATTTCCGGCTCCGCCTCGGGGTTCAGGTTGATCGTCTTGGCATAGCAGCCGCCCTCGAAGTTGAAGGTGCCGCGGTCCGACCAGCCATGTTCGTCATCCCCGATCAGCGTGCGGTCGGGGCTGGCCGACAGCGTGGTCTTGCCCGTGCCCGACAGGCCGAAGAACACCGCCGTATCCACAGGATTGCCAAGGCCATGGTTGGCGCTGCAATGCATCGGCATCACGCCCTTTTCCGGCAGCAGGTAGTTCAGCAGCGTGAAGACCGACTTCTTGTTCTCGCCCGCATAGGCGGTATTGGCGATCAGGATCAGCTTCTTGTCGAAGTTCAGCGAAATCACCGTCTCCGTCCGGCAGCCATGCCGCGCGGGGTCGGCCTTGAAGCCGGGGCAGTTGATGATGGTCCATTCCGGAACGAACCGGTCCAGCTCCGCACGATCCGGCCGCCGCAGCAGGTGCCGGATGAACAGCCCGTGCCATGCTAGCTCCGTCACCACCCGCACATCCAGCCGGTGCACGGGGTCGGCCCCGGCATAGAGGTCCTGCACGAAATAGTCGCGGCCCTTCATATGCTCCAGCATGTCCGCGTGCAGCCGGTCAAAGGCATCCGGCGCCATCGGCGCGTTGTTTTCCCACCAGATGGTGTTTTCCACCGAAGCGGTGCGGACCACGAACTTGTCCTTGGGCGACCGGCCGGTGAACTGCCCCGTGGAACACAGGAAGGCGCCGCCCTTGCCGATCCGTCCTTCGCCACGCTTCACGGCCTCTTCGACCAGCGCAGGCTCCAGATAGTTGTAATAGACGTTCCCCAGACCGGTGATGCCTTGATGTGCCAATTCCTGCGCGGGGTTCACGCGTCCGTTCGTCATCCTGCAAGCTCCTGCGGCCGGGTCGCGCCGGCCTTCCCAGTTCCCGAAAACACCAACCCGGGCCAAGGGGTTGGATGGTCATCCCCCGGGCCAATGGGGGTGCCATGCATCCGCTATAACACGCGGTCGCCGAATGGGAACAGGACGCAATCGCACAGTTAGCGCAACCACTTGCGGTTTAGCGCAATCAATTGACCCAGACCTGTCCCGCCTGCCCGCGACTGCGGCAAATAAGCCATCCCTGTGGGTTTTCCGCGACGCTTTCCCCGGCGAAACGGTCCGATTCGCACATATCGGTTGATTCCCGTCGGCGGAGAAATGATCATGGCCACAAAAATAAGGCACAGGGACAAGGCCGCATCAGACCGGTCGCCCTGCGCTTGGCAACATACGGGCAGCAAGGGATAGCATTATGGCGAGGATCGCGCTTGTCGACGATGACAGGAACATCCTGACTTCCGTGGCGATGACCCTGGAAGCGGAAGGGTTCGAAGTCGAAACCTACAATGACGGGCAATCGGCACTGGATGCCTTCAACCGCCGCCTTCCCGACATGGCGGTGCTGGACATCAAGATGCCCCGCATGGACGGCATGGACCTGCTCCAGCGCCTGCGCCAGAAGACCACGATGCCCGTCATCTTCCTCACCTCCAAGGATGACGAAATCGACGAAGTGCTGGGCCTGCGCATGGGCGCCGACGACTATGTGAAAAAGCCCTTCTCGCAGCGCCTCCTCGTCGAACGCATCCGCGCCCTCCTCCGCCGCCAGGACGCCATCGCCAATGGCGAGGTGGCGGTGACCGAAGAAACCAAGATCATGGAACGCGGCCACCTGCGGATGGACCCGCTGCGCCATTCCGTGACGTGGAAAGGGCAGGACGTCGCCCTGACCGTCACCGAATTCATGCTGCTGCAGGCCCTCGCCCAGCGTCCGGGCTTCGTGAAAAGCCGCGACCAGCTCATGGATGTGGCCTATGACGACCAGGTCTATGTGGATGACCGGACCATCGACAGCCACATAAAGCGCCTGCGGAAGAAAATGCGTGCGGTGGACGAAAACTTTTCGGCTATCGAGACGTTGTATGGAATCGGCTACCGCTACAACGAAGAGTAAATGACGGCCTCACCGCGCCTCGGGAAACAGGACCGCCGGACCCGCTCCGGCGATGTCCTTGTCGGCGAAGACTGGACCTCGGGCGAGGCACTGGTCGATCCCGCCTTGCGCGCCTCGCGCGACCGGCGCGGTTTCGTCTCGCTCAACCGCTCGCCGCTGGCGCGGAAGATCATCCTGTTCAACCTGCTCGCGCTGCTGGTGCTGGCGGGGGGTGTCCTCTTCCTCAACCCCTTCCGCGAAAGCCTGCTCACCCTCCGCAACGAGTCGCTGATCAACGAGACGCTCCTCGTCTCCGACCTGTTCGAGGCCGGCACTGCGGACGGCACCGCCGACACGGCACGCCTCGCGGACCTTCTCGCGGGCACGCGGGTCAGCCCGGGCGTCGAAGCCTACATCCTCACCCCCGGCGGCACCGTCGCGGCCCAGAAGACCGGCGCCCCGCGCGAAGTCGCGGGCCTGCGCCAGCGCCCGACCCCCATCGTGGACACGCTCGCCGCCGCATGGAAGGCCGTGGGCTCCATCGGCGGCGGCGATGACGCCGCGCCGCTCGACCGGCTCGGGATGGTCCGCTCCCTCGTTTCCTCGGCGGCCAAGGGCGAAGGCGTCCAGATCACCGGTCGCGGGCCGGATGGCAGCATCGTCCTCGCCGTGGCCGAACCCGTCATGCAGGGCGGCAAGGTCATAGCCATCGTCGCCCTGACCTCCGATCAGGCCATGGTGGACACGCTGGTGCGCGGCGAACGCGAACAGGTCCTGCTCATCTTCATCGTCTCGCTGATGGTTTCCTTCGGACTCAGCCTGATGCTCGCCTCCACCATCGCCAACCCGCTGTCGGACCTTGCCGCGGCGGCGGAACTGGGCCGCGACCGCGACGCCCGCAAGATGGCCCCGGGCCGCGTCCGCATCCCCGACCTCGCCGCCCGCCCCGACGAAATCGGCCGCCTCTCCGTCGCCATGCGCGGCATGGTCGCGGCGCTCTACGACCGCATCGACGCCAACGAACAATTCGCCGCCGACGTGGCGCATGAAATCAAGAACCCCCTCGCCTCGCTCCGTTCGGCCGTCGGCACCCTCCGCGTGGCCAAGCGCGAGGACCAGAAGGACAAGCTGCTGGATGTCATCGAACATGACGTCCGCCGCCTCGACCGCCTTGTCAGCGACATCTCCAACGCCTCCCGCCTCGACAGCGAACTCGTCAAGGAAGAGGAAGAGGAATTCAACCTCGTCCGCACCCTGACCAACCTCTCCGAATACCTTGGCGAACAGGCCCGGACGAAGGGCGTCGAATTCATCACCGACTTCCCCTCCGACCCCATCCTGATCCGCGGCCTCGAAGCCCGTCTCGCACAGGTCTTCGTCAACCTCATCACCAACGCCATCTCCTTCTGCGAAGACGGCGACGCCGTGCGCGTCTGGGCCCGCCGCCGCGAAAACCGCGTGCTGGTGGTGGTCGAGGATACGGGCCCCGGCATCCCCGAACAGGCCCTGACCAAGGTGTTCAAGCGTTTCTACTCCGAACGCCCGCAGGGCCAGTTCGGCGAACATTCGGGCCTCGGCCTCGCCATATCGAAGCAGATCGTCGAAGCGCATGGCGGCGTCATCTGGGCCGAAAACATCCGCCCGACCCATGCCGACGTGACCTCCGACCCGCTGGGCGCCCGCTTCGTGGTGGGCCTGCCGGTGTGACCGGCGACAGCCTGACCCTCCACGCCACCTGCGTCGCCATAGACGGGCGCGGGCTCCTGATCACCGGCCCCTCCGGCGCCGGCAAATCCACCCTCGCCCTCGCGCTCATGGCCCATGGCGCCCGCCTCGTCGCGGATGACCGGGTGACGCTTTCCACCCGCGACACGGCGCTTGTGGCCACCTGCCCCCCGCCCCTGCGCGGCATGATCGAGGCGCGCGGTCTGGGCCTCCTCCATGCCGACGCGCTCCCCGAGACGGTGGTGACAGTGGCAATCGACCTTTCCCGCACCGAAGACATGCGCCTTCCCCCTCGCAGGGATGTGACCTACCTCGGACGGACAGTCGCCCTTGTGCTCGGCCAGTCCTCCCCCCATTTTCCCGCGGCGCTCCTGCACTATGTCAGGGCGGGGCGAAAGGAATGACGGACAGTCCGCAGATGGACGACCAGACCCGGCTTCAGGATCACCGCCTCGTGCTGGTGACAGGCCCCTCGGGGGCAGGGCGATCGACGGCCATCGACGCGCTCGAGGACCTCGGCTACGAAGTCATCGACAACCTCCCCCTCTCGCTCGTCCCGCGCCTGATCGAAGGCGAACCGCTGGGCCGCCCCATCGCGCTGGGGCTCGACGTGCGCAACCGCGACTTCAACGCCACCGCGCTGATCGAACTGATCGACGGGCTGACCCGCGACCCCCGCGTGGGCCTCGAAGTGCTCTATCTCGACTGCGCCGTCCCCGAACTCATCCGCCGCTACAGCCAGACCCGCCGCCGCCACCCCCTCGCCCCGGCCGAAACCCCCGATGACGGCGTGGCCCGCGAAATCGACCTCCTCGCCCCCATCCGTGTCCGCGCCGACCACCTGATCGACACGACCGAAATGTCGCCCCACGACCTGAAGGCCGAACTCGGCCGCTGGTTCGACCGGGGCACCGCCGCCCGCCTCGCCGTCTCGCTGCAAAGCTTCAGCTACAAGCGCGGCCTTCCGCGCGGCGTGGACATGGTTTTCGACTGCCGCTTCCTGCGCAATCCGCACTGGGAAACCACCCTGCGCGACCTCGACGGACGCGACCGCGCGGTCGAGGATTACGTCCGCGCCGACCCGCGCTTTGCCGAATTCTTCGACAGGTTGCAGGGCCTTCTGCTCTTTCTCCTTCCGGCTACGGTTGCAGAGGGCAAGGCCCATCTCTCCATCGGCTTCGGCTGCACCGGCGGGCAACACCGCAGTGTCGCGGTTGCCGAAATGCTGGCCAAAGCGCTTGCAGAGGCCGGCTGGCCGGTGTCAAAACGTCACCGTGAACTGGAACGGAGGGTGGCAGCCCTCGGCAACGGGGTGAAGGGCGCGTGATCGGTATCGTGATCGTTGCACATGGCGGGCTCGCGCGGGAATATCTTTCCGCCGTCGAACATGTCGTGGGCAAACAGGACGCGATGCGCGCCATCGCGATCGAGGATGACCACGACCGCTCTGCCAAACAGGCCGAAATCTGCGCCGCCGCCGATTCCGTCGATACCGGCGGGGGCGTCGTCGTCGTGACCGACATGTTCGGCGGCTCGCCCTCCAACCTGTCGCTCATGGCCTGTTGCGGCCCCGACCGCCGCATCGTCTATGGCGCGAACCTGCCCATGCTCATCAAGCTGGCGAAATCCCGCGACCTGTCCGTGCCCGACGCCGTCGCCGCCGCGCTTGACGCGGGGCGCAAGTATATAAACAGTCTCGATCTGGGCAGCGGCGCTTGAACGGATCATGACGGCACGAACCTTCCGCATCATCAACGAAAAGGGCCTGCACGCCCGCGCCTCCGCCAAATTCGTCGAAGTCGTGGAAGACCATGACGCACAGGCGCAGGTGTCCAAGGACGGCATGACCGTGTCGGGCGATTCGATCATGGGCCTGCTGATGCTCGCCGCCTCGCGCGGGACGGAAATCGCCGTCACCACCACCGGCGCAGAAGCGGAGAAGCTTGCCGATGCGCTGGAGGCGCTGGTTGCAAACCGCTTCGGCGAGGACTACTGAGGCGCGTCAGACGCAAGAAGGCAGACCCGCTTGACCGCAACCCCGCAAGGCGACGAAGTCCGCAGCCTCGAAGTCTCCGAGGACGAACTCGCACGCCGCAGGGCCGCGCGGGCCGAACGCCCCTACGACATGCGCCGCCTGTCCTATGCGGGCACCTTCAAGAACCCGTTCAAGTCCGGCACCATCCGCGCCATCGAATGGCTGACCGCCAAGGTCACGCTGCTGCGCCTGATCCGCGACTTCGAAAGGACCGGCGCCCCCGTCGGCGCACCTTTCTGGCCCAAGGCCATCCGCCAGATGGGCATCCGCATCGACACCCCGCCCGAAGAGATCGCGCTGATCCCTCCCACCGGCCCGCTGGTCGTCGTCTCCAACCACCCTTCGGGGCTGGTGGATGGCATGATCCTTGCCGAAATGGTCAACCGCGTCCGCTCCGACTTCAAGATCCTGACCCGCTCGCTGCTGACGGGCATCCCCGAAGTCGAACAGTTCATGATCCCCGTCCCCTTCCCGCACGAGGATAACGCCCGCGAACTGGGCCTCCAGATGCGGGACGAAACGATGAAGCATCTCA
>AYNO01000070.1 GCA_000500915.1 Rhodobacter sp. CACIA14H1
GCAGCGATTGCACGTGCCAAGAGCGCAGAGCTGCGCAGGCTGGCCAACACCTGCTTCGAGCAGATACTGGACGAGGGCTTGCGAGGATGAGGCTACGCGACATTGCCCAGAATGACGCTGCGCTGCTCGCATGCACCAAAACAGTGTTACGGGACGCCACAGACCCGTTCGCTCAGCAGCGAGCAGCGGTCAAGCACCAGCAGAAGCAGCTCACCATCAAGAAGAAGCAGATCGCAGCACAGCAGGCGCAGCGCAAGAACAACGAAGCGCAGGCTGCGCTGAGCAAGGCACGGAACACGCCCTAGTGGCGTAAACGAAGGTCTAGCAGCGTCATGCAGGCGGGGGACGAACCAGCGCCGCTAGTCATGGTGCGGCCCAAGCCAAGCTGCGCTGTGTGGCGCTCTGCTGCTTTGCTTACCGAGGGGGCTGTCCGTATGCTTTTGCACAGTTGCTGCAAGGTGTCGATCTGAATAGCGTTAGGTTGTGGAGCTATCGGCCCTAGTCGTACTGGCTGTCCCTAGCGGCATAGAGAACTCCAATCTGATTGAATGAGCTGAGGTCAAGTCATCATGCGGGTCAGCGGGCTTCTTCTTGGTCTGATAATTAGTCTCTTGCCGCTTACCGCTGCGGCAGAGCGCGGAGTTATCCTCACGCCAACACCTAAGAATTCAGACCTATGCTTTAGAACTGCGTTGAATTACCCTGGCCCATTGCCTCCAGTTCTGGAGATGCCATTGGACTATGCGGAAATGTATGTAAGTCAGGAGGCTGACTATCTGGATAGATATGCCGCCTTCATGAATGTTCTCGTTGCAAGGGCGCTTGTTTCAGATGAGATGCGAGGGCGTTTGAAGCAGGAGATGCTGACGATTGCTCGCACGAAACCCATGAAATGGCCAGATAAGGATAACCCTCAGCATCACTTCGAGTTCATTACTTTGATGCCCTACGTGGTTGGCTACGCACATCACAAGAACAGCTTTACTGCGGATGAGCGAGCTGAAGTTGAGGGATGGATATCGTCGAGGTTAAGGCTAATTGGTAACTCACTTCTTGCGAAGAAAGCAAATAGCCGTGTTTATCATTTGGGTAGTATAATCGCAGCTTACGGCTACGCAACTCAAGATCCTAAGCTGACGCGAAAGGCCTTCAACGTATACAAGACTGCTATCCGTTATTTGAGAAAGGATGGCTCGTTGCGAGAAGACAGTGAGCGTGGAGGTAGTGCTCTATCCTATACTTCCGCTTCAATTGGCAATCTCGTGACGCTTGCAGATATGCTTCAATCGAGTGGCGTTGACGCATACTCGTATTCCCACAACGGTAAGTCAATTCATGACGCTGTGTCGTTTCTAATTGCGGCGAGCAATGACCCATCTCTGATCTATGGATATGCTACTCAAAACGCCAAACAACGCAACTTGGCGATACCTGGGTATTCACCAGATAACTTTGACATGACATGGAAAGAAAATGACATGTTTGCTTGGGCGCACCTGTACATGGCAAGGTTTCCCGACCATCGCAATACAGCAGCTTTGTTGAAGATGTCGAAGTTCCTGCGCGGCGATCATATTGGGTACGTGAATTTTCCAGCAGGACACTCGCGGTGCTTCCTTGGCAGGTAAGGCAGGAGCAAAGTATCGCGTAAGATGCTTATTGACGTGGCGAAGAGGCTAGTCTCGCGTAGCTGGTATTGAGCAGTTGATTTCTTCTGTTCTTGAGTGCAACCAGTAGGGGTGAACTCACCGTAAGCTGGAGAATGGCATTGAACATCAACCTTGACGAACTGTCGTTGAAGGAACTGAAGAAGCTGGAGCGTGATGTTGCTTCAGCGATCACAAGCTATGAAGCAAGGACGAAGGCGCAAGCCTTGGCGGAACTGGATGCCAAGGCACGCGAGCTGGGCTTTTCGCTGGCAGAGCTGACTGGTGCTGCTGTGACAGTAAAGGGCAGACGGGCACCAGCTACAGCAAAGTATGCTAACCCTGCCAATCCCGCAGAAACATGGAGCGGACGTGGGCGTAAGCCTGCATGGTTTGCTGCGGCACTGGCAGCTGGCACAGACTTGGCTGACCTGTCCGTGTGATTTGATAAGGAGCTGATTGCTGAATTTGCAGGTGATCAGCTCGTCTCTAATCTTCGGTAGGAATATAAGTTTGTTGACCGCAAGTTGTGCTCAGTTGAAGAGCTGATGGAGGTCAACATGGGAACGTTGGAGAAGCTGAAGCTGGTGGCACTTGCGCCCAAGCGCAAGAAGTCCGCTACGGACGAGCGTCGCGACAAGATGGTGTCGCAGCTGACAGAACAGCTGAAGGTGGTCGAGGCTGCTCTGGGTGGTCCTGCCTATGTGCGCAAGAAGATTGTCTGGGAGACAGACGGCGAGGGCAACCGCAAGCGTGTGGAAGCAGATGCTCGCCTGCGCCAGTGGTGGCAGGAGCAGGAGAACGGAACTGTTCAGTTCGCGGTGCGTTACGGCACGAAGCCTTTGGAAATGCGCACTGGTCTTGCTGCTGTGGAAGTGGCCAAGCTGGCTGATCTGCCAGCGATGATCAAAACGCTGATTGCGGCTGTGCAGGCAGGTGAGCTGGATACGCAGATGGCGATGGCGGCAGTGGGTCGTAAGCCCAAGCTTCGCTGATCACGCAGCTTGGCGCAGTCGATGGCTGCGCCAAGCGTCCATACACTCAGTTGGTGTGTTGGTTACTTTTGGGTGATGCTCCATGTGATAAAGAGGGCATGGTTTTAAGCTGAGTTCCTGTACACATGGCCCAAGCGCAATGTGCGCATTTTTGTACACATTCTATTTTGGCATTAAAATTAGTTTTATTTTCAACTGGTTGTAAACTGTTCCTCTCTTGCAAATCCGTGAAGACCGGTTCGATTCCGGTACCCGCCTCCAGAGTTCCGCGACGGCGGGATGCCATCCATCCTAGATACCGCACGGGACGTCCCTTGGGTTCAGACCGATCCGCCGCGTTTGCGCGCTATGACCCTGACGGAGTCGTATTTGCGCCTGTCCGGTGCAAGGGCGGTCGTAAGGAAGTATCGCCAGTGGCTGAGCGGGGAATGCCGCGCCTTGTCCGCAAGGCCCATCCGGCGTGCCGCGGATGCCTGGGCCACAGTCCAGGCTGGCATGAACTGGCGGCAATAGCCGAAGAAGATCGTCTGTTCCACGTCGAGGCCGCAGGAGCCACAGAGGGACTGCAGGCTTGTCGGGGTGAAGAAATTGAGGTGCCGCGGTACATCCAGCCAAAGCCATGACGGCCCGTAATGCGCTGCGCCCCGGCAATCGTTGTTGGGAACCTCGGCCACCACGATGCCGCCTTCGTCCAGCAGCGCGACGGCATTGGAGAGGGCCGCCGAAGGGCTGAGGCAGTGTTCCAGCACATGGCTGAAAAGCACCACGTCATAGCGGCCGGATGTCACCTGCTCGGGCAGGTCTTCGGCAAGCCCGCCATAGACGTCGTGGCCCGCTGACCTGGCCACGTCGCGTGCCTTCGGGTCGGGTTCGACACCGACCACCTGATGGCCGAGCGCACGCAGAATGGTCAGGTTGGCACCGTTGCCACAGCCGACTTCGAGTATCCGGCGTGGGGTGCCGCCCAGCACGCGCTGCCACCATGGCGCGTCCATGGTTTCATCGTGATCCAGCCGCCAGGCGAGATGGACCAGGAGCTTCTGCCCGGGAAACATCGTCCCCGCATCTGCGGCCCCGTCATCGTGGGTATAGTATTCCTCCAGGTCGTAGAAGGTCTGCACTTCGGACGGCGAGGGACGGGGGAGGATCTGGCCGAACTCTGCCGCGTCGTCCCAGAGGATCGTGAAGGCCTGCTGCACCGTGGGCCTGCGCCAGTCTCCTGGGATGGTCATCCAGATGCGTTTGCCCGATGGGATATCTGCCTGCATGAAATGGATCGCCCGGTCGATGTTAATGCAGGTTACGCTAGCAGCATTTTCTGGCGCGGCAAAAGGGAAGTTTCCCAAGGCAATCAAGGCAATTCTGGCCGGATGTGACCGGGACTGAAGGCGTCACGGCGCGGGACGTCGGCATCCGGACGTCTGGAGCGGACAGACTTTGGAATCAGCTCACAACCATCAGGTGAGCGTAGGGAGCAGACCAAAGGCGCAGGCACAACCCAAGGCCGTATCCACCGATACAAACGCGTCCGGCGGATCGGAGCGAAGCCGTCCTAAGCGTGGTTAACGGCAGTGATTCCAGCCGTGTTAGCCCCGGTACGCAAAAAATGTTCTTCGCCGCATCAGATTTCCGTCGTCGCCCCGACCCGGCTCGGACCGGAGGCGTCGCCACCCAGACCAAGGTATCGGCCGCATCCGGCCTTACGGCCTGTTGCGCCCCGGGGGGCACGGAACTCGCACCTGCGGGCGACAGGGGCCGGATCGGCCCGGTTTGCGGGGTGCTGTCATGAGTTACATGGATATCCATACCGGCGACGCGGCGCAGGTGGCGGGATCGGCCTGGACGGACGCGATGTTCGGCTACCGCTACACTGCGTTCCGGGGCATCGGCCGGTTCAACGACCAGTTGGCGGACAATCAGGTCGGCCTGATCGGCTGGCCCGGCGGCTTTCTGGCCGAGGAGCAGACAAGCCGTTACGGGCTGAACTTCGACGGGCTTTTCAACCCCGAGATCAACCGTCCCGGCCTTGGCGACATGTTCAGCCATGCCCGCAGCGAAGGGGCCGGTCTGTCGGTCTTCCTTCCGACGGCGCGTTATGTCGGGCAGGATGACCTGCTGCGGGCGGATATCCGCGCCTTCATGGGCGATCTGCTGTCCGGCCATTACGGCCAGCCGCCCGCGACGCTGATCTTCGAGATCGGGTCGGAATACTATTGCTCTTTCCCCGGCGGGTCCGGTCAGGCGGCGCAATACGGTCATGTCGCCAGCATCTATGTGCAGGAGATGGCGGCCGCGCTGAACGATCCGGCTGTGAACATCCTTGGCATCGACCCCGAGATCGCCGTCCAGGCCGGACGCACGCTGGCTGAGGATGCCGCCATCCGCGCCCATTTCGACCGCGACACGCTGGCCGAGATCGACCAGATCGTGCATCACCGCTTTGCCTTTCTGGCCGAAGGGGTGGACGGGTCTGCGGACGGTTTCCATGACGTTCTGGAAGCCTGGCGGGCGGATATGGCTGCGGCGGGTGGCGAGGGGCCGGGCCTGTTCCTGAGCGCCTACAATGTCGGGTCCTATACGCGGGACGAGGCGCTGGGCGATTTCCTTGCCATCGACGGAGCGGCGGGTGGCGGCCTTTCGGCGGCGGACATCGACCTTGAAGGTCGCAGCCACGACAAGTTCGAAACCTTCTGGCAGGACCAGCTTTCGCGGCGCGACTATGGCGGCGAACATCCGCGCCTGCTGCTGGAAATGCTGAACGAATACAAGGATGAAGGCCTGACCCATGCCGCCGTCTTCGGGACGGACATGATCCATCCGGGGCGGCTGTCGCTGACCGATGTGAACGGGGTGGCGCAGGATTTCGTCGGTCAGGACATGCTGGACATGCTGGCCGAAAGCGTGGTCGGCACGCGGTCGCTTTCGGTGAACCTGACGAATGGCCGTGGCGACGAGATCTGGACCTACGGGTTCGAGAATGACGACCGGCTGGTGATCTTCCTGTCGGCGGACGAAACCCCGCCCGAGGCGGTGACGCTGCGGCTGGCGGGTTTGGGGGGGACCTACCGGCAGGTGTCGGTGGACAGTCTGCGGGCAGAGGTTCCGGAGGACTGGATGGCGCGGTTCGGGATCGTGGACAATCCGAACGTGGATGAAAGCCCCGAGGCGCAGACCTTCGCGGTCGGCATCCGGACGGGGCTGGAGCCTGACATCGGAAGCGACGGCATCACGGTCCGCTTCTCGGCCCCGAACGAGGTGATCCGCCTGTCCTTTGCCAAGACGGACCTCGGCGCCGAGCAGATCGCGGGCTATTCCGACGGACAAGCCTTTGACATTCCTGACGATCTTGTGCAGCAGGATGTGACCGGCGAGGGTGATTTCCCGATGACCGCCGACCTGCCGATGGTCGCGATGGCAGAGGAGGACGGTCACGGATTCGCCGACCCCGCCGCGCAGGATGACCATGGCGGCGGGGATGGCGGTGGCGGGGGTGGCGGCTTCGCGCTGGCCCTGTTGCCCTTCCTGTTCCTGCTGGGCGGCTTCTAGACCGGCAGCGCCCTTGCGCCTTCGGCGGCCGAGGCTTCGGCCCGGTCCAGCAGGCGTTGCAGGGCCGCGCCGCGGGCGAAGTCGGGCAGGGCAGGGCCTTCGCCGCGGATCGCCGCGATGAAGCGGTCATAGACCGTGGGGACGGGCGGGCAGTCCACAGGGGCCCATTTCGCGCTTTGCAGGTCGGGTTCCAGACAGGCGGCAAGGCGGCTGATGCGGTTTTCGAAGGCGACTTCCAGCCCGCCCTTGTCGCCATAGATGCGCAGCCGCAGGTCATTCAGGTGGCCCGAGGCGAAGCGGGTCGCCGCGACGGTGCCGAGCGCGCCATTGGCAAGCGTCACCTGCATCGTCGCGCTGTCATTGGCATCCAGCATGTATTCCCCGATCCGCCCCCCCGGCGCCTTGTCGAAGGTGGCGAGGCGGCAGGACACCTCGGCCACGTCGAGGCCGGCGATAAAGGTTGCGAAATCAAGGATATGGATGCCGACATCGCCCAGCACGCCCTTGGAGCCGTGGGCGGTGGAGAGGCGCCAGAGCCATTGCGGCTGTTCGTTCCACGCGCCCCACGCGGGTTGGGTGAGCCAGCTTTGGAGATAGGACGCCTCGAAATGGCGGACGGTGCCGATGGCGCCTTCGGCCACCATCTGCGCGGCCTTCTGCAGGGCGGGAACGTTGCGGTAGGTCAGGTTGACCATGCCCACGACCCCCGCCCGCTGGGCGAGGTCTGCCATCTCGGTCGCGTGGGTTTCATTGGTGGCGAGCGGTTTTTCGCACAGCACATGCTTGGCGGCGTGCAGCAGGGGCAGGGTCGTGGGGTAATGCGCCGCGTCGGGGGTGACGTTGGTGACGGCGTCGAATTCGCCCCATGCCAGCGCGGCATCGAGGCTGTCGAAGCGGTGGGGAATGCGGTGCTGGTCGCAGAAGGCGGCCAGTTGCTGCGGGCGGGTATCCACGCCCGCGACGAGGGTGACGCCGGGAATGGCGGCGAAGCTTTCGGCGTGGTTGCCGGCCATGCCGCCGGTCCCGAGGATCAGCAGGCGGACGGGTTTCGGGTCGGTCATTCAGCGATACCCCGCCTCGCCCGCCTGATGCAGGCGGGGGCCACGTTCTTCAATCTTTTCCGGGGCTTGGCCCACCGGCACGTTGGGCGCGGCATTCGGGTCGGCCAGCCGCGCGGCGGGGTTGTGCGCCCATTTCACCGCGTTCAGGATGACGCGCTGGACATTGGCGTCGTGATAGGTCGGGTAGGTTTCATGGCCGGGGCGGAAGTAGAAGACATTGCCCGCGCCGCGCTTGTAGGTCAGGCCGGAGCGGAACACCTCGCCCCCCTGGAACCACGACACGAAGACGGTTTCCATCGGTTCGGGCACGCCGAAGGGTTCGCCATACATTTCCTCGTGTTCCAGCTCGAAACTGTCGGGAAGGCCGGCTGCGATGGGGTGGTTGCGGGAGGTGAGCCAGAGGCGTTCGCGTTCCCCGGCCTCGCGCCAGGTCAGGTTGCAGGGGCTGCCCATCAACCGCTTGAACGGTTTGGAGAAATGGGCGGAGTGCAGGAAGATGATGCCCATGCCCGACCAGGCGGCATCGCAGACGCGGTCCACGATGTCATCGCGCACCTCGCCATGCGCCGCATGGCCCCACCAGATCAGCACATCGGTTTCGGCAAGTTTCGCGGGGGTCAGGCCGTGGTCTGCGTCCTGCAGCGTGACGGTGGATGCGGACACCGCGGGGTCGCGGTTCAGGGCATCCGCGATGGTGGCGTGCATCCCGTGGGGATAGATTTCCGCGACGATGCGGTTCTTGCGTTCGTGGACGTTCTCGCCCCAGACGGTGACGCGGATGGCCATGGACCCCTCCCATTAAAGCGCTTTGGAAGGGCTATGACTGCCGCCCCGCAACTGTCAAGGATTCGCGGGGCGGCAGGGATGTTCAGGCGTTCAAATCGCTTTGGTCAGCGCGGGTCGAGCGCCCCTTCCGGATTGGCGCGGTTCCACCGGATCGAGGACCAGAGCGAGAGGCCGATCAGGGCCGCGCCGCCAAGGCCGGTGATGACTTCGGGGATATGCACCAGCGTCTGGCTGAACATGATCACCGACAGGATCAGGATGGCGTAGAAGGCCCCGTGTTCCAGATAGCGGTACTGGGCCAGCGTGCCCTTTTCGACCAGCATGATCGTCATCGAACGCACATACATCGCCCCGATGCCAAGGCCGATGGCGATGACGAAGAGGTTGTTCGACAAGGCAAAAGCGCCGATCACCCCGTCGAAGGAGAAGGAGGCGTCCAGCACTTCCAGATAGAGGAAGGCGCCGAGCCCGCCCTTGGCCGCAGCCGACATGGTTTCCTGCGACTTGTCCAGCAGGCCGCCCACGGTTTCCACCACGAGGAAGGTCACGAGCCCGTAGATGGCCGAGGACACAAAGGCCGTGGATTCAGCGCCTTGCAGGAATTTCGAGAAGACGAGGATGGTGACGAGGACCAACCCGACCTCCACCCCGCGGATGGTGGCGGTGGAGGCGACCTTTTCCTCCAGCCAGTGGACCCAGTGGACGTCCTTTTCGGCGTCGAAGAAGTAGGTCAGGCCCACCATCATCAGGAAGGCGCCCCCGAAGGCCGCGATGGGAAGATGCGCCTCGTGCATGATGCGGGAATATTCCTCGGGCTGGGTGGAGGCAAGGACGACGGCCTGCCACGGGCCGATATTCGCGGCGATGACGACGATCAGCAGCGGGAAGACGATCCGCATCCCGAAGACCGCGATCAGGATGCCCCATGTCAGGAAGGCACGCTGCCATTCGGGGCGCATGTCCTTGAGTTTGTTGGCATTCACGATGGCATTGTCGAAGGAGAGCGAGATTTCGAGGACGGCGAGGACGCAGCAGATGAAGAAGATGGACAGCATTCCGGACAAAGTGCCGGTCGTCTGCCAGCCGAGCCACGCGCCAAGCGCGAGTCCTGCGGCCGTGACGATGAAGGCCCAGTTGAAATAGGCGAGCGTCGGCTTGACGGAGGGGTGGTCATGGGGATTTCCCTTGCCTCGGGCGGAGATGGCAGACGGGCGGGCGCACGGCGCGGTCAGGCGTCGGGTCGGTCCGGCGGGTCGGTCAGGTCCTTGCGACTGTTGCTACAAGGTGCCGACATCGCGGACGCGTCGCAGGACGTCCGCCAGAGGGGCCCGGTCACCAGGGTTTCGCCGTCACCTTCGTGTGCGGCTGGGGTGTTCATACGGGTTCGCATATGAAAATCAAACGATTTCTGGTCGGCGGCCCGTAACGCCTTGCGAACGCTGCGGTAAGGGTCCGGTTCCGGCGAAATCGGCTGTGCCGTGTCCTGTGCCGCAGGGTGTACCGCAAACTGTCAGCACGCAGCGGGCGGGGCGTTCACGTTAACCTAACCCTCGGGCGGGTGAGTCGCGGGCCTTGGCAGGGCATCTGGCCTTATGGCGGGGGTGTCTCTGGCCCTATCGGCGCGGGGCGCGGTGGGGGATGATGCGGACAGGCACGCCCCGCGATTTGCGGGGCCATCGGCATTTTCACGGAAAGGACGCGCCCATGGAAGGGTTGGACCGGTTCAACGACATCTCGGAAGTGGTCGAGGCAGACCGCGCCCATGTCTGGCATCACCTGAGCCAGCACAAGCAATACGACACCGGCGTCGATCCGCGCGTGATCGTCGAAGGCAAGGGGATGAAGGTCTGGGACGCCAAGGGGAAGGAGCATATCGATGCCGTCTCCGGTGGCGTCTGGACGGTCAATGTGGGCTACGGGCGGGAAAGCATCGCAAATGCGGTGCGCGACCAGCTGATCAAGATGAACTATTTTGCAGGCGCGGCGGGGTCGGTGCCCGGCGCGATCTTCGCGCAGCGGCTTATCGAGAAGATGCCGGGGATGACGCGGGTCTATTATTCCAACTCGGGGTCGGAAGCGAACGAGAAGGTTTACAAGATGGTGCGCCAGATCGCGCATCGTCATCATGGCGGCAAGAAGTGGAAGATCCTGTATCGGGACCGCGACTATCACGGCACGACGATTGCCGCGCTGGCCTCTGCCGGTCAGGACCAGCGGGCGATGCAATACGGGCCGTTCCCGGACGGCTTTGTCCGCGTTCCGCATTGCCTTGAATACCGCAAGCAGTGGGATGTGGAGAATTACGGCGAGCGGGCGGCGGACGCCATCGAGGAGGTGATCCTGCGCGAGGGGCCGGATACGGTGGGCTGCCTGATCCTCGAACCCGTGACGGCGGGGGGCGGCGTGATCGTCCCGCCGAAGGGGTATTGGGAGCGGGTGCAGGAGATCTGCCGCAAGTATGACATCCTGCTGGCCATCGACGAGGTGGTCTGCGGCGTCGGCCGGACCGGGACGTGGTTCGGCTACCAGCATTACGGCATCCAGCCGGATTTCGTGACCATGGCGAAGGGTGTGGCCTCGGGCTATGCCGCCATCTCCTGCACGGTGACGACGGAGCGGGTCTTCGAGATGTTCAAGGACGACCCGACCGATCCGATGAGCTATTTCCGCGACATCTCGACCTTCGGGGGCTGCACCAGCGGGCCTGCGGCGGCGCTGGAGAACATGGCGATCATCGAGCGCGAGGGGCTTCTGGAGAATACGGTGAAGATGGGCGACTACTGCCTGTCGAACCTGCAGGCGCTGATGGAGAAGCACAGGGTCATCGGCGACGTGCGCGGCAAGGGCCTGTTCCTTGGCGCCGAGCTGGTGGCGGATCGTGGGACCAAGGAACCGGCGGACGAGAAGAAGGTGCAGGCGGTGGTGGCCGACTGCATGGCGCAGGGGGTCATCATCGGGGCGACGAACCGCAGCTTGCCGGGGCTGAACAACACGCTGTGCCTGTCGCCCGCGCTGATCGCCACGAAGGACGACATCGACCACATCACCGGCGCCATCGACGCGGCGCTGGGCCGCGTCTTCGGCTGACGCTACGCAAGCGGAGCGCGGGGCCAGAGGGCCCCGCGCAAGCCTTTCCTCTCGCCTCCGCATTCGCTCCGGCTCGGTCGTTCAGGGGACGCACGCGTCCCCTCTTGGCCGCCAGGGCGGCCAATTCACCCCTTGTGGGTATTTGGGACCGAGACGAAGACGGGCCCCTTCGTCCCGGTCGAAATACCCCCCGGGGGGGAGGCCGCAGGCCGAGGGGGGCTGTCCAGCCCCCTTGCGGCGGGGAGTGCGGGCAGGACGCGGGGCCTTGCGTGCGGGGACGGGTCGGGTAGGCTTTCCGGCAAAGGAGGCCCCATCATGCCCGTCAAGAACCGCTTTGCCGAACTGCTGCCCGAGATCACCGCCTGGCGGCGCGATTTCCACGAGCATCCCGAATTGCTGTTCGACGTGCATCGCACGGCGGCGAAGGTGGCAGGGTTGCTGCGGTCCTTCGGCTGCGACGAGGTGGTGGAGGGGATCGGGCGCACCGGTGTCGTGGGCGTGATCCGCGGCAAGAGCGACGGATCGGGGCGCGTGGTCGGGTTGCGGGCGGATATGGACGCGCTGCCCATCCACGAGCAGACGGGGGCGGCCCATGCGTCGAAGGTGCCCGGCAAGATGCATGCCTGCGGGCATGACGGGCACACGGCCATGCTGCTGGGCGCGGCGAAATACCTGTGCGAGACGCGGAATTTCGATGGCACCACGGTGGTGATCTTCCAGCCTGCCGAGGAGGGCGGCGGCGGGGGCCGCGAGATGGTGGCGGAGGGGATGATGGAGCGCTGGGGCATCCAGGAGGTTTACGGGATGCACAACATGCCCGGCATTCCCGTGGGGCATTTCGCCATCCGCAAGGGGGCGCTGATGGCGGCGGCCGACCAGTTCACCATCACGGTGACGGGGAAGGGTGGACATGCGGCGAAACCGCATGACTGCGTGGATACGACGGTGGTGGCGGCGCATGTCATCGTGGCGCTGCAGACCATCGCGTCGCGCAATGTGGACCCGCTGAAGCAGGTCGTCGTGTCGGTCTGCACGGTGGAGACGGATTCGACCGCGCATAACGTCATCCCGCAGGTGGTGAAGATGAAGGGCACGGTGCGGACGATGGACCACGGCGTGCAGGATTTCGTGGAGCGGCGGCTGGCCGAGATCGT
Organism: Rhodobacter sp. CACIA14H1; assembly: GCA_000500915.1. Lineage (GTDB taxonomy): Bacteria > Pseudomonadota > Alphaproteobacteria > Rhodobacterales > Rhodobacteraceae > Paragemmobacter. Next base: position 12,276 of record AYNO01000070.1, read on the forward strand.
GTCGGGGACGGCGCTGGCGCTGGGGGCCGTGGCGACGGTGGAGTACATGCGCGGCTATCCGGTGACGGTCAATGCGCCGGAGAACACCGATTACGCGGTGGAGGTGGCGCGGGCCGTGTCGGGGCAGGTGGATGCCGATACCGCGCCGCTGATGGGGGCCGAGGATTTCAGCTACATGCTGAACGAGCGGCCGGGGGCCTATATCTTCGTCGGCAACGGGGATACGGCCATGGTGCATCATCCGGCCTATGATTTCGACGACAGCGTCATTCCCTATGGGGCGAGCTGGTATGCGGGGATGGTCGAAAGCCGGATGCCCGCGGCATGATCGGCGCGGGGCTGGTGGCGGCGATCGGGGCGCTGCATGTCTATATCCTGTGGCTGGAGATGTTCCGCTGGGAGCATCCGCGCACGCGCCGCGTCTTCGGCACGACCGAGGAGTTCGCACGGGCGTCGCGGGTGATGGCGGGCAATCAGGGGCTGTATAACGGCTTTCTGGCTGCGGGGTTGTTCTGGGCCGTGGTCGCCGGTCCGGGTGGGGAGGGGCGGGGGTGGCGCTGTTCTTCCTTGGCTGCGTGTTCGTGGCCGGGGTTTACGGCGCGGCGACGGCGTCGCGCCGGATCCTGTTCGTGCAGGCGGTGCCTGCGGCGGTGGCCCTGCTGGCGGTGCTGGCGGGCGTCTAGTCGTAGCTGAGCTTCGTCGCCTTGCCGCGGAAGATGACGTAGGCGAGGATGGTGTAGCCGAGGATCATCGGCAGCACGACCAGCGTGCCGACGAGGATGATCGACAGGCTTTCGGTGGCGGCGGCGGCCTGCCAGATCGTCAGCTTTTCCGGCACGATATAGGGGTAGAAGCTGTAGGCCATCCCGAAGAAGCCCAGCACCATCAGGACGGTGGCGGCGGCGAAGGGGAACCAGGCGAAGCTGTCATTGGCCGTGGGAAGCCGCCGGAGCGCCAGCCAGAGCAGCGCCACCAGCAGGGCCGACATCATCGGCAGGGGGGCCAGCGCCACGATTTCGGGGAAGCGGAACCATTTGTCGAAGATGCGGGGGCTGACCAGCGGGGTGGCCACGGACACGGCCCCCATGCCTAGGACGAGGCCCCAGATGCCGCCCTTGGCCCATCGGACCGCCTTGCGTTGCAGGGCGCCGTCGGTCTTCAGGATGACCCATGCCGCGCCGATGAAGCTGTAGGCGACGGCCAGCGCCACGGCGGTGCCGAGGGAGAAGGCGACCTTGGGCCATGTCCAGTCCAGACCCATGACATACATGCCCAGCATGAACCCCTGCGCCAGTGCCGTCAGCGCCGACCCCGCCCAGAAGGCCGCATCCCACGGGCGTTTGTGGCCCAAGGGCGCCTTGGCGCGGAATTCGAAGGCCACGCCGCGCAGGATCAGCCCGATCAGCATCACCGCCACGGGCAGGTAGAGCGCGGTCAGGATATCGCCATGCGCCACCGGAAAGGCCACCAGCAGGATGCCGATGGCCAGCACCAGCCATGTCTCGTTCGCGTCCCAGAAGGGGCCGATGGAGGCGATCATGCGGTCACGCTCGGCCTCGGCCGCGAAGGGGAAGAGGAGGCCCACGCCAAGGTCGAAGCCGTCCAGCACGACATAGAGCAGGATCGACACGCCCATCAGGGCCGCGAAGATCAGGGGAAGGGTCTGGGGGTCGAACATGGGATCACTCCGCCGGTTGCATTCCGGGGGAGGCGACGGGGGCGTCGTAGCGCCCGCCCTTCCGCGCCAGATGGAACAGGACGCCGATATAGGCCGCGAGCAGCGCGATGTAGATGGCGATATAGGCCAGCAGCGTGGACAGGACCATGCCGGAGGCGATGTCGCCCACCGCCTGTTCCACCGTCAGCACGCCCTGCACCAGCCAGGGCTGGCGGCCGATCTCGGTCGTGTACCAGCCCGCGAGGGTGGCGACCCATCCGGCGAAGGTCATGCCCGTCAGGCCCATCAGGAAGGGGCGGGGCAGGCGGTCCGCGCCGCGCCGCCACATCAGATAGGCACCGGCCCAGCTGGCCGCCAGCATCAGCATCCCCACGCCCACCATGATGCGGAAGGACCAGAAGACGGGGGCGACGGGCGGGTGCAGGACGGTGCCGTCTTCGGCCACGAAGTCGTTGAGGCCCGGCACCACGCCCGCAGGGTCGTGCTTGAGGATGACGGAGGCGAGGGAAGGGATGCCGATTTCGTAATGGTTTGTCCGCGCCGCCTCGTCCGGCAGGGCGAAGAGGAGGAGGGGGACATTGCCGCCGGTTTCCCAGTTGCCCTCCATCGCCGCGACCTTCTGGGGCTGGTGTTCCAGCGTGTTCAGCCCGTGCATGTCGCCCGCGAGGATCTGGAGCGGGATCAGCACCGCGCCGAGGATCAGGCCGAAGCGCAGGCCCGTCGTCACCTCGGGCGTGCGGTCGCCGCGCAGGTGGCGATATGCCGACAGGCCCGCGATAAGGAAGGCGACGGTCAGCCCGCTGGCCAGCAGCATGTGCGACAGGCGGTAGGGCATGGAGGGGTTGAAGATGATCGCCCACCAGTCGGCGGCATGGACCACGCCGTCGCGCAGCTCATGCCCCGTGGGGGTGTGCATCCATGAATTGAGGACGAGGATCCAGAACGCGCTCATCGTCGTGCCGAAGGCCACGAGAAAGGTGGCCAGCGTGTGCAGCCAGCCCGGCACGCGGCTTGCGCCGAAAAGCATGATGCCGAGGAAGACCGCCTCGAGGAAGAAGGCGGTCAGCACCTCGTAGGCCAGCAGGGGACCGGCGACATTGCCCACGGTTTCCATGAAGCCCGGCCAGTTGGTGCCGAACTGGAAGGACATGGTGATGCCCGACACCACCCCCAGCGCGAAGGAGAGCGCGAAGACCTTTACCCAGAACATGTAGAGGTCCATCCATTTCCGTTCCCCCGTGCGGTTGAACCGCAGCTTGAAGAACAGCAGCACCCATCCCAGCGCGATGGTGATGGTGGGAAACAGGATGTGGAAGGAGATGTTCGCCGCGAACTGGATGCGGGAGAGCAAAAGCGTATCCATGACTCACCTTTCTGACATGGGGGTGAGATAGGACTGCGCGTTCCGGTTGCGAGGGGGCTGCGGCAGGGCGCCCCATGCGACAGGATGGTCAGAGCAGGGCGAGGGTGCGGGGGCAGGGTTGGCCGCCGTAATGGCGGGACAGGATGGCGCGCATGGCCTCCGCTATTCCGGCGGCGGTTCCGGCGGGGGCGGATGGTTGCCGGACGTCCCGCCCCGGACCTGATCCGGGGCCCCCTGCAAGGCCGGACGCGGGAGGGGCGGGAGGTCCCGGGTCAAGCCCGGGACGGGGTCCCCTGCCCGTGGCCTCTGCCGCCAGCGCGAAGAGCGTCGCGGTCGATTGCAATTTCTGCCCGTCCACGCGGCCCATGATCCGTTCGGCGCTGCGGTCGGGATGGGACAGGATCGCGCGGGCGCAGTCCAGCAGGCGGGGGCCGAGGATGGGGTGGGCAAGGTAGGCGCGGGCTTCCTCCAGCCCCGTCAGGCCGTAGAAATGCGCGAAGTCGGACCGGCCGAGGCCGCGCAGTTGCGGCAGGACATACCACATCCAGTGGGTTTCCTTGCGCCCGGCGCGGAGTTCGCGGAGCGCGTCGGCGTAGTTGACGGCTTGCGCCGTCACGAAGCGGTCGAGGTCGAAGGGGTCCGCGTCGAAAGGGGCGTCAGCCACCCGTATGGCTCATGTGGCGCGACATCTGGCCTTTGACCACGGCGCGGGAATAGTCGAAGTCATGCCCTTTCGGCTTGCGGGCGATGGCGGCGCGGATGGCGCCTTCCAGCGCGGCATCGTCGGGGCTTGCGCGGAGGGGGGCGCGGAGGTCGGCCATGTCTTCCTGACCGAGGCACATGTAAAGCTCGCCCGTGCAGGTCAAGCGCACGCGGTTGCAGCTTTCGCAGAAGTTATGCGTCAGCGGGGTGATGAAGCCGATCTTCTGGCCCGTCTCCTCAAGCCGGACATAGCGGGCGGGGCCGCCGCTGCGTTCGGCCAGGTCGGTGATGGTGTAGCGTTCCGCATAGCGGGCGCGGACGTCCTTCAGGCTCCAGTACTGGTCGAGCCGGTCCTCGTTGCCGAGGTCGCCCATCGGCATCACCTCGATCCAGGTCAGGTCATGGCCTTCGGCGGCGCACCATTCGGTGAGGGTGAACTGCTCCTCCTCGTTGAAACCCTTGAGCGCGACGGCGTTGATCTTGACGCGCAGGCCCGCGGCCTTGGCGGCGGCGATGCCGTCCAGCACCTGCGGCAGGCGGCCCCAGCGCGTGATGTCGGCGAATTTCGCAGGCTCCAGCGTGTCGAGGGACACGTTGATCCGCCGCACCCCGCAATCGGCCAGTTCGGCCGCGTATTTCGCCAGTTGCGAGCCGTTGGTCGTCAGCGTCAGTTCGCGCAGGGCGCCGCTGTCCAGATGGCGGGACATGGCGCGGAAGAAGGTCATGATGCCCTTGCGGACAAGGGGTTCGCCGCCCGTGATGCGCAGCTTTTCCACGCCGAGGCGGACGAAGGCGGAGCAGAGCCTGTCCAGCTCTTCCAGCGTCAGGAGGTCGGCCTTGGGCAGAAAGGTCATGTTTTCCGCCATGCAATAGACACAGCGGAAATCGCAGCGGTCCGTGACCGATACCCGGAGATAGGAGATCGGGCGGGCGAAGGGGTCGATCAGGGGGGCGCTGCGGATGTCCATGCGGAAAGGGTAGGGTGTCGGGGGGCGGCCCGCAAGGCGGGAACCGCCTGTTTTGCGGGCAGAGGCGGCAGACTTTGGTCCCGGTCAAGGCCGGTGCCGCGCATCGGGGAAGGCGCCGATCCCGTGCCTGCCGCTTCATCCCGGCCCAAATTCCCCGGGGTCCGGGGCGGCGCCCCGGCGGCCGGCCACCCGCGCAGCGGTCAGAGGTACCTGCCCGCCTCTTTCCGCGCGAATGACTTCAGCCCCGTGCCGGGGCCGTCGAGGAAGGCCGTCGCGCGGGCGGCGTCATGCTTGGACAGGTCGCGCAGCCACCATGCCACCGCCTTCTGGATGAACCAGTCGCGGTCGGCGACATAGGCTTCGGCCCAGCCGAGGGCGGTTTCCCGGATCGCCAGATCGGCATCCTTGGGGAAGTTCATCTTGGCATAGGGCAGGGTGATGACCAGCGCGGCGCGGCGGGTCCACATGTTGGGGCTTTGCACCCAGCCCGCGACATCTGCGATGCGGGACGCGTCGGCCACCAGCCGTTTCTGGCCCGCGATGGTGGCGAGGTCGGCCACGGCCCAGCCGTCGAAGCCTTCGGTCCAGCGGCAGATCATCGCCCATGCCGCATCGTCGGGGCGCAGGCGGGCCTGTGTCAGCAGTTTGGCGGCGGCGACCATCGCCTCGTGGATGTTCGTGTCCCAGAGCGATCCGGCCAGCGCGACGCGATCCTCCACCGACAGGGCGGCGCGCCACTCCGCGACCAGTTCCTCCAGCTGCGGGACGGGGATGCCCAGATAGGGGCGGGGGACCTTGTGATAGGCGGCCATTTCGGCGGCCTTTGCCGGATCGGCCAGGGCCTGCAGTTGCGCCAGTTCGCCGGTCATTCCACCGTCACCGATTTCGCAAGGTTGCGCGGCTGGTCCACGTCGGTCCCCTTGGCGATGGCGGTGTGGTAGGCCAGCAGTTGCGCGGGCAGGGCGTAGAGGATGGGGGCGAAGGCGGGCGCGACCTCGGGCAGGGTCAGCGATTTCCAGACGCCTTGCCCCGCCTCTTCCACCCCCTGCGCGTCCGAGATCAGCAGCACCTTGCCGTGGCGGGCCATGACTTCCTGCATGTTCGACACGGTCTTGTCGAAAAGCTGGTCGCGGGGGGCGAGGACGATGACGGGGACGCGGGCGTCGATCAGGGCGATGGGGCCGTGCTTCAATTCGCCCGATGCGTAACCTTCGGCGTGGATGTAGCTGATTTCCTTCAGTTTCAGCGCACCTTCCAGCGCCAGCGGATACATCGCGCCGCGGCCGAGGAACAGCACGTCCTGCGCCTCTGCCAGTTCTTCCGCCACCGAGGCGATGGCGGCGGACAGGCCGAGCGCGTGGTTCATCAGGCCCGGCAGGTTGCGCAGGTCGGACAGATGCGCGGCGGCGGTGGCGGGGTCGAGCCGGCCACGGTCCAGCCCTGCCTTCACCGCCATGAGGGCGAGGACGGTCAGTTGCGCGGTGAAGGCCTTGGTGGAGGCGACGCCCACTTCCACCCCCGCGAGGATGGGCAGCGACAGGTCGCTTTCGCGGGCGATGGAGGAGGTGGGGACGTTCACCACCGACACGACCTTTGCCACCTTTTCCTTCGCATGGCGCAGGGCGGCCAGCGTATCCGCCGTTTCCCCCGATTGCGACACGAAGAGCGCCCATGACCGGTCCGACAGGACA
>AYNO01000071.1 GCA_000500915.1 Rhodobacter sp. CACIA14H1
GAACAGGCCCCCTTCCACCGCCACGGCCACGGCAACATCCGACGGCTTCAGCTTCAGGATACGGTCGCCGGCCCAGACGGCATTGGCATCCGGCACCGCCTGCAAGGCCAGGGCGCAGGCCTTGATGATGAAGTCGTTGACCGACAGCTTCACGCCGCGGGCTTCCAGCTGCTTGTTGATCTGCTCGCGGAAGGACATCAGCGCGTCCAGCCGCACCTCGCGCCGCAGGTAGAAGTGCGGGATGGTCTGCTTGGCCTCGGTCAGCCGCGCAGCGATGGTGCGGCGCATCCCGTCCAGCGGCATTTCGGTGAAGTCGCGGCCCTGATACATCTTCAGCACCGCTTCCGCCGACGGACCCGCAGGCATCGCTGCCGGAGCCGCAGCCGCAGCCGGGGCAGGGGCCGCAGCCGGAGCCGCCGCAGCCGCCACGGGCTTCGCCCCCTCCACATCCGCCTTCACGATGCGGCCATGCGGGCCGGAGCCCTGCACCTTCGTCAGGTCCAGACCCTTCTCTGCCGCGATCCGCCGCGCCAGCGGCGAGGCGAAGACCCGCGCCCCGCCAGCCTTGGGCGCAGCCGGGGCAGGGGCAGCCGCCGCGACCGGAGCCGCCGGGGCGGCTGCCGGAGCCGCCGCCTTGGCAGGCGCAGGCGCGGCATCGGCGCTTTCGCCTTCCTCGACCAGCACGGCGATGGGCGTGTTGACCTTCACCCCTGCCGTCCCTTCGGACACGAGGATACGGCCCACGATGCCTTCATCCACGGCCTCGAATTCCATCGTGGCCTTGTCGGTTTCGATCTCGGCGATGATCTGGCCGGATTTGACGGTGTCGCCTTCCTTGACCAGCCATTTCGCCAGCGTCCCTTCCTCCATCGTCGGGGACAGGGCGGGCATCAGAATCTCGGTTGCCATGATCCCCTCCCTCAGCGGTAGCAGACGGATTTGACGGCGGCGACAACCTCGGCGGTCGTCGTCAGCGCCAGCTTTTCAAGGTTCGCCGCATAGGGCATCGGCACATCCTTGCCCGTGCAGTTCACCACCGGCGCGTCCAGATGGTCGAAAGCCTTCTGCATGATCGTCGCCGCGATGTGGTTGCCGATGGAGCCGACGGGGAAGCCTTCCTCGACCGTGACGCAGCGGTTGGTCTTCATCACCGAGGCCAGCACCGTGTCATAGTCGATGGGCCGCAGGGTGCGCAGGTTGATCACCTCGGCGCTGATGCCCTCTTTCGCCAGTTCCTCGGCGGCCTGCAGCGCATAGGTCAGCCCGATCCCGAAGGACACGACCGTCACATCCGTCCCCGCCCGCAGGATCGATGCCTTGCCGAAGGGGATGGTGAAATCGCCCTCGGCCGGAACCTCGAAGGACCGCCCGTAGAGGATCTCGTTCTCAAGGAAGATCACGGGGTTCGGATCGCGGATCGCCGATTTCAGCAGGCCCTTGGCATCGGCCGCCGAATAGGGCATCGCCACCTTGATCCCCGGAATGGCCGCATACCAGGCCGCATAGTCCTGCGAATGCTGCGCCGCCACCCGCGCCGCGGCGCCGTTCGGGCCACGGAACACAATGGGCGATCCCATCTGACCGCCCGACATGTACAGCGTCTTGGCGGCAGAGTTGATGATGTGGTCGATGGCCTGCATCGCGAAGTTGAAGGTCATGAACTCCACGATCGGCTGCAACCCGCCCCAGCTTGCGCCGACGGCGATGCCGGCAAAGCCGTGTTCGGTGATCGGCGTGTCAACCACGCGCTTGGCCCCGAATTCGTCCAGCAGACCTTGGGAAATCTTGTAGGCGCCCTGATATTCGCCGACCTCTTCCCCCATCAGGAAGACGTTGGGGTTGGCGCGCATCTCTTCCGCCATCGCCTCGCGCAGGGCTTCCCGCACGGTCATGGTCTTGGTCGGCACGCCTTCGGGCAGGTCCGAATGGGGCCAGCCCTGTGCCGCCACGGGGGCAGGGGTCGCCGCAGGCGCGGCCTGCGCCGCAACCGGTGCTATCGCCGCCGCAGGTACCGCAGCCGCCGCCACGGGGGCAGGGGCCGCATCCGCAGACTCGCCTTCCTCCACCAGCACCGCGATGGGCGTGTTCACCTTCACCGCAGCCGTCCCTTCGGCCACCAGAAGCTTGCCCACGATCCCTTCATCCACGGCCTCGAATTCCATCGTGGCCTTGTCCGTCTCGATCTCGGCGATGATCTGGCCGGATTTGACCTTGTCGCCTTCCTTCACCAGCCACTTGGCCAGCGTGCCTTCCTCCATCGTCGGGGAAAGCGCGGGCATCAGAACTTGCGTTGCCATATCTCGTTCCCCCCTTACGCGTAGATATCCGTCCAGAGCTCCTCCAGCGGGGGCTCCGGGCTGTCCTTGGCGAATTCGGCGCTTTCGTTGACCAGCGCCTTGATCTCCTTGTCGATGGCCTTCAGGTCGTCATCCGACGCCAGACCCCCCTGCAACAGCAGGTCGCGGACATGTTCGATCGCGTCCTTCTCGGACCGCATCTTCTCCACCTCCTCGCGGGTCCGGTATTTCGCCGGGTCCGACATGGAATGGCCGCGATAGCGGTAGGTCATCATTTCAAGGATGTAGGGGCCGTTCCCCGCCCGGCAGTGCGCCACCGCCTTCTCGCCCGCCGCCTTCACGGCCAGCACGTCCATCCCGTCCACCTGTTCGCCCGGAATGCCATAGGCCAGACCGCGCCCGAAGAGCGTGGTGGATTTGGTGGACCGCTTGACGCTGGTCCCCATCGCATACTGGTTGTTCTCGATGACAAAGATCACCGGCAGCGACCAGAGCTCCGCCATGTTGTAGGTCTCATAGACCTGCCCCTGGTTCGCCGCGCCGTCGCCGAAATAGGCGAAGGTCACGTTGTCATTGCCCAGATACTTGTCGGCGAAGGCCAGCCCCGCGCCCAGCGGCACCTGCGCGCCCACGATGCCGTGGCCGCCGTAGAAGTGGCGCTCCTTGGAAAACATGTGCATCGACCCGCCCTTCCCCTTGGAATAGCCGCCGATGCGCCCCGTCAATTCCGCCATCACGCCCTTGGCATCCATCCCGCAGGCCAGCATGTGCCCGTGATCGCGATAGGATGTGATGCGCTTGTCGCCTTCCTTCGTCGCGGCCTCGAGGCCCACGACAACCGCTTCCTGCCCGATATAGAGGTGGCAGAACCCCCCGATCAGGCCCATGCCATACAACTGGCCCGCCTTCTCCTCGAACCGGCGGATCAGCAGCATCTCGCGGTAGTATTTCAGCAATTCGTCCTTCGACACATTCGGTCGATCGGCTGGCTTCTTCGCGGCCATCGGCGGTGTCCTCCCCTTGGCGTAAAGTAGTTCAACGTTAAACGACCCATACAGCATCGGGGTTTCTTGGGTCAAAACAAAAAGCGGGGGATGGTTTCACAATGGCGCATGGCTGCCATGCGCGATGCGAAGGGCTGGTTTGGCTTGCCGAAGAAGAAGCGTGGACCGATGGACGCCGCGCCCCGGGCTTGACCCGGGGCCTCCACCCGACCCGGCGGCACCGCAACGGCACGAGGTCCCGGGTCAGGCCCGGGACGGGCGTTTCCTACTGGATGACGATCTCGTCCGCGCGGACATAGCCCAGCACCTCGCGGGCCTGTTCGTCCAGCAGGTCCACGTCGAGGAATTCGTCCGACAGCCGCTTCGTGCGGTTCTGCATCTCGGCCAGTTCCGCGGCCAGCGCATCGCGCTCGGCCCGCAGTTCTTCCTTCTCGGCGGCGATTTCCACCTGCCGGAAGACCCCGTAATCCCCCTGCACGGCGGCAAAGGTGAAATAGCTGCCCAAGGTGAAAGCCGCGAGGAAATAGGCCATGGCCCCAAGCGACGGACGGGTGGAATTGGACATCTGCTCTCGCCTATCACGGCCCCTCTGGCGGGGGCGTTTGCGCAAATGGATCATATCCTGCCGCCCCGGCCAAGCGATCCACCGCAAGCCCCCCGCATCTTGCGTCCGGATGGGGCATCTGCGCAACAGATCGGGGCAAAGGAAAAGGGGGCTGCAGTCGCCCGCAGCCCCCCTCCGAAACCGGAAGGCGTGGATCACCCGCGCCCCTTGTAGATGTCCACCAGCTTGTTCAGCATCGCCAGCGCATCCGCCCGAGGCCGCTGGAAAGAGTTGCGCCCGATGATCGACCCGTTGCCGCCACCGTCGCGGATGGCGCGGGCGTCGTCATAGACCGCATCCTCGCCCTTCGCCGCCCCGCCGGAAAACACCACGATCCGCCGCCCCGCGAAACAGGCATCCACGATATGCCGCACCCGCGCGGCCATGGTGGACCCGTCGATCTGCTGCTTCAGATAGACCTTCTTCGCCTCGTCCTGTTCCAGATAGTCGGACGGCAGCTTCACCTTGATGATATGCGCCCCCAGCATGGCTGCGATATGCGCGGCATAGGCGGTCACGTCAAAGGCGGTTTCCCCTTCCTTCGACAGCGCCTCGCCGCGCGGATAGGACCAGATCACCGTGGCAATCCCGCAGGCCGCCGCTTCGGCACGCAGTTCCTTGATCTCCTCGTACATGTCCAGCGCCATGTCCGACCCGGGATAGATGGTGAAACCGATGGCCGAACAGCCCAGACGCAGCGCATCCTGCACCGAAGCCACCACCGCCTGATTCTTCCCCGCCGTGCCGGACATCAGGCTGTTGGCGTGGTTCATCTTCAGGATGGTCGGGATCTGCCCAGCAAAGGTATCCGCCCCCGCCTCCAGATTGGCCAGAGGTGCCGCATAGGCCGACAGGCCCGCATCGATGGCCAACTGGTAATGGTAATGCGGGTCATAGCCTGCCGCATTCACCGCGAAGGACCGCGCGGGGCCGTGTTCGAAGCCCTGATCGACCGGCAGGATGATCATCTTGCCCGTCCCGCCCAGCTTCCCCTCCATCAGCATCCGGCACAGGTTCGCCTTCACCCCCGGCGCCTCGCCCTCGTAATTGCTCAGGATTTTCTGGACGGTCTTGGTCGCACGCATTCTCTCTCATCCCTTCCGGTCAAATGGCAGGCCTGCGCCCGCTTTAGGCAAGCTCCGCCGCCTTCGCAAACAGGTTAGCGCAACCATTCCCGCGCCGCGCCACTTTTTTCGTGCCTCACCCCACGCGGATGCGGTTCTCTACCCCCGCAGCCCCGCTTGCCGCCTGCGCCAAGGCCGTGGCCGCCTCGCGCCGCTCCTCGGAAGGGGCACGCCCGCGCAGCACGATCGTATCCTCGATATACTCCACCTGCAGGTCCGCCAGCCCCAGCGCCGGATCGCCCAGCGCCGCAAGAACCCGCGCCATCATCCCGTCATCCGCCCGTGGCGGCAGGTCATCCGTGCCCATCGAAAGCCCCTTTCGCACCCGTCCGAAGGACAAGCGCGAAAGGGGCCGCTCCGTTCCCGTCAGCCCATCAGGGCCGCGACACCCGGCAATTCCTTGCCTTCCATCCATTCGAGGAAGGCCCCCCCGGCGGTGGAGATGAAGGTGAAATCCCCCGCCGCCCCCGCCGCGTTCAGCGCCGCCACCGTATCGCCGCCCCCCGCGACGGAAACCAGCGTCCCCGCCTTCGTCAGCCGCGCCACGGCCTGCGCCGCAGCATTCGTTGCCGCGTCGAAGGGCGCGATCTCGAACGCCCCCAGCGGCCCGTTCCAGATCAGAGTCTTCGCCCCCTCGAACACCTTGACCAGCCGCGCCACCGTTGCAGGCCCGGCATCCAGGATCATCGCATCGGCAGGGCACGCATCGACCGGCACCGTCTCGTTCGCTGCGCCTGCCTTGAACTCCCGCGCCACGACCACATCCACCGGCAGGTGGATCGTGCAGCCCGCAGCCTTGGCCTTGCCCAGAATCTCGCGCGCCGTATCGGCCATGTCGCGTTCCGCCAGCGACTTGCCCACCTCGACCCCCTGCGCGACGAGGAAGGTATTGGCCATCCCCCCGCCGATCACCAGATGGTCCACCTTGCCCACAAGGTTGCCCAGAAGGTCCAGCTTGGTCGAAACCTTCGCCCCGCCCACCACGGCCACCACCGGCCGCACGGGCGACCCCAGCGCCGCCTCCAACGCCCGCAGCTCTGCCTCCATCAACCGCCCGGCGGCGGTGGGCAGCATCCCCGCGATCCCGGCGGTGGACGCATGCGCCCGATGCGCCGCCGAAAAGGCGTCGTTCACATAGACATCCCCCAGCGCCGCCATCCCCTGCGCCAAGGCGGGGTCGTTCTTCTCCTCGCCTGCATGGAAACGGGTATTCTCCAGCAGGACCACATCCCCCGCACCCGCCGCCGAAATCGCCGCCCGCGCCGCATCGCCCGTGCAATCCTCGCCGAACACCACCCTGCGCCCCAGCGCCGCCTCCAGCGCGGGCACCACGTGGCGCAGGCTCATTTCCGGCACCACCTTGCCCTTGGGCCGGTCGAAATGCGCCAGCAGCACCACCTTGCCGCCCCGCGCGATGATGTCCTCGACCGTGGGCACGATCTTCTCGATCCGCGTCGCATCCGTCACGCGGCCCGCGTCCATCGGCACGTTGATGTCCACCCGCACCAGCACGGTCTTGCCCGCCAGCGCCACGTCATCCAGCGTCTTCCAGCCCATCATCGCCTCCTTTGGTCCGCCTGTGCCCCTCTTTCCGACGCAACGCTCCGCCCGTCAACCGTCCCGCGACGGCTTGCCCCTTCCCTTGGCCCGCCCGCGCCATTACGTTCCCGCCCGACCGAAACGCGAAGGAACGCCCGATGGCCGATATCAAGGACCCCGAGAACACGATCATCCTCACGCTGAAGGACGGCGAAGTGGTGATCGAGCTTCTCACCGACATCGCCCCCAAACATGCCGAACGCATGAAACAGCTCGCCCGCGACAAGGCCTATGACAACGTGGCCTTCCACCGCGTGATCGAAGGCTTCATGGCCCAGACCGGCGATGTCGAAAACGGCAACATGGAAAACAACTTCAACCTGCGCCGCGCAGGCACGGGCGGTTCGCAATATCCCGACCTTCCCGCCGAATTCAGCCGCATCCCGCATGATCGCGGCACGCTGGGCGCAGCACGGTCGATGAACCCGAACTCGGCCAATTCGCAGTTCTTCATCAACTTCACCGACAACCACTTCCTGAACGGCCAATACACCGTCTACGGCCGCGTCATCGCCGGCATGGCCCATGTCGACAAGATCACGCGCGGCGAGCCGCCGGCGAATCCCGACCGCATGATCACCGTCCGGGTGGCCGCCGATGTCCTCTGATCGCTTCATCGCAGCCGGGCTCTTCGCCCTCGGCCTCTCCGCCCTCGGCGGCTTCGCGCTGTCGCAGACCGCCACCGCGCAGGACGCGACCGACGGCCCCGGCCCCAATCTGGTGATCGAGGTGGCGGGTTCCACCACCGGCACCATCACCATCGACATGGCCTCCGACGTGGCCCCCAACCACGTCGCCCAGATCACCGCGCTGGCACAGGAAGGCGCCTATGACGGTGTCGTCTTCCACCGTGTGATCGACGGCTTCATGGCCCAGACCGGCGATGTCGAATTCGGACGTCAGGGCGGCGACCTCTCCGCCGCCGGCATGGGCGGTTCCACCAAGCCCGACCTCGCCGCCGAATTCTCCTCGGTCAGCTTCGACCGGGGCGTGGTCGGCATGGCCCGCTCCATGGATCCGAACTCGGCCAACAGCCAGTTCTTCATCATGTTCGCCCCCGCGCCCCATCTCGACGGCCAATACACCGTCGTCGGCAAGGTCATCTCGGGGATGGAGGTGGTGGATGCCATCAAGAAGGGCGACCAGAACAACAACGGCGCCGTCACCGACCCCGACTACATGGCCAAGGTCACGGTGCAGGAGTGATCAACAGCGGGAAATGACCCCCGGTCATTTCCCGTCTTCAAATAACCTCGCGGGCTGAATTGGCCGCAAGGCCAAGAGGGGGCGCCAGCGCCCCCTTACCCCGTCTCCGCCCCGCGCAGACAGCCGTCATCATCGACCACCCGCAGCCGCGCCTCGGTCCCGTCGCCCCAGTCCCAGAAGACGATGTTGACGTCCCGCTCCGCCGCCCCCTCGGCATAGGACGGCACCACCATCCCGCCATAGCCCGCCTTGCGCAGCGCCAAGGCCAGACGCTGCCCCTCGGACAGCCCCTCGCGCTCCGCCTCCTCGCGCCAGTCGTCGCGCCCGATCCCTGCCACCGTCGCCCCGAACCGCACCAGTTCCGCCGCATCGCGCCCGTCGAACAGCCCGCCCACCTCCGCCCGGATCGCCACGATCAGCAGGGGTTGCAACACACCTTCCTGCATCTTCTCGCGCAACACGGTCTGCGGGTCCGTGGCGGTATAAAGCGCGGGAACGCCCTTCGGATTGAACCGCTGCGCGTGTTTCGCCGCGCCCTCGCCCGAAAGCGGTTCGTCCCAATGCTTCGGGTCCACGGCGCGGTAAAGAAGCCCACGGTAATCCATCCCGCCAGCCTGACGCAGGCAGGGCAGGGGGCGAAAGTCAGCCCTTTCCCGAAGGGCTTTGCCTTACCCGATCACCACCAGCGCATGCCGCTTCTTGCCCGCCGTCAGTTTCAGCGGCTCAGCCAGCTCCCCCGCGCCATAGCGCAGGCCCGCATCGGTGACGATCTCGTCATTCACCTTCGCGCCGCCTTCCGCGATCAGCCGCTTCGCATCCTTGCCCGATGCCGCCAGCCCGGCGCGGACGAAAAGCTGCACGATCCCCACGCCATCCGCCACTTCCTCGACCGACAGGGCGACGGTGGGCAGGTCATCCCCGATCCCGCCCTTCTCGAAGACTTCCCGCGCCGTGGCCTCCGCCGCCGCCGCCGCCTCCGCCCCGTGCAGCAGCGTCGTCACCGCATTGGCTAGGATCACCTTGGCCGCGTTGATCTCTGACCCGACCAGCTTGCCCAGCCGCTCGCATTCCTCAAGCGGCAATTCGGTGTAAAGCTTCAGGAACCGCCCGACATCCGCATCGGTCGTGTTGCGCCAGAACTGCCAGAATTCGTAAGGCGACAGCAGATCGCCATTCAGCCAGACCGCGCCGTTCTGGCTCTTGCCCATCTTCTTGCCATCGCTCGTCGTCAGCAGGGGCGAGGTCAGCCCGAACACCTCGCCATTCACGATCCGCCGCGTCAGGTCCACACCGTTGACGATATTGCCCCACTGGTCGGACCCGCCCATCTGCAACAGGCAGCCGTAACGGCGGTGCAGCTCGAGGAAATCATAGGCCTGCAGGATCATGTAGTTGAATTCGAGGAAGGACAGCGATTGCTCCCTGTCCAGCCGCGACTTCACCGATTCAAAGGACAGCATCCGGTTGACGCTGAAATGCCGCCCGATATCCCGCAGGAAGCCGATGTAGTTCAGCGCGTCCAGCCATTCGGCATTGTTCACCATCACCGCGTCGTTCGGCCCGTCGCCAAAGGTGACGTAAGGCGAAAAGGCCCGCTTGATCCCCGCGATGTTCTCACCGATCTGCGCATCGGTCAGCAAAGGCCGCTCGTCGGCGCGGAAAGACGGGTCGCCGATCTTCGTCGTGCCGCCCCCCATCAGGACGATGGGCTTGCCCCCGCATTTCTGCAACCAGCGCAGCATCATGATCTGGATCAGGCTGCCCACATGCAACGACTTCGCCGTCGCATCGAAACCGATATACCCCGGCACGACCCCCTTCAGGAAAGCCTCGTCCAGCGCCTGATAATCGGTGCAATCGGCCAGATAGCCCCGCTCGATCATCACGCGCATGAAGTCGGATTTCGGATGGTAGGTCATGGGTCACCCGTGGTTTAAACTGCGTCGCGGGGTATAGCGGGCAGCGGGGGTGAAAGGAAGATGCGATCCGGCGGCGCCATCTGGGCCTTGGGCACCATGTCGGGCACATCGCTCGACGGGGTGGATGCGGCGATGCTCCTGACCGACGGGGAACGCATCCTCGATTTCGGCCCCACCGCCTTCCGCCCCTATACACCGGCCGAACAGTCCACCCTCCGCCGCGCCCTGGGCCGCTGGCCCGGCGATCCCGGCGTGGCCGAGGCGGCGGAAGTCGTCGAATCCGCCCATGCCGAACTCCTCTCCCGCTTCTCCGGCGCCGACCTGATCGGCTTCCACGGGCAGACCCTCGCCCATGACCCGAAGGGCAGGGGCACCCACCAGACGGGCGACGGCGCCCTCCTCGCCCGCGCCCTTGGCCTGCCCGTCGTCTGGGACTTCCGCTCCGCCGACGTGGCTTTGGGCGGGCAGGGCGCCCCCCTCGCCCCCTTCTTCCACTTCGCCTGCGCCCGCCACATCGGCGCCGACCAGCCGCTTGCCATCCTCAATCTCGGCGGCGTCGGCAATGTCACCTGGATCGACCCGCGCCAGCCCGCGCCGGAAACCCATGGCGCGCTCGTGGCCTTCGACACCGGCCCCGCCAACGCCCCGCTCAACGACCTCATGCAGCAACGCACCGGCCAGACGCTCGACCCCGGCGGCGCAACCGCCCTGCAAGGGACCGTGGACGAAGCCCGGCTCGCCACCTTCCTCGCCCATCCCTTCTTCCACCGCATCCCGCCCAAATCCCTCGACCGCAACGATTTCCACGCCGCGCTCGATACGGGCAACCTGTCGCTGGAAGACGCCGCCGCCACCCTGACTGCCGCCGCCGCCGCCGCCATGGCCCGTGGCGCCGAACATTTCCCCGTCCCCGTCACGCGAATCCTCGTCACCGGCGGCGGCCGCCACAACGCGGCCCTCATGCGCGAACTCGCCGCCCGCCTCCGCGCCGATGTCCAGCCGGTAGAATCCGCAGGCCTCGACGGCGACATGCTGGAAGCCCAGGCCTTCGCCTTCCTCGCCGTCCGCGTCGCCCGCGGCCTGCCCACTTCCGGCCCCGCCACCACCGGCGTCGCCGCCCTCGTCGGCGGCGGCAAGGTCAGCCACCCCGACTGACCCGCAGCCGTCATCCGTTCCCAAATATCCCGGGGTCCGGGGCAGCGCCCCGGCTGGCGGCCCTGCCGCCAGATCACCGCCGCCGCAGCATCGATCCGGTATAGATCACCAGCGCCGCCCAGATCATCGGAAAGGCCACCGCCCGCGCCGTCCCGAAGGGCTCGCCAAAGACGAAGACGGCGGTCAGGAAGATCATCGTCGGCGCGATATATTGCAGGATGCCGATGGTCGAGAGCCGCAGCAGCTTCGCCCCGTTGGCATAGATCATCAACGGCACCGCCGTCACCACCCCCGCCAGCAGCAAGAGCCCCGTCGGCCACGCATCCGTCCCGAAGACCAGCCCCCCCTGCGCCCCCGCAAACCCCAGAAAACCCAGCGCGAAGGGCGCAAGGATCAGCACCTCCAGCATGAAGCCCTGATTGGGCCCCAGCGGCAGCCGCTTCTTCAGATAGGCATAGAAGCCCCAGCTCACCGTCAGCCCCAGCGCCACCACCGGCACCTGTCCCGCCTCCCAGGTCAGCACCGCCACCGCCAGCGCCGCCAGCCCGATCGCCACGCCCTGCGCCCGGCTCATCCGCTCGCCCAGCAGCACGGCCCCGAGGAAGATCGAAAACAGCGGATTGATGTAATATCCCAGCGCCGCCTCCAGCGCATGGCCCGACTGGATCGACCATACATAGATCCCCCAGTTGACCGAGATCAGCCCCGCCGTCAGCGCCGCCATCCCCACCATGCGCGGGCTGCGCAGCGCCGCCTTCAGGTCCGCCGTCCGCCCCAGCCAGACAAGGATCGCCCCCGCCACCGGCACCGACCACACCACCCGATGCGCCAGTACCTCCAGCACCGGCACGGCGGCCAGCGCCTTCATGTAAAGCGGCAGGAACCCCCACATCAGATAGGCGGTGACCGCAAGGACCAGCCCTTTCGGACTGTCCTCGTTCTTCGCGGCTGCGGGGGGCGGGGTGGGGATCGTATCGGCCATGCCCCCTGCTACCCAAGCCGCAGACAAAGCGCCAATGCCGAATTGTGACGGTGGCAATAATCCAAGATTATGGCCCTAATCTAACCCATATACTTCATCCGTTCCCAAATATCCTCAGGGGGAGTCGCCGCCTTGGCGGCGACGGGGGCAGAATGCCCCCCGCCGAGCCGGAGCGGATGCGGAGGCGAGAGGAAAGGCTTGCGGCGGCAAGCCGCTCCATTCCGTTCACCGCCCGCCGATCGTGAACCCCGGCTCCGCCAGTTCGAACCCCGCAAAGCGGAACCCCGGCGACACGCAGCAGGACACCAGCGCCCAGCCCTCCCGCGCCTCGGCGGCCTGCCACCATCCGGCGGGCACCACGACCTGCGGCCGCTCGCCGCCCAGCACATCCGCCCCCAGCCGATGCACCGCCAAAGGCCCCTCTGCCGTCGCGGCCATCAGCAGGTCCAGCGCCGCGCCCGCGTGCCACAGCCAGACTTCCCCCGCATCCACACGATGCCAATGCGACCGCTCCCCCGCCCGCAGCAGGAAATAGATCGCCGTCCCCGCAGCCCGGCCCGCAACCTCCGGCGCGGCCCATGTCTCGCGGTACCAGCCCCCCTCGGGATGCGGCTGCAAGCCCAGTTCCGCGATGATCCGGTCCGCCTCGTCCATGCTTGCCCTCCGCCCGTCTTCGCTGCCATCCTGCGCGAAAGGACCGATCATGCAAGACACCCCCTTCCTCATCCTCGGCGCCGGGATCACGGGCGCCTGCCTTGCCCACCGCCTGACCCGCCTCGGCCACCCCGTCACCATCCTCGACGCCGCAGTCCCCGCCAGCGGCGCGTCCGGTGCCAGCTTCGGCTGGATCAATGCCAGCTTCTTCCTGTCCGAACCCCATTTCCACCTCCGCCACGCCGCGATGCAGGCCCATGCATCGCTCGCCGCAGAGCTCGGCCACGACCACAGCCCCCAAGGCTGCCTCTGGTACGAAGGGCAGGGCGCAGCCTTCGACGAAACCCGTACCGCCCTGACGCGCCTGAACTACCCCCACCGCCTCCTCACGCGCGCCGAGATCGCAATCCTCGAACCCGCCGTCGCCACCCCCCCTGACCGCGCTCTCCTCTTCCCCACTGAATCCGCCATCGACCCCGCCACGCTGACCCGCGCACTCCTTGCAAAGGCCACTGCGCAGGGCGCCACCCTCATCACCGGCCTCACCGTCACTGCCCTGACCGAAGCGCAGGGCCGCATCACCGGCGTCATCACCGCCGCAGGCCCGATCACCGCCCGTCACACCATCCTCGCCACAGGCACCGGCACCCCCGCGCTCCTGTCACCGCTGGGCCTGACCTTCCCCATGCTCCACCGCCCCGGCGCGATCTTCCGCAGCCAGCCGCTTCCGCCCCTGCTCCGCCACATCCTCGCCACACCCGAGCAGGAGGTGCGCCAGACCCCCGACGGCGCCCTCATCGCCCCCGCCGCCGCGCATCACCAGTCCGACAGCAGCGACACCCCGCCCGACCCGCGACAGGCGGCCGGGGCGACGCTGCACCGCCTCCGCACCCTCTTTCCAAAGGCCGACATCCGCCCCGACCGCCTCGCCCTTGCCGACCGCCCCGTTCCCGGCGACGGCCTGCCCGCCATCGGCCCCGTGCTGCCGGGCCTGTCCATGGCCGTCATGCATTCCGGCGCAACCCTCGCGCCCCTCGTGGCCGACCTCATGGCAGCAGAACTGACGGGGCAGGGCGACCGGCCCCTGCTCGCCCCCTTCCGCCCCGCCCGTTTCTTCGCCTGAAACGCAAAAGGCCCCCGGCAATGCCGGAGGCCGAACCTATGCACAATCTGCGGTACACCCGCCCGCATCACAGGCGGTGCGCGGTCAGCCCTTCAGGATGGACCGCCCCGCATATTCCGCCGTCTCGCCCAGCATCTCTTCGATCCGGATCAGCTGGTTGTACTTCGCCAGACGGTCCGACCGCGACAGCGACCCCGTCTTGATCTGCCCGCAATTCGTCGCCACGGCCAGATCGGCGATGGTCGCATCCTCCGTCTCGCCCGACCGGTGCGACATGACGTTGGTGTACCGCGCCCGATGCGCCATCTCGACCGCCTGCAGCGTCTCGGTCAGCGACCCGATCTGGTTCACCTTGACCAGCATCGAATTCGCGCAGCCCTTCGCGATCCCCTCGGCCAGACGGCGCGGGTTGGTGACAAACAGGTCATCCCCCACAAGCTGCACCTTGCCGCCCAGACGGTCGGTCAGCATCTTCCAGCCTTCCCAGTCATCCTCGGAACAGCCATCCTCGATGCTGATGATCGGATAATCCGCCGCCAGCCCCGCAAGGAAATCCACATTCTCGGCGATGGACAGCGACTTGCCCTCGCCCTTCATCTCGTAGCGGCCGCCCTTGAAGTATTCGGTCGCCGCGCAATCCAGCGCCAGATAGATATCCTCGCCCGGACGATACCCCGCCTTTTCGATGGATTTCAGAATGAAATCAAGCGCATCACGGGCAGAGTTCAGGTTGGGCGCAAAGCCGCCCTCGTCGCCGATCCCCGTATTGTGCCCCGCATTCTGAAGCTCCTTCTTCAGCGTGTGGAACACCTCGGACCCCATGCGGATCGCGTCGCGGATGTTCTCGGCACCCACCGGCATGATCATGAATTCCTGGATGTCGATCGGGTTGTCGGCATGTTCGCCGCCATTGATGATGTTCATCATCGGCACCGGCAGCACCCGCGCCGACGTGCCCCCCACATAGCGGAACAGCGGCTGCCCCGTATGCTCGGCCGCCGCCTTCGCCACCGCCAGCGACACGCCAAGGATCGCGTTCGCCCCCAGACGGCCCTTGTTCGGCGTGCCGTCCATCTCGATCATCGTGCGGTCGATGCCGACCTGCTCCAGCGCGTCGAAGCCCACGATCTCTTCGGCGATCTCGCCGTTGACGGCGGCCACCGCCTCCAGCACGCCCTTGCCCTTGTAGCGGGCCTTGTCGCCGTCGCGCCGCTCCACCGCCTCATGCGCGCCGGTCGATGCGCCCGAGGGCACGGCGGCGCGGCCCATGGCCCCGCTTTCCAGATGGACGTCCACCTCGACGGTGGGGTTGCCGCGGCTGTCAAGGATCTCGCGGGCGTGGATGTCGATGATCGTGCTCATGGGCGGTAATGCCTCCGTGACGCAAACGTGGTGCTCTCGCCCGTCGCTTTAAACGCTCGGGCCCTGCATGGAAAGGGCGCGTTTGCGCGCCCGCTCGCGGGCCAGCGCGTAAAGCCCCGAACCGATGATCAGCGTGGCCCCGATCAGGGTCAGCGCATCGGGCACCTCGCCGAATACCGTGGCGCCGATGAGGATGGCGAATACCAGCCGCGTGTAACGGAAGGGCGAAACCACCGCCACCTCGCCCGTGCGCGACGCGCTGACCACCAGCCAATAACCCGCCGTGCCAAAGACCAGCGCCCCGAACAGCGTCCCCACCTGCGCCACATCCGGCACCACCGCGCCGCCGGGCACCATCATCATCACCCCCAAGAGCCCAACCGCCATCAGCCCCCATGCCGAAACCTGCGCCGACGAACAGTCCGCCGGAATCGCGCGCGTCGCCAGATCGCGCACCGCAAGGCCGATCACCGTCACCAGCACCCACAGCGCCTGCGGCTGGAACCCCTCCATCCCCGGCCGGATCACCGTGATCACCCCGGCAAAGCCCACCGCAATCGCCGTCCAGCGCCGCCAGCCCACGGCTTCCCCCATGAACAGCGCCGCGCCCAGCGTCACGGCCAGCGGCAGCGCCTGCAACACCGCCGACACCGTGGACAGGTCCACCACCGCCAAAGCGTGGATATAGGCGAAGGTCCCCGCCATCTCTCCGGCATTGCGCAGCAGCACCGCCGGATGCAGCGCCGCCCGCACCAGCGTCCGCCGCCCCTCGGCCCGCGCCATGATGACGAAGACCGGCGCCCCGAAGGCCCCCGCGACAAAGATCACCATCCCCACGGGCAGATCCGACGCCGCCCATTTCAGGAACATGTCCTCGACGGCAAAGAACGCCATCGACAGCACCATCAGCGCGATGCCCCGCAGGTTCGACGATGCGTCCAACTCAGCCCTTCTTCACCGGCACGCCCAGAAGTTCCAGCCGGTGCCCCACCAGCCGGTATCCCAGCCGCGCCGCGATCCTTTCCTGCAACGCCTCGATCTCGGGGTCCACGAATTCGATCACATCGCCCGAATTCACGTCGATCAGGTGGTCGTGGTGGTCCCGCTCGGCATCTTCATACCGCGCCCGCCCGTCGCCGAATTCCAGCCGGTCCAGTATCCCCGCCTCCTCGAACAGCTTCACCGTGCGGTACACCGTGGCGATGGAAATCCGCGGGTCCAGCTTCGCCGCACGGGCATAGAGTTCCTCGACATCCGGATGATCCTCGGCCTCGCCGATCACACGGGCCACGACCCGGCGCTGCTCTGTCATGCGAAGCCCCTTTGCCTCGCAGCGGGCGATGATGTCGGCCATGTCCTGTTCCGTGCGGATTTCGTGTTGCGGCATGTAACGGATCATCCCCTGATGGGGCCAGACCGAATCTTGCGCAAGGCGACTCTGCGCAGCTGCCCCCGGGAGGGGCAGACAGGAAGGGCAGGGGGCAGATGCAGCGCAAGGACCGGCTCGACGCCTTCGGGGCGACCGCGCTTTTCGGGGTGACACTCCTCCTCGCCTTCAACCAGATCATCGTGAAATGGGTGAACGAAGGTCTGCAACCCGTCTTCTTCGCGGGCGCCCGCTCGGCACTTGCCGTCCTCTTCGTTGGCCTCTGGATGGCATGGCGCGGCCGCCCGCCGCGCCTGTCACGCGCCGACCTCATTCCCGGCCTGCTGATCGGCACCGTCTTCGCGCTGGAATTCCTCTGCCTCTTCATGGCGCTCGACCTGACATCGGTCAGCCGCGCCGCCGTCCTGTTCTATTCCATGCCGCTCTGGTTCGCCCTCATGGCCCATTTCGTCCTGCCGGGCGAAGCGATCACGCCACCCCGCGCCGCCGGCCTTATCCTCGCCTTCACCGGCACGGCGCTGGCGATCCTGTCGCGCGGCGACGGGGCTGGGGGCAGCCTTGCGGGGGACCTGCTCGCCCTCGGCGGTGCGCTTGGCTGGGCCTCCACCGCGCTGGTGGCCCGCGCCTCGCGCCTGCGCCTTGCGGGGGCCGAGATGCAGCTCTTCTGGATGGTCCTCGTCTCCGCCCCCATCCTGCTGATCCTCGCGCCCCTGTTCGGCCCGCTGGTCCGGGACCTGCAGCCACTACATCTTGTGGGCCTCGTCTTCCAATCCACCATAGTCATCGCGGGCGGGTTCATCGGCTGGCTCTGGCTGCTGTCGGTCTATCCCGCCGCCACCGTCGCCAGCTTTTCGTTCCTGACGCCCGTGCTGTCCATCCTCCTCGGCTGGGCGCTGCTGGGTGAGTCGGTTCCCCCCTCGCTGATCGCGGCCGCCGCCCTTGTCGGAACCGGCATCCTGCTCATCAACCGGCGCCCCGCCGCGGCAACAGAATCAACGCGCACCGCAGGCTAGCGCCGCAAGGCCAATTCGCGTGCCACCTCAATCCCCGGGCCCAACCCTTCACGCAAACGCGAGAATTCGCGCAATCCCCGATCCACCCCCCGATTTATCCCGCCATCCATCCACAGGCCCGCATCGCCCCGCCGCCCTGTGGCAGGAAATCCGTCAAGCGAAAAATCAGCGTTAATCGCGCAAAATTCCCGTTGAACGGCGGAAAGGTTTACGACAGTTTGACGAAGCAAGCGGGAAGGCCACAAGATGTAGTGGTCCGACACAGGCAGGTAGAAACCATCCGAAAGACGGGGCACAGGTCAGTGTGCCCGGCTCCCATCCGGTCTGGATAGGGGATGGCCGATATTTGCCCGGCGCGTGGAATTGAAACACGGACGGGGCACAGGCCCTGCCAGAATTGGAGATGGGCAGCGATGAAGATCGAACGCAGATTCACCACCGAAGCGACCGGCGCCTATGGCGCGATGTCCTTTGCCACCACCACCTCCGAAATCCGCAACCCCGACGGCAAGGTCGTCTTCCGCAACGATGCCGTCGAAGTCCCCGAAGGCTGGTCGCAGGTCGCCTCCGACGTTCTGGCCCAGAAATATTTCCGCAAGGCCGGCGTCCCCGCACGGCTGAAGCGCGTGAAGGAAAAGGGCGTGCCCGAATTCCTGTGGCGCTCGGTCCCGGACGAGGCCGCGCTGGCCTCCCTGCCCGAAGCCGAACGCTTCACCGGCGAAACTTCGGCCAAGCAGGTCTTCGACCGTCTGGCGGGCGCTTGGGCCTATTGGGGCTGGAAGGGCGGCTACTTCACCACCGAATCCGACGCCCGCGCCTATTATGACGAGATGCGCTTCATGCTGGCCCGCCAGATGGCCGCGCCGAACAGCCCGCAGTGGTTCAACACCGGCCTGCACTGGGCCTATGGCATCGACGGCCCGTCGCAGGGCCATTTCTACGTCGATTACCAGACCGGCAAGCTGACGAAGTCCGACAGCGCCTACGAACACCCCCAGCCCCATGCCTGCTTCATCCAGTCCGTCTCGGATGACCTCGTGAACGAAGGCGGCATCATGGACCTTTGGGTCCGCGAGGCGCGGCTGTTCAAATACGGCTCCGGCACCGGCACCAACTTCTCCTCCCTCC
>AYNO01000072.1 GCA_000500915.1 Rhodobacter sp. CACIA14H1
AGCGTGGCGTATTGCAGCAGGACGAAGGTCGCCGCCGAGGCGAAGACCGCCGTATAGACCAGCGTGATCCAGACGATCGCGGGCAGTGCGGGCCAGTCCGTCGCCAGCAGGGCGGGTGTTCCGGCCAGGGTCAGCATCAGCCAGCCCGCCACCATCATCCCGAAGGTGAAGACCACCGCCGGTTCGCCCCTGTTCAGCTTGCGCACCAGCGGCGCATAGAGCGCATGGGCCACGCAGCCCGCGAAATAGATCGCCTCGCCCGCGCCGATATGGAGGGAGAGCAGCTTCTGCACATCCGCCCGGAAGATCACCCAGAGCGCGCCCCCCGCCCCGATGGCCAGCGCCACCCCCATGCGGGGCGTCAGCCTCTGCCGCAGCGTCAGCCAGCCGAAGCCCGCCGCCATGATGGGCGTCAGGGTGAAGACGGCGGCGGCCGAGACGGGTTCCGCCGTCTTCAACCCCTCGAACATCAGCACGAAATAGGCCGAGAGCAGGGCGCCGAGGACCACGTATCGCCAAGGCGCATGCAGGGCGGCGCGGTGGATGCCCGTCGTGGCAAAAGCCGCCACCCCCACCAGCGCCCCCGCCAGCAGGAAGCGCAGCACCGTCAGGGCCAGCGGATCGATGAGCGGGGCCGCCATCGCGCCAAGGCTGAAGGAGCCCGCGACCAGCGCCGAGAAGGCGAGCATCGCCAGATGCCCGCGCTGCGGTTCCGTCAGGGTCAAAGCCGCCAGCCCTTTGCGGTCTCCTTCAGGACCGTGAGGAAGGCCTGCACCTTGCGGGTGCGGTGGAGGTCCACATGGGTGACGATCCAGAGCGGCGCATCCCATTCGGGGCGGGGGGCCATCACCTCGACCAGATCGGGGTCGTCCGCGACGCGGTAGGCGGCAAGGAAGCCGATCCCCATCCCCCCGCGCACCGCGTTTTCCAGCGCGTCCATCTCGGTGCAGCGGAAGGTGATGCGGTCAAGGGGCACATTCTCGCGCATCCAGCGGTGGAAGGGGGCACGGCTTTCCGCGCTGTCGATCCCGACGAAGCGGTGGGCGGGGAAGTCGGCCGGCGTTGTGGGCAGGCCATGGGCTTCGGCATAGCTGCGGGCGGCGTAGAGCCCCGTGCGGATGCGGGCCAGCGGCTGCACTACGTTGTCCGGTTCCTCGGGCGCGGAGCCGGCGCGGATGGCGATATGCGCCTCGCCATAGTCCAGCCGGAAGACGCGCATGTCGGTCAGGAAGCGCAGGATGACATCGGGATAGGTGGACTGGAACCGTTCCAGCACCGGCACCAGCAGCCGCCCCGTGCCCGAGATGGAGGTGACCACCAGCTCGCCCGACACCGTCTCGCCCAGACCCTTGATGCGGCTGGCGAGCTGGGCGAACTGCTCGTCGGTCATCTGGGCGACCGACAGCAGGTCCTGCCCTGCCTCGGTCGGGGTATAGCCGCGGGCGTGGCGCTGGAAGAGCCGCGTGCCCAGACGCCGTTCCAGCGCGTCGATATGGCGTATGACGGTGGCGTGGTGGACGCCCAGCACGTCTGCCGCCCCCGATACCGTGCCCAGCCGCGCCACCTGATAGGCGGTGCGGATTTCGTCCCAGGTGTCGATGCCCATGCTGCGCCCGTTTCCTGCGGCGCGACTGTGCGCCAGCGAACCGTCATGGCCGGTATGTGGCGACGGTGCGGGCGCGAATGCAAGGGGGATTGTCAGGCGCGGGGGCGGCGAGGCTTGACTCGGGGGGCGCATGGGCGTATCCGCGCAGCCAATTCCCCGGAGGCCCATGCTTCCGGTCCCGTCGCATTTGCGGGGATCGCCATCCGTCAGCGCGTTGCGCCCACGGGTGCCGTTGTCCTTTGCCGGTGCAATCCCGCCGCCGGACCCCCATATCCGGCAGATCGCCACGAACCCGGAGGGTTGCCATGTTCGAAAGCCTGTCAGAACGCCTTGGTGGCGTCTTCGACCGTCTGACCAAGGCCGGCGCCCTGACCGAGGCGGATGTGGTGGCGGCGCTGCGCGAGGTGCGGGTGGCGCTGCTGGAGGCCGACGTTTCCCTGCCCGTGGCGCGGGATTTCATCAAGCGGGTGCAGGACAAGGCCACGGGGTCGGCGGTGACGAAGTCGGTCACGCCGGGGCAGATGGTTGTGAAGTTCGTCCATGACGAGCTGGTGCGCGTGCTGCAGGGCGACGGGCCTGCGGACGCGCTGAAGATCGACAATCCGCCGGCGGCGGTGCTGATGGTGGGTTTGCAGGGGTCGGGCAAGACCACGACCACCGCGAAACTCGCCAAGCGGCTGAAGGAGCGGAACGGGAAGAAGGTCCTGCTCGCCTCGCTCGACACCAACCGTCCTGCGGCGATGGAGCAGCTGGCGATCCTTGGCGCGCAGATCGGAGTGGAAAGCCTGCCCATCGTCAAGGGCGAGACGGCGGTGCAGATCGCCAAGCGGGCCAAGACGCAGGCATCGCTGGGGGGCTATGACGTCCTCTTCCTCGATACCGCGGGGCGTCTGCATATCGACGAAGTCCTGATGGACGAGGTGCAGGCGGTGCGCGACATCGCCCAGCCGCGCGAGGTGCTGCTGGTCGTCGACGGCCTGACCGGGCAGGACGCCGTGAACGTGGCGACCGAGTTCGACGGCAAGGTTGGCATCTCGGGCGTGGTGCTGACGCGGATGGACGGTGACGGGCGCGGCGGTGCGGCGCTGTCGATGCGGGCCATCACCGGCAAGCCCATCCGCTTCGTCGGTCTGGGCGAGAAGATGGACGCGCTGGAGACGTTCGAGGCGGAACGTGTCGCGGGGCGCATCCTTGGCATGGGCGACATCGTCGCGCTGGTCGAGAAGGCGCAGGAAACCTTCGAGGCCGAACAGGCCGAACGCATGGCCAAGCGGTTTGCCAAGGGTCTGTTCAACATGAACGACCTGAAGATGCAGCTTGAGCAGATGATCAAGATGGGCGGGATGCAGGGCCTGATGGGGATGCTTCCCGGCATGGGCAAGATGCAGGCCGCCGCCGCAGAGGCGGGTCTGGACGACCGGATGCTGAAGCGCCAGATCGCCCTGATCCAGTCCATGACCAAGAAGGAACGCGCCAATCCGGACCTGTTGCAGGCCTCCCGCAAGAAGCGCATCGCCGCCGGCGCGGGGCTGGATGTGGCCGACCTCAACCGTCTGCTGAAACAGCACAAGCAGATGGCCGAGATGATGAAGAAAATGGGCAAGGGCGGCATGATGAAACAGGCCATGCGCCAGATGCTGGGCAAGGGTGGCCTGCCCGACCCGTCCAAGATGACGCCCGAACAGCTGGAAGAGGCCGCACGCGGCATGAAGCAGGGTCTGGGTCAGGGCGGCGGCTTCCCCGGCATGCCGCGCGGGATGCAGCTTCCGGCGGGGCTGTCCGGCCTGATGAAGAAGAAGTGACCGCCATGACCGACGCCACGGCCCGCGCCGCCGAGATCCTGAAGGAACACCGCCAGTCCATCGACCGGCTGGACGCGATCCTTGTCTATACGCTGGCCGAACGCTTCAAGCACACGCAGGCGGTGGGGCAGTTGAAGGCGGCCCATGACCTGCCGCCCTCCGACCCGGACCGCGAGGCGCGGCAGATGGCGCGTCTGGACCAACTGGCCAAGGAGGCCGATCTGGACCCCGATCTGGCCAAGAAATTCCTGAACTTCATCATCAGCGAAGTCATCAGGCATCACGAGAAACTGCAGAAATAACCCATGAAAGGTGCGCGGTTCGCGCACCCTACGAACCCAAGGAGAAGACTGAAATGGCAATGAAGATCCGGCTCGCCCGTGGCGGTTCCAAGAAGCGCCCGCACTATTCCATCGTGGCCTCCGACTCGCGCATGCCGCGCGACGGCCGCTTCCTGGAGAAGCTGGGCACCTACAACCCGCTGCTCGCCAAGGATGACGAGAACCGCATCAAGATGGACCTCGACCGCGTGAAGCACTGGCTGTCGCAGGGCGCCCAGCCGACCGACCGTATCGCGCGGATGCTGGAAAACGCGGGCGTCCTGCCCAAGAAGGCCCGCAACAACCCGAAATCCGCCGTCCCGGGCAAGCAGATGGCCGAACGCGCCGCCAAGAAGGCCGCCCGTTCCGCCGCTCCGGCCGAAGAATAAGACCTGTCACGGGGGGCGCGGCCCTGCGCCCCCCTCCACCCTTCGGGACAGCACCCATGTCGCCCCCTGACCGCATCTGTGTCGGTGCCATCGCCGGTTCCTTCGGCGTGCAGGGCGAGGTGCGCCTGAAAAGCTTTTGCACCGATCCTCTGGCCATCGCGGATTACGGCCCGCTCTGGACCGAGGACGGCACCCGGTCCTTCACCGTGAAACTGACCCGTTCCTCCGTTTCGGGGGGCGTGGGCGCGCGGCTGTCGGGCGTGGGGACAAAGGAACAGGCCGACGCCCTGAAGGGCGTGCAGCTTTTCGCGGACCGTGACCGCCTGCCGTCGCTGCCCGATGACGAATTCTACCATGCCGACCTGATCGGCCTTGCCGCGCAGGATACCGGCGGGGTGGAACTGGGCCGCGTGCAGGCCGTCCACAACCACGGCGCGGGCGACATGCTGGAGATCGCGGCCCCCGGCAGGAAGTCTGCCCTTCTGGTGCCGTTTACACGCGCCGCCGTTCCGACCGTAGATATACAGGCCGGACGCATCGTCGTGGATCTGCCCGAGGGGCTGGACTGACAGGACGTCGCGGCGCAGAGTTCCGCAGCAGGGCAGTCCGAGTTTTCCGATGAACCGCATCCATCTGTCGATGGCCGCATCCCTCCTGCTCTATCTGGGCGCCGTCCTTGCGGGCTGGTGCCTTGCACCCGTGGCGGCATGGCCTGTCTTTCTGGGCATCTTCCTGCTCTGGTCCATCCTGATGCGCCCCGGTGACTGGCCGCGCGACCTGTCGCGCTGGGTCGATACGGCGGTGATCTCGCGGGCGCTGGCGGCGACGGGGATGCAGGCGGCGCTGGCTCTGGCCTGCCTTGCGGTCGGCTGGTTGCTGGCCTGGCTTGTCCCGCTGCCGCCGGTGGGGCCATGGCCCGGGGTCCTGCTGTCGCTGGTCGGGGTCGGGGCGGCGCGGCTGGTCTGGAATCCGGCGCAGGGCAGGGCGGGCGTCCTTGACCGCGCCCTGCGGCAGGTGCGTCTGCTGCCGCCGCCCGCGCCGCTGTCGCGCACGGCGGCCAGGCAGCGCGGCAAGGAGGCCGAGATCGACAGCGTCATCGGCTTCACCGCCGATACGCCGGCCGAACGGGTGGAACAGGTCATGCCCGACCTGACCGCCCGTTTCGCGCCGCCGCGCCTGTTGGACGGCTTCGCCCGCCTGCAGAAATCGGGCCGAATGAATCCCGCACAGGCGCGGGCGCTGGTCCTGCTGGCGACGGACCCTGCCCATGCGCTGGCCCTGAAGGGGCACGAGGCGGCCGCGCTGGCTTTCCGCGCCGTGGCGGGGGATGCCGCATTGCTGGACCTGTTCTCCCGCCGCTATGTCGCGCTTCTGGCGCAACGGCCCGATGCGCTGGGCGACGGCCCGTCCAACCCCGCCCTTCGCCAGGCCGAGAAAGAGGCCGAGGGCACCCCCGCTGCTGCCACCATCCGGGCGCTGCGCGAAGGGCAGTTGCAGGCAATGCGGCAGGCGCGGGGCGAAACCCTTGCCGGAGGGGCGGAAAACCCCTAATCGGCAGCCATGACCGATGCCCCCGAAACGCCCCCGACCGCCGCGAAATCGCATGGCCGCCTGAAGGTGCAGGTGACACTGCAGCCCCGCGACCTGATGGAGGAACCGCGCCGCGTCAAGGGCGCGTGGGAAGCGCGGATCGTCACGCTGTTCCCCGAGGCCTTTCCTGGCGTGCTGGGCCTGTCGCTGACGGGCAAGGCGCTGGATCAGGGGCTCTGGCGGCTGGAAACGCTGGACCTGCGGACCTTCGGCGAGGGCAAACACCGCAACGTGGACGACACGCCCGCAGGGGGCGGCGCGGGCATGGTGCTGCGGGCCGATGTGGTGGATCGGGCGCTGCGGCAGGCGGTCAACGGTGCGCCGATGGACCGCGCACGCTGGCCCATCGTCTATCTGTCCCCGCGGGGCCGCCCCTTCGACCAGTCCACGGCGCGGCGATGGGCGGCGGCGGAAGGCGTCACCCTCCTCTGCGGCCGGTTCGAGGGCGTGGACCAGCGCGTGCTGGACCATTGGGGGGTGGAGGAAGTGTCGCTGGGCGACTTCGTCCTGACCGGCGGCGAGATCGCGGCGCAGGCGATGATCGACGCGACGGTGCGGCTGTTGCCGAACGTGCTGGGCAATGCGGCCTCGACCGAGGAGGAGAGCTTTTCCGACGGTCTGCTGGAACATCCGCAATACACCCGCCCCGCCCTCTGGGAAGGGCGCGAGATTCCGCCGGTGCTGATGTCGGGGCATCACGGCGAGATCGAGAAGTGGCGGCGCGAGCAGCGCGAGCGGCTGACGCAGGAGCGGCGGCCGGATCTGTGGGAGAAGCACCGGAAATAGCCGTGGCGGGTCGGGCCACGCGCCCTGCCCGTGCCGTGGCGGATCAGGCCGCTGCCTTCGTGGCCCGCCTTGGCAACAGCGCGGCGGCGGTCCCTGCGACAAGGACCAGCGCGATCCCCGCCAGCGTCACGCCATCCGGTGCATGGGCAAAGACGGCCCAGCCGAGGGCCGTCGCCCAGACGATATGCAGATAGTTCACCGGCGCAAGATAAGACGCCTGCGCCTCGCGGTAGGCGGCGGTGAACAGGAAATGCCCCGCCGTGGCCAGCACGCCCAACAGCGCCACCAGCCCCCATTCCACCGCCGTCAGCGTCAGGGCGGGCAAATCCGGCGCGGCCATCACCGCAAACACCACGGACCCCGTCAGTGCCACATGGAACAGCATCGACATCATCGTTTCGGTCCGCGCCAGCACGCGGGTCAGCAGATGGTATCCCGCCCCGAACCCGGCATTCACCAGCGCGAACATGACGCCCAGCGTGTCCAGCCCCGTCCCCGGCCTTACGACCAGCAGCACCCCGCCAAAGGCCAGCATCGCTGCGATCCAGCTTGTCCCGCCGACCCTTTCGCCCAGCAGCGGCCCTGCCAGCAGCATCACGAGGAAAGGCGCAAGGTAGATGATCGCCACCGTCTCGCCCACGGGCATGCGTTGCAGCGCAAGACCCATGGTCAGGCTTGCCGCCGCCAGCAGCAGCGCCCGCAACACGACCAGCCCCGTCCGCTCTGTCCGCCACAGCCGCCGCCCGTGCCTTGGCCCGAGGAGGGCCGCCAGCAGCACTAGGTTGACCAGATAGCGCCCTGCCTGCACCACCGCGACGGGGTGGTCCGCGACCAGAAGCTTCGCCACCGTATCGCCAAGCGCGAAAAGGAACGTGGCCCCCACCACCAACGCCACGCCGACCAGCGGGCGACCCGTCCGTGCCGAAGCTATGGGCTCTACTTCCGTTACCACCTTATGCACCCCTTGCAGGGCCGCCACCATTCGCCCCGCCCCACCCTAGCGCCTACCCCCCCGTTTGCACCACCCCCCTTGGCGCCATCCCATCCCCGCTTGACCGCGCGCCGCTTCCCCCCTATACGCCGCCCGTCCGGGGCATCCGTGCCATCCGGGCGCGATTCCCTTTGGCCTCTGCACCCTTCGGCAGGCAAAAGACCACCGGGAAGACGACACGAAAGCAGGCCTGAACCTCTGGCGGGCACCGCAAGGTGGACCCGGACGAAGACCGAGAGCTCTGGGGCGGCATCACCTTCACGGGCAAACCGTGAGCATCGAAAGGACCGCGCATGAACCTGATCGCGCAGATCGAGGCGGAGCAGATCGCCGCCCTCGGCAAGACCATCCCGGACTTCAAGGCCGGCGACACCATCCGCGTCGGCTACAAGGTGACCGAAGGCACGCGCTCGCGCGTGCAGATGTATGAAGGCGTCTGCATCGGCCGCAAGGGCGGGATGACCATCTCGGCCTCCTTCACCGTCCGCAAGATCTCCTTCGGCGAAGGCGTGGAACGCGTGTTCCCGCTCTACTCCACCAACATCGACTCGATCGAGGTTGTCCGCCGTGGCCGCGTCCGCCGCGCCAAGCTGTATTACCTGCGTTCGCGTCGCGGCAAGTCGGCCCGTATCGCCGAAGTGTCGAACTACAAAGAAAAAGCCGAGTAAGGAGCCGGACCGATGAAAAAGGGCATCCACCCCGACTATCACATGATCACGGTCAAGATGACCGACGGCTCCACCTTCCAGACCCGCACCACCTGGGGCAAGGAAGGCGAACAGATGGCGCTGGACATCGATCCGCTGGCGCATCCGGCCTGGACCGGCCAGTCGGCCAAGCTGATGGACACCGGCGGCCGCGTGTCGAAGTTCAAGAACAAATACGCCGGTCTGGGTTTCTGATCCCCCGACCTGCCACGAACAGAAGCGCCGCCCCCACGGGGCGGCGTTTTTGCTTTGCCTCCCCCACGGAAGGGCTTGCGGAAATCCGCCAAGTCGGGTCTTTCCCTGTTCCGCGACCGCGTTCTGCCGCGCGGTGCGTGTCGGTAGCCTCGGGGGAAGCGTCATGGCCCATATCATCGTCGTGGGGAACGAAAAGGGCGGGTCGGGCAAATCGACCACCTGCATGCATGTGGGCACGGCGCTGGCGCGTCTGGGCTTCCGCGTGGGGGCGCTGGACCTTGACCTGCGCCAGCGCAGCTTTGGCCGCTATGTGGAAAACCGCCGCGCCTATCTGGCCCGCGCAGGGCTGAACCTGCCTTCGCCCGATTACCGCGAACTGCCCGAACTGCCCGCCGATGCCGTCAAGCCCGGCGAAAACGCCTTCGACGCAAGGCTGGCCGCCGCCATATCCGACCTCGCCCCGCAATCCGACTTCATCGTCATCGACTGCCCGGGATCGCATACCCGCCTGTCGCAGGTCGCCCATTCGCTGGCCGACACGCTCATCACGCCCCTGAACGACAGTTTCGTGGATTTCGACCTTCTGGCGCGGGTGGACCCCGAAACGGGTCGCGTCAAAGGCCCGTCGATCTATTCCGAAATGGTCTGGAACGCCCGCCAGCTCCGGGCACAGGCCGGGCTCAAGCCCATCGACTGGATCGTGCTGCGCAACCGCCTCGGCGCCCAGCAGATGCACAACAAGAAGAAGGTGGGCGCCGCGCTGGAGGAACTGTCCCGCCGCATCGGCTTCCGCGTCGCGCCCGGCTTTTCCGAACGCGTGATCTTCCGCGAGCTTTTCCCGCGGGGCCTGACGCTGCTGGACCTGCGCGATACCGGCGTGGACCAGCTGAACCTGTCCAACATCGCCGCGCGTCAGGAAGTGCGCGACCTGATGACCGAGCTTAGACTGCCCGGTGTCCGGGTGGATTTCTGATCGCGCCCCGGATCGGGGCAGTCTGCGCCTGACGCAGCTGTTCGCGTGCCCCGATGCGCTGCAGGCGCAGGTCGAACTGCGGATCGACCTGCGCCGATTTGTGCGCCAGAAGCCCCAGTTTCTTCAGCAGTGCGAGTCCGTATTGCATGGACATCCCTCCTTTGGCCGCGCCTTCCACGCGACGGTGACTAAGCAACCTTAACGCGAGAAAGCGGGCGATACTGGGGCAGGCGCGGGGTCTTTCCGCGTCGCGCCGGTGGCATGGCTTGGCCACCGCGCGGCGACGTGCCATGAAGTCGGTCAAGGAAGGATACCCCCATGACCAACATGCTTTTCGACGCCCTCTTCGCCCCGCTGGCCGGACGGGACAGCCCGTTTCTGATCCTTGGCGACGGAAGCAGCCTGTCGGGCGATGCCTTCCTGCGGATGGTGGCGCGGCAGGCCAATGCGCTGGCAGGGCAGGGACTGGCCAAGGGCGACCGTCTGGCCGTGCAGGTCGCCAAATCGCCCGGGGCGCTGGCGCTCTATGGTGCGGCGGTGGCGCTGGGGGCGGTCTTCCTGCCGCTGAACACGGCCTATACGGCGGCCGAGGTGGACTATTTCCTTGGCAATGCCACGCCGCGCCTCTTCGTCTGCGACGGGGACAAGGCGGCCGCGCTGGCCCCTGTGGCCGACCGCAACGGGGCGCGGCTCCTGACGCTGAATGCCGATGGCACGGGCGATATCGCCGACCTTGCCGCGCTGGCTCCCGACCGCATCACCCCCGCCGGTTGCGGCGCCGATGATCTGGCGGCCTTCCTCTATACCTCCGGCACCACGGGACGGTCCAAGGGGGCGATGCTGACGCAGGGCAACCTTCTGTCCAATGCCGGGGTGCTGGTCAGGGAATGGCGCTTCACGGCAAAGGATGTGCTGCTGCACGCGCTGCCCATCTTCCACACCCACGGGCTGTTCGTGGCCTCCAACGTGTCGCTCCTGTCCGGGGGCGCGATGATCTTCCTGCCAGGTTTCGATGCCGCGCAGGTGATGGCCCTGATGCCCAAGGCGACGGCGATGATGGGCGTGCCCACCTTCTACACCCGCCTGCTGGACGACCCCGCGCTGACCCGCGCCGCTACGGCGCATATGCGTGTCTTCATCTCCGGCTCCGCCCCCCTGCTGGCCGAAACCCATGACGCATGGGCCGCCCGCACCGGCCACCGCATCCTTGAACGCTACGGGATGACGGAAACCAACATGAACACTTCCAACCCCTATGACGGCGAACGGCGGGCGGGCACCGTGGGCTTCCCCCTGCCGGGGGTGGAGCTGCGCATCCTGACCGAAGGCCGCGAGGCCGCGCCCGAAGAGGTGGGGATGATCGAGGTGCGCGGCCCCAACGTCTTTCAGGGCTACTGGCAGATGCCCGACAAGACGCGCGAGGAGTTGCGCCCCGACGGCTGGTTCATCACCGGCGATCTGGGCAAGCGCGACGCGGACGGATACGTCCACATCGTCGGGCGGGCAAAGGACCTTGTGATAACGGGCGGCTACAACGTCTATCCGAAGGAAGTCGAACTCCTGCTGGACGAAGTGCCCGGCGTGCTGGAAAGCGCCGTGATCGGCCTGCCCCACCCCGATTTCGGCGAGGCGGTCTTTGCCGTCCTCGTCCCGCAGAAGGGCGCGGCGCTGGACCCGCAGGCGGTGCTGGCCGCCATCGCGGGGCGTCTGGCAAAGTTCAAGCAGCCGAAGGGCGCGGTCGTGGTGGACAGCCTGCCGCGCAACACCATGGGCAAGGTGCAGAAGAACATCCTGCGCGACACATACCGCACGCGCTTCAGCGGCTAGCGGGCGAACCGCCACCGCATGGCGGCGTCACAGCGTTGATGTCGTCTCGAGATAGGTCGTGCGCCCCACGGTTCCCGCCGGCAAGCCCGCATTCGGCTTCGCCCGGCTCAGGCACAGGAACAGGTGCCGGTAGGACAGGTCGCCTTCGAAGAACTGCGACGACGCGTATTCGGCCTGAAGCCCCTGCATCCCGCAGATGCGCCGCGCCTCGCCCAGCGCTTCGGCATCGACACGGCCGGCAGACTGGATGCGGATGCTGTGGCCGTTGTAGTCGGTCACAAGCGTTTCGGCGCAGGCGGAAAGGGAAAGCAGGGCAAGGGCAAGGCCAATTCGGCGCATCATGCGCTCCGTCATCTGGAATCCGGGGAAAAAAGGGGCGAGTCACTAATCAATTCCGATTAATCTCCCGAAATCCCCCGCCCCTGTCCAGCCCGACGCAGCGCGGCGGTCAGCGGGCCCCGCCACTCCCGTCCCGCCAGCGCATCACCATCGGATAGCGCCGGTCCAGCCAGAACGCCTTTTGTGTCAGCCGCACGCCGGGGGCGGACTGGAACCGCTTCCATTCGCTGGTGTAAAGCAGCCCCTCCACCCGCTTGACCGTGGCAGGGTCATGCCCCTGCGCCACGATCTCGGCCACCGAAAGCTCCTTCTCCACCAGCCCTTCAAGGATGGCATCCAGCACCGGATAGGGCGGCAGCGAATCCTCGTCCTTCTGGTTCTCCCGCAGCTCCGCCGAAGGCGGCTTGTCGATGATCGCAGGCGGGATCACCTCGCCCCGCGGCCCCTTCATCCACGGGCGGTGATGGGCGTTCCGCCAGCGGCACGTGTCGAAGACCCGCGTCTTCCACAGGTCCTTGATCGGGTTGAACCCCCCGTTCATGTCGCCATAGATCGTGCAATATCCCACGGCCACCTCGGACTTGTTGCCCGTGGTCAGCAGCATCCCGCCGAACTTGTTCGACAAGGCCATCAGCAGCAGCCCCCGCAGCCGCGACTGGATGTTCTCCTCCGTCACCCCCGGCGCGGTCCCGGCGAACAGGCCTGACAAAGCCTCCCCCACCGCCTCCTGCGGCCCGGTGATCGGCACCGTGTCCAGCCGGCACCCCAGCCGCCGCGCACAATCCGCCGCATCGTCCAAAGACCCCTGCGACGTGAACCGCGACGGCAGCATCACGCAATGCACATTCTCCGGCCCCAGCGCATCGGCGGCGATCGTCGCCACCAGCGCGGAATCGATCCCCCCCGACAGGCCCAGCACCACCTTGGAAAACCCCGACTTCCCCAGATAGTCCCGCAAGCCCACCGTCATCGCGCGGTAATCGGCCTCGGCCACGGCGGGGATATCCGCCATCATCCCCCGCTCCGCCCGCCAGCCATCCGGCGTGCGGGAAAAATCCACATGCGCCACGCAATCCTCGAACTGCGGCAGTTGCACCGCCAGATGCCCCCCCGCGTTCAGCACCATCGAACAGCCGTCGAAGACCTGATCGTCCTGCCCGCCCGTCATGTTCAGATAGACCAGCGGCAGCCCCGTCTCGACCACCCGCGCCACCATCAGGTTCAGCCGCAGGTCCGGCTTGCCGCGATGATAGGGCGACCCGTTCGGCACCAGCAGGATCTCCGCCCCCGTCTCGGCCAATGTCTCGGCCACGTCGGGATGCCAGCTGTCCTCGCAGATGGGCGTGCCGATCCGCACCCCGTTCACCACATAGGGCCCGTGCACATCGGCGGATGCGAAAAGCCGCTTCTCGTCGAACACCCCGTCATTCGGCAGATGGTGCTTCAACACCCGCGCCGCGACCTTGCCGCCCTGCAAGACGAAATAGGCGTTGTACAAGGCCCCCCCATCCTCAGGGCCCCACCACGGCCCCCCGATCCCCAGCGCGGGCCCGTCGGCACAGGCCGCCGCCAACCCCTCCACCGCCGCCATCGCATCCCGCACGAAGGCGGGCTTCAGGATCAGGTCCTGCGTCTGGTAGCCCGTCACGAACATCTCGGTCAGCGCGACCATGTCCGCACCGGCACGGCGGCCCTCCTCCCACGCCGCCTTCGCCTTGGCGATATTGCCCGCGATATCCCCCACCACGGGGTTCAACTGCGCCAAAGTCAGGCGGAAGGTATCGGCCATGCCCGTATTCCTTGTCATTCCCCCCGGTTCTAGCAGAACGCGGCCCGAGGGAAAGGTGCGCGGCTTGCGGGGCGGCGGGGCGGCGGCTAGGCTCTGCCGCAAACTGGCACGGGTGGGGCAGGATGCGGACGGATCGGGCAGTAATGGCGCTGTGCCTTGCCTTGGCAGGGGCACTTCCCGCAAGGGCGCAGGATGGCGAGGTCATCACCAAGCAATACGATGACGGCTCCGTCTATGAAGGCACCTTCCGCAACGGGTTGCAGCACGGGACAGGGACCTACCGCCTGCCCAACGGCTTCGAATATTCCGGCGAATGGGTGGACGGCAAGATCACCGGCACCGGCCGCGCCGTCTATCCCAACGGGTCGATCTACGAAGGCGCCTTCACCGAAGGCAAACCCGATGGCAAGGGCAAGATCACCTATTCCGACGGCGGCAGCTACGAAGGCGACTGGGTCGCGGGCCAGATCACCGGAAAGGGCGTCGCCCGCTATGCCAACGGCGCCGTCTATACCGGCACCTTCAAGGACGGCAGGCACGAGGGCGAGGGCGTCATCGAAGGCCCCGGCGGCTACCGCTACGAAGGCATGTGGCAGGCGGGCGAGAAGCAGGGCGAAGGCCGCATCACCTATCCCGACGGGGCGGTCTATCAGGGCGCACTGGTCGCGGGCGAACGCGACGGGCGCGGCACGCTGACCCTGCCGGACGGGATGGTCTATAGCGGCAACTGGACCGGCGGCCAGATCAACGGCGAGGGCAAGCTCACCTATCCCGGCGGCGACATCTACGAGGGCACCTTCCGCGACGGGCAGAAGGACGGCAAGGGCAAGCTGACCTATGCCAATGGCGACATCTACGAAGGCAGCTTCGCCGCCGACCGCCGCAGCGGGCAGGGCAGCTTCCGCGCCAAGGACGGCACCCTGATGGAAGGGACATGGGCCGACGGCACGCTCTCCGGTCAGGGGCGCATCACCTATCCCGACGGCTCCGTCTATGTCGGCGCGGTCAAGGCCGACCGGCCCGAGGGCAAGGGCAGGATCACCTATCCCGACGGCGCCA
Source organism: Rhodobacter sp. CACIA14H1 (assembly GCA_000500915.1). Lineage (GTDB taxonomy): Bacteria > Pseudomonadota > Alphaproteobacteria > Rhodobacterales > Rhodobacteraceae > Paragemmobacter. Next base: position 14,374 of record AYNO01000072.1, read on the forward strand.
CCTATGACGGCGACTGGGCGGCGGGCGTGATCGCGGGGCAGGGACGGGCGACCTATCCGGACGGGTCCAGCTACGAGGGCCGCTTCGCCGATGCGCGGCCCGACGGGATCGGCCAGATGACCATGGCCGACGGCTATACCTATCGCGGCCAGTTCAAGGCGGGCCAGCGCGAAGGCCATGGCCGCGCCGTCTGGCCGGACGGGACGGTCTATGCCGGCGAATTCCGCGCCGGCCTGCGGGAGGGGAAGGGCCAGCTCACCATGCCCGACGGCTTCACCTATACCGGCGACTGGGTCGGGGGCGAGATGCAGGGCGAAGGCCGCGCCACCTATCCCACGGGCGACATCTACGAAGGCGCCTTCGAAAAGGGCCGCCGTCAGGGCAAGGGCAAGCTGACCTATGCCTCGGGTCAGGTGGCCGAAGGGGAATGGCTGAACGGAATCCTCGTCGCGCCGCCCGAAGCGGCCCCGGATCCTGCCGCCCCCGACCCCGCCACAACCGACCCCGCCGCCGATCCGGCCCCGGCCGAAGGGGCCGGAAACTGACCTGCCCCTTCATCTCGGCCCAAATACCCCGGGGGTGCGGGGGCTGGCCCCCGCTCCGCCCGTCGCGGCAAGGCGCAGGCAGGCCATGGTGACGGCCCCGCTCTACCTCCTCGCCGCCCTTGCCGAAATCGCGGGCTGCTTCGCGGTCTGGCACTGGTGGCGCGGCGCCTCGGCGCTCTGGCTGCTGCCCGGCGCGGCGGCGCTGGGGGTCTTTGCCTTCCTTCTGGCGCTGACGCCGCCCGATCAGGCGGGGCGCAGCTTCGCCGTCTATGGCGGCGTCTATATCGCGGCCAGCCTGCTGTGGCTCTGGGCGGTGGAAGGGGCGCGCCCCGACCGCTGGGACATGGCGGGCGCGGCGCTGGCTCTGGCCGGCGCGGCGGTGATCCTCTGGGGACCGCGCGGCTAGGCCTCCGCCCGATTCGAGTCTTGGTTAATTCCTAACGCGCAGCCCGCTGCGTGCTGACACTCTGCGGTACAGTCTGCGGCACAAGGTCCGGTACAGCCGATTCAGCCGGTCTTTCCGGTTTAACGCAGCGCCCGCAACGGCTTAGACCGCGCTGACCGCCGCCTCCGGCAGCAGCCGCGCCACATCCCGCGCCGTGCACAACTCCGTCGCCGCCGACATCACCGCCGCCGCAGCCGACGCCACCCCCTGCGCCAGAGCCTCGCCCTCGGACTGGCCCCTTGCCAGCGCAAGGACATAGCCGCCGACAAAGCTGTCGCCTGCGCCGACCTTGGAATTCACCTGTACTTTCGGGGCCTTGGCAAAGATGCGCGTGCTGTCGTCGGCCAGCACCGACCCGTCCGCCCCCCGCGCCACGATCACCTTCCGCGCCACGCCGCGCCGCACCAGCGCCTGCGCGAAATCGGCGGTATCGGCGCGGCTCTCCAGCTTCCGCCCCGCCAGCGCCTCGGCCTCCTCGCCATCCATGCGCAGCACTTCCAGCCCCGGAATCGGATGCTCCACCGCCTGCGTCAAAGCCGTACCGGACGTGTCCAGCACGACCCGCATCCCCGCCATGGCGGCAGCCAATTTTGCTGGAAAATCAATGGGAACGCCGGGCGGCTGGCTGCCCGAGATCACCGCGAACCCGCCCGGTTTCCCCGCCGCCCGCAGCAGCATGAAGACCCGTTCCTGATCCTCCTCGCCCCAGACCGGACCGGGCAGCATGAAGCGGAACTGCCGCCCCGTCGCCTGTTCGTTCACCGTCAGGCTCTGCCGCGTCTCGCCGGGGCCCGTGATGCCAAGGAACATCACCCCTTCCCGACGGATCAGCTCGGCCAGCCGGTCCCCCGTCAAACCGCCAAGTGCAACCAGCGCAAGGGATTCTCCGCCCAGCGCATGGACGGCGCGGCTCACGTTCAGCCCCCCGCCGCCGGGGTCCAGTTGCGGTTCCGAACAGCGCAGCTTCTCGTCGGGGATCATCTTCGCCACCGAAGACGCCATGTCCAGCGCGGGGTTCAGCGTCAGCGTCAGGATCGACGCGGGCTGGGAAAGTTTCGTCTTTTCAGGCATTTCGCCGCCCCTTGCCCAAGGTCGCTGGTCCGGATGGGCGGCATGATAGCGCTAACGACCCGCAGGGGGCAACCCGTGCCCCCTGCGGTGGACGCGTCAAAGCATCAACTGGTAACTGGCCGGAACGTATCGGAACCCGTCCCCGTTCGCCTCGACATAGCCGATGGCGGGGAAGGGCATGTGATAGCCCGCAAAGGGAACCCGGTCGGCCGCCAGCATCCCGAGGATCTGCCGCCGCGTCGCCGCCGCCTGCGCCTTGTCCTGGTCGAAGCGCACCTCCCAGTCGGGATAGGCCAGCGACCAGACATAGTGGTTCGTCGTATCGGCCAGGATCGCCATCCGCGCCCCGGCGCTTTCCAGCATATAGGTGAAATGCCCCGGCGTGTGCCCCGGCGCCGCCATCGCCGTGATGCCCGAAACCACCGCCCCGCCATCGTCGAGGAAGGCGAATTTATCGTTCAGCGGCTTGACCTTGGCATCGAACCCCTCGTTACCGGCGGCGGACCAGTTGTTGTGTTCGGTGGCCCCCGTCACGTAGCGGGCATTGGCATAGGTCGGCGTGCCATCCTCGGCGGCCAACCCGCCGATATGGTCGCCATGCATGTGGGTCAGCACCACGATGTCGATCTGGTCCGGCGTGATCCCCGCGCTTGCAAGGGCCGCCGTGGTCGGTTCCGGGGCAAGGCCGGTGTCGAACAGCACCAGCTCGCTGCCCGTGTTCACCACGACGGGGGTGAAGAAGTTGAAGGTCCGGTCGGCGGGGATGAAATTCGCCTCGGACACGGCCGCGAATTCCTCGGGCGGGACGTTCATGCCGAAGGTTTCCTGCGGATTGTCCCCCGCGCGGCTGCCCGCAAGGATCGTCGTCACCTCGAATTCTCCAAGCTTCACGCGGTGATAGGGCGCATGGCCCGCGCCCTGCATCGGGGCGGCAGCCAGGGCGGGGCGCGCCGAAAGCAGCGCGGGTGCGGCGAGGGGAAGGGCGGCACCGGCAAACAGCGCCGTCCGGCGCGACAGGGTCGGGGTCGTCATGGCATCCTCCTTGGTCAGACTATCCGGAAGGATAGGCGACGGTCGGGGGCGGGCCATTCACGCTTAAGTCAGCAGGTGCGCGTGACTGCACAACCTTTGTGCGAGTGCGCGGGTCCGGCCCCTGTCTTCCGTCGCGTGCCTAGGGGTTGCGTCATTCCCACCACGGATCGATCGCCGCGATGTCATCATCGGACCAGCCGAAATGATGCGCCAGTTCATGCACCACGACATGGCTGATCAGGTCGCCCAGACCCACATCCCCCCTGCCGATCCATTCTTCAAGGATCGGGCGGCGGAACAGCCAGACCACATCGGGATGGGTGGGCTGGTCCATCACCGATTTCTCGGTCAGGGGCGTGCCTTCGTAAAGCCCCGTCAATTCATAGGGATCGTGGAGATCCATCGCCTCCAGCACATCGTCGGGCGGGAAGTCCACGATCCGCAGCGCGACCTTCGTCGCGGCGTCGCGCCAGGGCTGCGGCAGGTTCACCACCGCCTCGTGGGCAAGCTGTTCGAAAAGCGCCAGATCGGGTGCAGTGAAGGCATCCCAGCCCGGGGCCTGCGCGTCGGGGTTGTCGGCTGTGGTCATCGGGCCCTCCATCCCCCCAGATATGGACAAAAGCGCCCGCCTGTGAAAGAGGAACGGGGTTCCAACGGAGCCGTTCCCCCATGTCCACCGCGTCCACCGTCACCACCCGTTTCGCGCCGTCGCCCACCGGTTACATCCATGTGGGCAACCTGCGCACCGCGCTGATGAATTACCTGATCACCCGCAAGGCGGGCGGCACCTTCATCCTGCGGCTGGACGATACGGATCAGGAACGGTCCAAGCAGGAATATATCGACGCGCTGAAGGAGGATCTGGACTGGCT
>AYNO01000073.1 GCA_000500915.1 Rhodobacter sp. CACIA14H1
GCCTCCTGCCGCTGCTTTGCCTCCGGACGGCGCTGCGGGCGCGTGCCGGGGACCGGCGCGGCGGGTGGCTGCGCCTCGACCAACGGGGGCGGATCGGGCCGTCTTTCCCGTTCCGGCAGCACGGGCCGCACCGGTTGCACAGGTGGCAGGACCGGCTCCGGCACAGCCTGCGACGGAGGCTCCGGCACTGTCTCCGGCACAGCCTCCGGCACGGGCCCGGCCTCCGGCACCGGCGCGACCGGCACCTCCGGCACCTCCGACGGGTCCTCCGCAACCGCCTCCGCCCCCGCCGGAACTGCGGCCACCGCCACCACCCCGACCGACAGGTCCAGCGCCACCGCCCGCACCGGCCCCGGACCCGTATCCCCCAGCGGCCGCACCGCCGCCGCCACCGTCCCGCCCAGCAGGGCGGCGGCAAGGATCGCGGCGCCGCACCAGCCCGCCAGCTCGCGCCCGCCCGCCGTCATTCCGTGCCCCCCGCTTCCTCCTGCGCGACAAGGGCGACGGTCGTGTATCCCGCCCCCCGCAGCGCATCCAGCAGACGCACCATGTCCTGATACCGCATCTCCGCATCGCCCCGCACCAGCACGGCCCGCGTCCTGTCCCCGCCGGTCGCCGCATCCAGCGCGGGGCCAAGCGCACCGGGCGCCACCGCAACCTCGCCCACCGACCAGCCGCCCTCCGCCGTCACCGTCACGAAGACCGGCTCCTCCGGCCGCGGCTGCCCCGCCGCAGCGGACGAAGGCAGCGTCACCGGCACATCCACCGTCGAAAGCGGCGCGGCCACCATGAAGACGATCAGCAGCACCAGCATCACATCGATGAAGGGCGTCACGTTGATCTCGGCCGCCACATCCTCGTCATCCCCGTCCAGCCGGACACTCATCCCCGCACCGCCCGGTCCAGATCGCGCGACAGCAGCAGTTCCACCGCCACCGCCGCATCCGCCATGTCCTGCCGCAGCCCCGCCACACGGCGCTGCACCGCGTTATAGACCATCACCGCAGGGATCGCCGCGACCAGCCCGATCCCCGTGACAAGCAAGGCCTCCGCAATGCCCGGGGCGACCACGGCAAGGTTCGTCGTCCCCTCCGCCGAAATGGCAAGGAAGGACGACATGATCCCCCACACCGTCCCGAACAGCCCGATGAAGGGCGCCGTCGCCGCCACCGTGGCCAGCACCCCCGTTCCCCGCCGCCACCGCGCCGCGCTGCGGGCGGCGACGCGGTCGATCCGCGCCCGCACCCGTTCCCTCAACCCGCCACGATCCCCGTCCCCCCTGCCGACCTCGTCCCGCGCCACCCGCGCCATCTCGGCCGCCGCGGAATGCCGCCCCTCCAGCAGACGCGCCGCCTCCTCCAGCGTCGCCGCACGGTCAAGGAGAGCCAGCGCCGCCCGCAGCCGGTGCCCGGCCAGCCAAAGCTCCGCCACCTTGTGCAGCAGCACGGTCAGGGTTGCGAACACCCCCAACCCCAGCACCACGCTGACCGCCTGCACCACCCAATGCGCGGCGGCCAGCATCTCCACCACCGGCACCCCCCCGTGCAGCGGGGCCGCAAGCGGCAAGGCCTGCGCCGCCACGGGCAGGGGCAGCAGCGCGAAAAGGAAAACCGCCCCCCGCATCAGAAGGCAATCCGCTTCGCCACCGACAGCTTCGCCGTCCGCCCCGGCGCCATGTCCAGCGACAGGTTGTTGCGATAGGCCGCGTCGAACACGTTCTCCACCGACAGGTTCACCTCCAGCCCCGCCAGCGCCCCCTCCTCCGGCGCCCAGGTCATGAACAGGTCATGCGTGTCATAGGACGGCGCCGTGGTCGTCGCGGACGAGGTGACGATCCCGTCGAAATAGCTCGCCCGCCAGCCCAGCGTCATCGCCCGTTCGGGCAGCTTCGCCCCCAGCGTCAGCACGACATGCTCCGCCGGCGTGTCGGGCAGGGTCAGCCCCGTCGCCCGGTTGCGCGATTTCACATGGCTATAGGCCAGTTGCGCGAACCACCGCTCCGCATCATAGGCCGCCTCCACCTCGCCGCCCCAGATCTCCGCCGCCGCCACGTTCGAGAAATAGGGGACCGGCGCCCCCGCGACGGGACGCGGCGTCGTGGTGATCAGGTTTGTCAGATCGTTGTGGAAGACGGTCGCCTTCATCTGGAAACTGTCCCCCTCGGCCAGCAGCCCCTCGCGCTGCAGCGTGACGCCGAATTCCACCGTATCGGCCTCCTCCTTCTGCAGGCCAAGGCTGGCGGTCCGCGCCACCCCGCCGGGCGGGCCGCCGGGAATCGTCGCCCGCGCCGGTTCGGTGGAATAAAGCTCGTCCAGCGTCGGCATCCGCTCGGTCCGCGCGACCGATCCGAAGACCGACACGGCGGGCGACAGCGCATACATCACCGCGATCTTGGGCGATACCGCCACCTCCTCCTGCCGGCTCCCCCCCAGCGCCACCGCCGCCGCCCCCGGCGTCAGGGTGCCGAAATCCACCCGCACGCCGGGAATGACCGTCAGCCCCGCGCCATTGGAAAACTCGCCCTGCACATAGGCCGCAAGCTTCCGGTCCCGCCCCTCGGGATGGAAGCTCAGCGCCCCGAGCGAGGATGTGGCAGTCCGCTCCTGCTCCGAAAGCTGCAGGCCGAAGGTCAGGTAATTCTCCCAGCCCCCGCCGCTCAGATCGGCCGTGTTCTCCACCTTCAGCGTCGTCGTCGCATAGCCATAGGTGCTGGGACACAGCACCTGGAACTGCCCCACGGCGCAGCCTGCAAGGGTGAAGTCGGATTTCTCCGCCGTCGTCGCACTGTGCGAAAGCTGCACCGTCAGGTCCAGCAACGGGTTGGCGGCGAAACTGTGCCGCCAGGCCAGCGTCACCGTATCATCCACTGCATGCAGGTCATGCAGCCCGAATCCCGCCAGCGCCGCCGCCGTGCCGCCCGTCTGGATCACCGGCGTGCGGGCAAGGTCGGTATCGGTCCGCGACATGGACAAGGTCAGGCTCTGCTCGTCCTCCGCCCCGAAATGCCACTTCCCCTTCAACAGGCCCGACCACGACTCATGCGCCGTGCCGGCGATCACGTTGCCCGCCCCGTCCACCTTGTCGCCATTGGACCCGAAATTCAGCGCGGCAAGGTAATCCGCATTCCCCGCCCGCGTGGCCGAGATGATGCCGACCTGCGCCCCGCCGCCATTACTGTCGAACCCGCTGGAAAAGCGGAACGCCTGCCGTTCGCCCTCCTGCAGGAAATCCGCCGCGTCCCGCGTGGTGAAACTGACCGCCCCGCCGATGGCCCCCGATCCGTACAGCGTCGATGACGCGGGCCCCCGCAACACCTCCACCCGCTTGTAAAGGTCCAGATCCCCGAAGAACGACCCCATCCGGTAGGATTCATAGAACTTCGGCGCACCGTCCACCGAAACGATGATCCGCGATTCCGACGCGACCTGATCCGAACTGCCGATCCCCCGGATGTTGAACGCCTGCCCTAAAGGCCGGGCCGACGCGCCGGTCCCCTGAATCCCCGGCACCGCCTTGAACAGGTCGCCGATGCTGGCGGGCTGGTCCCGCTCCATCTCGGCCGCATCGATGGTGCTGACAGCCTGCGGCGTGTCGATGGCGACCCGCGCCGTGCCGGTGCCAAGGATGATGCGCCCCAGCATCTGGAACAGCCCCTCCCCCTCCTGCGCCATGACGGGCGCAGAGGTCAGCAGGACCAGCGGAACGGAACAGAGAAGATGCGCCAGACGGGCGCGCGGCAGCAGCGGCATGGTTGACCCCTTTTTCGTTGCGAGGGCTGGCCTTGCATTCCGCTGGCTGGCATCGGTCGGAAGTTTCGACTTGATCTGTGATGGCGCCGCTTCTAGAAAAGCCGAGTTTAATTGTCAACTATCCGTTGGCACCCCGCGCACCAGCCCGACCCACGGTCCGCCAGACGCGCCCCATCCCGTGAATGGAGCATCGCCATGGCTGACGGCCAGACCCCGCCCCCCGCCCTCTCTCCCGCCGAGATCCGCATCCTCCGCGCCGCCAATCCGAAACCCCGCGCCCGCGATTTCGCCCATGCCAACGGCCTGACCGAGGCACAGCTCGTCGCGGCCCATGTCGGCCACGGGGTCACGGCGATCGACCCCACGCCCGACCGGCTCTTCCCGCTGATCCGCACGCTTGGCGACGTGATGGCCCTGACGCGCAACGACTCCTGTGTCCACGAACGGCGCGGGGTCTATTCCGATTACCGCTCCGGCGCCCATGCGGCGATGGTCCTCGACCCCGAAATCGACCTGCGCATCTTCCCCGCGCATTGGCAGCACGCCTTCGCCGTCGCCGAACCGGCGGCGGACGGCACGCGCCGCAGCCTGCAGGTCTTCGACGCGGCAGGCGATGCCGTCCACAAGGTCCATCTGAAACCGGCCTCCGATGTCGCGGCCTTCGACGCGCTGGTGGCCGCGCTTGGCCTTCCCGACCAGAGCGGCACCCTGACCCTCGCCCCCCGCACCCCGACCGAAGGGCCGAAACCCGCCCCCGCCCGCGCCGAAGAGCTGCGCCGCGACTGGGCGGCCATGACCGACACGCACCAGTTCCTGACGCTGGTCCGCCGGCAGAAGATGAACCGCCTCGGCGCCTACATGACCGCAGGCAGCCCCTTCGCGGACCGCCTCGCCCCCGATGCCGTGACGAAAACCCTCCACGCCGCCGCCGATACCGGCTTCCCCGTCATGGTCTTCGTCGGCAACGCGGGCTGCATCCAGATCCATGGCGGCCCCATCCGCAAGGTCGTCCCGATGGGACCGTGGATCAACGTCATGGACGACCGCTTCAACCTGCACCTGCGCAGCGACCACATCGCCGAAGTCTGGCGCGTGGTGAAACCCACCCGCACCGGCGACGCCATCAGCATCGAAGCCTTCGACGCCGAAGGCGGCCTGATCCTGCAGATCTTCGGCTACCGCAAGGATGCCCCGCCCGCCGCATGGGATGCCTTCGTCCGGTCGCTTCCCGCACTGGAAGGGGCCGCGCAATGATCCTCCGCCTCGCCCTGTCCCTCGTCCTCCTCTCCGCCCCCGCCATGGCGGAACCGCCGCAGCGCATCCTGTCGCTCGGCGGATCGATCACCGAAATCGTCGCCGCCCTCGGCGCGACGGACCGTCTTGTCGGGCGCGATTCCACCTCCACCTTCCCGCCACAGGTGCAGGCCCTGCCCGACATCGGCTATTTCCGCGCCCTCTCGCCCGAAGGCATCCTGTCGCTCTCCCCCGACCTGATCCTGACCGAATCCGGCGCAGGCCCGCAGGAAACGCTGGACATCCTGCAGGCGGCAGGCATCCCCCTCGTCGCAGCACCCGATGACACCTCTCCCGAAGGTCTTGCCACAAAGATCGAAACCGTCGCCGCCGCGCTGGACCTGCCCGAGGCGGGCAGAACCCTCGCCGCCGAAGTCACCCGCGGCCTCGACGCCGCCAAGGCACGGGCCGCCACGATCACCGACCGCAAAAGCGTCCTCTTCATCCTCTCGCTCGAAGGCGGGCGGGTCATGGCGGGCGGCGCAGGCTCCACCGCCGACAGCATGATCCGGCTTGCAGGCGGCACCAATGCCGCAACCGGCTTCGGCGGCTACAAGCAGATCACAGACGAAGCCGCCCTCGCCGCCGCGCCCGACGTGATCCTGCTGATGCAGGCCGAAGGCGACCGCACCCTCACCGACGCGGATATCCTGTCCCACCCCGCCCTGTCACAGACCCCCGCCGCCGCGAAGGGCGCGATCCTGCGCATGGACGGCCTTCTGCTGCTGGGCTTCGGCCCGCGCACGCCGCAGGCCGCAGCGGACCTTCACGCGCTCCTCTACCCCGCAGGCGAATGATGACGGCCTCCACCCTGTCCTTCGCCCCGCCCCGCCGCCTGCCACCGCGCCGCGCGACATGGCTGCTGCTGGCCCTGCTCGTGGCTGTCTCGGCGCTCTCGCTCGGGACGGGGGCGGCGGGCCTGCCCCCGACACGCCTGCTGGCCGCGCTGGCGGGCCATGCGCCGCTGACCGCGACGGAATGGCTGCTCCTGTCCGAAATCCGCCTGCCCCGCCTCGTGACCGGCCTTGCCACCGGCGCGGCCCTCGCCGTCGCGGGGGCGCTGATGCAGGGCCTCTTCCGCAACCCGCTGGCCGATCCGGGCATCATCGGCGTCAGCGCGGGCGCCGGTCTGGGCGCCGTGCTGGCCATCGTCCTCGGCGGTCTCCTGCCCTTCGGCCTTGCCGCCACGGCGGGGCCGCATCTCGTCCCCGTGGCGGCCTTCCTCGGCGGGCTGGCCACGACGCTGCTGCTGGCGCGGGTCGCGGCCTCCGGCGGCCGGACCTCGGTCGCGACGCTCCTGCTGGCAGGCATCGCCCTTGCGGCCCTTGCGGGCGCGGCGACCGGCGTGCTGACCTTCCTCGCCGATGACCGGCAATTGCGCGACCTGACCTTCTGGTCCATGGGCTCGCTCGCCGGGGCCGGCTGGGCCAGGATCGCCGCCGCCCTGCCCCTGATCCTGCCCGCCATCCTGCTGTCGCCCCTTCTGGGCCGCGCCCTGAACGCGCTGACCCTGGGCGAGGCGCAGGCCACCCACATGGGCATCCCCGTCGAACGCGTCAAACGGCTGGCCATCCTCGCCACCGCCGCCGCCGTCGGCGCTGCCACCGCCATCGGCGGCGGGATCGGCTTCGTCGGCGTCGTCGTCCCGCACCTCCTGCGCCTTGCCACGGGACCGGACCACCGCAGGCTCCTGCCCCATGCCGCGCTGCTGGGCGGCACGCTGCTGGTGGCCGCCGACATGGCCGCCCGCACCGTGGCGGCCCCGGCGGAACTGCCCATCGGCATCGTCACCGCCACCATCGGCGCCCCCGTCTTCCTGTGGATCCTCCTCCGCCGGCGCGGGCTTGAGGGACTCTGACCATGACGATCGAAGCGCACAACCTCACCCTCGCCCGCGACGGGCGGACCATCCTCGCCGGTCTGGACTTCACCGCAGCGCCCGGACAGATCACCGTCCTGATCGGCCCGAACGGGTCGGGCAAGACCACGCTCCTCTCCGCGCTGGCGGGCGACCTGCGCCCGCAATCGGGCCGCATTACGCTGGGCGGCACCGACATCGCCGGGCTGTCCGCACCGGCCCTCGCCGCCCGCCGCGCCGTCCTTGCACAAGAGACGCAGGTCGCCTTCCCCTTCACCGTGGCCGAAGTGCTGCGCCTCGGCATCGAAACCCGCAGCCACCCCTCCGGCGCGGCCCTCATGTCGCGCCTGCTGGCCGAAGTCGATCTGCACGGCATGGCGGACCGGCCCTATCACGCGCTGTCGGGCGGCGAACGCCAGCGGGTGCAACTGGCCCGCGTGCTGGCACAGGTCCATCCGGCCGTCACCCCGCAGGGCCCGCTCTGGCTGATGCTGGATGAACCCGTCTCCAGCCTCGACATCGGCCACCAGCTTCTGGTGATGGACCGCGCAAGGCGCTTTGCCGCCGCAGGCGGGGGCGTCATCGCCGTGCTGCATGACCTGAACCTCACCGCGATGGTTGCCGATCAGGTGCTCCTGCTTGCCGACGGCGCCCTCCTCGCCAAAGGCCGCCCGGCCGGGGTGATGACCGACGCCCGCATGTCGCAGGCCTACCGCTGGCCCATCCGCATGAACCGCGCACCGGACAGCGGCCCCTTCCTCCTGCCCCAGATGGCCGGCGCCGCCTGACCCCGGCGCGGCCCCCCGCGCTACTCCGCCGTGCGGAAGCCCGGAAAGATCCCGGCGATCCAGTCAAGCTGGGTCGCCACGCGGCTGAAGCCGGAAATCGACCCGTAAACCGCGTCATCCCCCCATGTATTCGTCGCCGCGATGGCCCAGCCCCCGTCCGTCTCGATCCAGGCCGCGCCGCCGCTGTCCCCGCTGCCAAGGATGCCTTCCAGCCCGTCCACCGGCATGTCCTCGCCCATGACGCTGCTGCTGCCATCCTCGGCATCCAGATCGACGATCAGACTGTTCGCCCCGTTCGGCCCGTCCACCTCGTCCACCACGTTCCGCGCGGCGGCCGGGGTTTCCCCCTCGAAATCGTAATATTCATCCGCCTCGCCCGCCGACCCGATCCCCCGCGACCCGTAGCCGGTGATCGTCAGCACCCGCCCCAGCTCGTCCCCGCCGGAATAGAGCGCGGGCTGCCGCCCCCCGTCCGTCACCGGCGCATCCAGCACGACGATCGCCAGATCGTAGCCGGAGCTTTCCTCGTCCTCCGGGTCATACAGGGGATGGATATGCACCTCGATGCCCGCATAACCCGTGCCCTCCCGCGACCAGTAGGTCCATGCGGCGGGGTCAGGGTCCGACGCATCGAAATTATGCGCCGCCGTCAGGATATAGCCATGCCCGGCATCATTCCCGATCCATGTGCCGGACCCCAGATAGGACTCCCCGTCATGCAGCCCGAAGATCGCGGCGAATTGCGGTTCCATCGCCAGCGCCTCATGCGCGGCAAAGCCCGCGGCCTCCCGCCCCGCCGCGCCCCCGTTCTCTTCCCATGTGCTGTCCAGGATGATGACCGCGCCCGCAGGCTGTCCGGTGAAAAGGCTGCCGCACAGGAGGGCGGCGATCAGGCAACGCATGGCAACTGGTATCCGTTCTTGGCTGGCCGGACGATAGGTGCGCCCCGCCGCGCTGTCAAACCGGTGCAACCGCACGACAAGACGTGATGTCCCGCCCCCGCATCCCTTCTTGTGCCGCCCCCCGCAGCCGCCTATTTTCCCGCGACGATTCCGGACCCACCGGACAGACATTCCCTTTCCGCCAGCTTTCGGGGACCACAGTGCCGCACCGCCACGCCATCCTTGTCGCCTGCCTCGCACTCGCCGCCTGCGGGTCCACCAACGAGATGAAGCTCTACCCGACCGCAGGCCCGCTCGCCGCGCAGACCCCGCCGCCCGTCATCGTGGCCAAGGCCTCGAATGCCGACGGCTCCTCGGGCGAGATCACCTTCCGCATCCCCGGCGGCCCCCGCTGCAAGGGCACGTGGAGCACGGTCGCCCCCCGCGTCACCTCGCGCGAACGCGGCATCAGCCTGTCGATCCGCGATCTCGGCGGCCGGCTGGGCCGGACGAACGAAACCGTGGCGGGCGTGAACAACGGCCAGATCTACGCCGTCTGCCGCGACGGCACCACGGTCGAAGGGAACTTCGTCGTCGGCTCCGGCACCACCAGCGGCAACGGCACCGCAACCGACTCCATGGGCAATAGCTACAAGCTGCTGTTCTGACCCTCAGGGGCGGAAACTGACGGGCAGGGTAAAGCTTCCCTCGCCCGCCCCCAGCCCCTTCGGCGCGCGCGGAAACCGCCCCGCGCGTTCCACCGCCCGGACCGCCGCCGCATCCAGCGCCGCCGACCCGGACGAGGCGACGACCGCCACCCCCCGCAACCGCCCGTCCGCGCCCACAACGATCCGCAGCTTGACCGTGCCCGCCGCCCCGTCTCCGTCGCGGGGATAGGACTTCCGCCGTTCGATCCGCGCCCGTATCTCCGCGCCCCATTCCGCCCGCAGGCTTTCCGCCCGCGCACCGGAAACCGTCGCCGCATCCGCCGCGCCCTGATTGCCCGCAGCCGCCTTCGCCCCCTGTCCCGCCGCCTTCTGCCCCGCCTGCGCCACGGACTCCTGCGGCGCAGGCTCGGGCGCTGCGGGCTTCGGCTCGGGCTTCGCCACTGGCGCCGGCTTCGCCACCGGCTCAGGCGCGGGCTTCGCCACTGGCGCCGGCTTCGCCACCGGCTTCGGCACAGGCTCCGGCTTCGGCGGCGGCGCAAGCGCAGCCATGTCGGGCAACGCCTCCACCTCCGCCAGCCCGGGCAACACCGGCACCGCCTCGGCCACAGGCGCCGCTTCCGGCACCGGCACCACCGGCGCGGCCTCGGGCTCCGGCAGCGGCAACGCGGCCTCCGGCAGCACCACCTCGGGCGGACGCTCCCACGCCCTGACCATCGCCGCCACCGACGCATCCGCCGCCGCCAGAGACAGCAGCGCATCGCCGCCCTCGCCCGCCGATTCCACCCCCGAAGGCGCATTGCTGCCAAAGGCCGCAAAGGCCGCCAGATGCAGCCCCGCCGCCACCGCCCCCGCCAGCAGGATTTCCCCGGCCCGCCTCATTCCCGCACCGTGACCAGCCGCAGGTCGGACAGCCCCGCCGCCGCCAGCCGTGGCAGCAGCCCCGCCACCACAGCCGCAGGCGCCGCCGCATCGGCATGGACCAGCACCGCCCCGCAAGCCCCGCCCCCGCATCGCGCGGCCAGCGCGGCGACCGCAGCCTCGCCCGCCAGCACGCCCCCGTCGCCCCGCACCGCCACCACACCGGCAGCCGACACATAGATCGCCCCGTCCCCCGCCACCGCCGCATCCGCACCGGCCACAGGGGCGGTCACGGCAAAGGGTTCGGGCGCCGCGAAATGCGACACCATCATGAAGAAGACGATCAGGAAGAAGACCACATCGATCATCGGCAGCAGCGGCTCTGCCTGCCGACCGTCCTTGCGCCCGGGCACCGACAGCCGCATCGTCGTCACTCCACCACGATCACGCGGGTGATCCCGCCCGCCCGCAGCCCGTCCAGCACCGCCACCAGCGCCTGCACCGCCGCATCCCCCGTCCGCAGCACCACCGGGTCCTCCGCCGACGCCATCAGCGGCCGCAACGCCGCCACCAGCCCCTCAACCGGCACCGCCACCCCGTTCAGCGCCACCCCGTCCGCCCCCAGCGACACCAGCCGTGGCGGGCCGGACCATGCGCCCCCGCCCGACCCCGCCACCGCAAGCGGCATTCCCTGCATCCCGCCAAAGCGCGACACCATCATGAAGAAGACCAGCAGCAGCAGAACCACGTCGATCATCGGCGTCAGGTTCAGCCGCCTCCGCCTGCGGGGCAGCGCCGCGATGCGCATCTCACTCCGCCCGCCGCGCCTGCGCCACGGCCCGCGCCGCCGCCTGCGCCCAGTTCACCACCTCGCCCCCGTCGGTCGCCACCCGCAGGGGCTGCGCCCGCGCACGGTCCTGCGCCACGAAGACCCGCGTCGCGCCATCCTCCATGCCATGCCGCAACCCCTCGATCACCGACTCGAACCAGTGCTGCGCCACCATCGCCGGAATCGCCACGGCCATCCCCGCCGCCGTGGTCAGCAGCGCCTCCCAGATGCCACCGGCCAGCGTCGCGGTATCGGCCCGCACCCCAGCCGCCGCCAACCCCTGAAAGGCCACGATCATCCCCGTCACCGTGCCCAGCAACCCCAGCAAGGGCCCGATCGCCGCCGCAAGGTCCAGAAACCGCAATCCCGCCGCCGCCTCGGCCAGCGCGGACCGCGCCACCTGTTCCGTCGCCGCCTCGGCCGCCGGGCGTTCCAGCCGCGCATCCATCGCCGCCCGCATCGCCGCCAGCACCACCCGCGCCCGCGCCGACCGCCGCCCCTGCAACAGGGCCATGGCCCCCTGCCGGTCCCCCGTCTCCCACAGGGCCACGGCCCGCGCCGTCACCCGCCCGCCGGAAAACGCCCCCAGCCGCGCCAGCGCCACCACCTTCCACAACACCAGCGCCAGCGCCGCCACCGACAGCGCCGCGATGGCCCACATCGCAGGCCCGCCCATGTCAAGGAAAGCCAGAACCCGCGACAGCAGGTCATCCGGCGCGGCAGGAAGGGCGGCAGGGGCTTCGGGGGTCATGGCAGGGACCGCAAGTCAATGGGGATCAGGACGGTCCTACGCCCCTCGCGCCATCGGCGCAAGCATCAGCCGCGACACATCCCTGCGCTTCGGCGTCGCCCCTCCGGCACCACAGCCTCAGCGCCGCCCCGCCAAAGCCTCGTCCAGCAGCCCCCGCACCAGATCGGGCGGCACGTCATCGGCCACGAAAGCCTCGCCGATCCCCCGCGCAAGGATGAACCGCAGCCTGCCGTCCACCACCTTCTTGTCCTGCCCCATCAGCGCGACCAAGTCCTCGGCCCCCGGCAGGTCGCCGGGAATATCGGCCAGATCGACCTTCATCCCCATCGCCCGCAGATGCGCACGCACCCGGCTCGGCGCCTCCTGCGAACACAGGCCCAAACGCTGCGACAGTTCGAAGGCCAGCGCACAGCCGATGGCGACCCCCTCGCCATGCAGCAGCCGGTCGGAATAGCCCGTGGCCTTTTCCAGCGCATGGCAGAAGGTATGGCCAAGGTTCAGCAGCGCCCGCTCGCCCTCCTCCGTCTCGTCCCGCTCCACGATCCCGGCCTTCATCTCCACCGACCGCTTCACCGCCCGCTGGCGCTTGGCGGCATCGGCGCAAAGCGCGGGCCCCTCCACCTCCAGCCAGTCGAAGAAGGCCGCATCGCCTAGCAGCCCGTATTTCACCACCTCGCCATAACCGGCAAGGAAATCGCGGGCGGGCAGCGACTCCAGCACCCCGATATCTGCCAGCACCAGCGACGGCTGGTGGAACGCGCCCACAAGGTTCTTGCCTTGCGCCGTGTTGATCCCGGTCTTGCCGCCCACCGAACTGTCCACCTGCGCCAAGAGCGTGGTGGGGATCTGCACGAAACGCACGCCCCGCCGCAGCACCGCCGCCGCAAAGCCCACCAGATCGCCGATCACACCCCCGCCGAAGGCCACGACGATATCCCGCCGCTCCACCTTCTGCTCCAGCAGCCATTCGACGCAGCGGGAAAACTGCTCCCACCCCTTCGTCGCCTCGCCCGCTGGCAGGGCCAGCGTGGCGACCGAAATCCCCTCCGCCTCCAGCGCCGCCACCAGCCGCGTCAGATGCAGCGGCGCGACCGTCGCATCCGTCACCACCGCCGCCCGCTTCCGCTTCAGCAAGGGCGCGATCTCCGCCCCCGCGCGGTCGATCAGACCGGCACCGATCCGCACCTCGTAGGACCGCGCCCCCAGCGCGACCGGCACCACATCGACGCCCATGTCCCTATTCCCCTTCCAGAACGTCCGGCCGCGCCGCCAGCGCCGCCACGACCTTTGCCGCCATTTCCTCGATCGACAGCTCCGCCGCGCTGTCCACGGCGATGTCGGCAAGGCTGTAAAGCGGCACCCGCGCCTCGTGAAGCTGGCGCAGCGTCTCGCGCGGGTTGGCGGTGCGCAGCAGCGGGCGCGTCGTCTTGTGCCGCACGCGCTGCCACAGCAGGTCAAGGTCCGCCCGCAGCCAGACCGAAATCCCCGCCTCGCGGATCAGGGCGCGGTTCGTCTCGGACAGGAAGGCCCCGCCGCCCGTGGACAGGAT
The DNA here is from genome assembly GCA_000500915.1 of Rhodobacter sp. CACIA14H1. Lineage (GTDB taxonomy): Bacteria > Pseudomonadota > Alphaproteobacteria > Rhodobacterales > Rhodobacteraceae > Paragemmobacter. Next base: position 13,225 of record AYNO01000073.1, read on the forward strand.
GCAGGGGTTGCCCCGCAGCAGACGGCCCAGCACCTCGGTCTCGCGCGCGCGGAAGAACGGCTCGCCGTCCCGCTCGAAGATCTCGGCGATGGACCGGCTGGCCGCCCGCACGATCTCCTCGTCGGAATCAAGGAACGGCACCCCCAGCGCACGGGCCACGGCGGTGCCCACCGCCGTCTTGCCCGCCCCCATCATCCCGACCATAACGACCGTCTTCTTCAGCCGCCCCATAGCGTGCGCCCGCTTCAACCTTTCGTGTCCGGCCCCGTTCTGGGCGCAAATTCGCCCGCCGGACCCCCTGCATCACCACTTCAATGGCGTGAACTCGGGACGAAAGCCATATATAATCGCGCAGAAGGCCCATGGCATTCACCGCCGGTTAGGGTAACAGTCGGAACGAGCACAGGCCGCAAGGCCACAAGGTCCGCGTCGAACGGACATGGAAAAAGAATGGGGCAAGGCGCATGGGGCGCATCATCAAGGCACTTTTCCTGCTGGCCATCCTCGGCTTCATCGCGCTGACGGGCTTCGCCTATCTGGCCGATCTCAGCCCCTCCCAGTCCGAGGTGAAGGTTCCGGTGACGCTGAATGCGGATTGAGGCGCGGGTCCTCCTCCTCCTCTGCCTCGCCCCCCTGACGGCAGCGCCGCTCCGGGCCGAAGAGCCGCTCTCCGCCATCGACTGGCTGTCGCAATCCGTCGCCGCCCCCGTGCCGCCGCCCGCCGATCCGGCAAAACCCACCGTCACCACCGGCGTCGTGCAGGAAAACGTCTCCGTCTCGGTCATCGGCGCCCCCTCCGCCGATGCCGTGGGCCTGCTCTCGCCACAGGTCACGGGCCTGCCCGCCGCGCTCTGGGGGCCGGGGCGCAGCGCCGGCATCGCCCAGCTCATCAACGCCGAACGCATCGAAACCCTGCCCGCCCTGCGCGGCCTACTGCTCACGCTCCTGCTGGCCGAAGCCGATCCCCCGGCCGATTCCGGCCCCTCCGCCACCCTGCTGACCGCCCGCGTGGACAAGCTGCTCGATCTCGGTGCGCTCGATCAGGCCCGCGCCCTGCTGGATGCCGCAGGCTCCCGCGACCCGGGCCTCTTCCGCCGCAGCTTCGACGTCGCCCTCCTGACCGGCGAGGAAGACCGCGGCTGCCGCATCATGGTCGAATCGCCCAACCTCGCCCCCACCTTCCCCGCCCGCATCTTCTGCCTTGCCCGCTCCGGCGACTGGAACGCCGCCGCGCTGACGCTCCGCACCGGACAGGCGCTCGGCCACATCACGGACGAGGAAGACGCCCTCCTCTCCCGCTTCCTCGACCCCGACCTCTTCGAAGGCGAACCGCCCCTTCCCGCGCCGGAACGCATCACGCCCCTGTCCTGGCGCATGTTCGAAGCCATCGGCGAACCGCTCTCCACCGCCACGCTGCCCATCGCCTTCGCCCATGCCGAACTGCGCCCGCAGGCCGGCTGGAAAGCCCAGATCGAGGCGGCGGAACGCCTTGCCCGCGCCGGCGCGATCCCGTCCAACCTCCTGCTCGGCCTCTACACCGAACGCAAACCCGCCGCCTCCGGCGGGGTCTGGGACCGCGTCGCCGCCTTCCAGAAATTCGAATCGGCCATCCAGTCCGGCGACCGCGCCGCCATCGCGCAGACCCTGCCCGACATCTGGCAGCGCATGACCGAAGCCGAACTCGAAGTGCCCTTCGCCGATCTCTACGGCAACCGCCTTTCCGCCATCCCGCTCGAGGGCGAGGCCGCCTCCATCGCCCTGACCCTCGCCCTCCTCTCCCCCGATTTCGACCGGCTCGCCGCCGCCCGCACCCCCGCCGACGACCGCGAAGCCTTCCTCCTCGGCCTCGCCCGCGGCAATCCCGACGGGCTCACCCCGCCCGACAGCCTCGCCCGCGCCATCGCCCCCGCCTTCGCCAACCACGAACCGGGCCGCGACCTTGCCGAACTCATCGCCCAGACCCGCACCGGCGAGGCGATCCTGACCGCCATCGACAAGATCGAACGCGGCGTCCAAGGCGATCTGGACGGCGTGACCGACGGCCTCGCCCTGCTGCGCCGCGTCGGCATGGAAAAAGCCGCCCGCCGCACCGCGCTGGAACTGATGCTGCTGGAACGCAGGGGCTGACGCCATGGCCCCGCGCGACGACATGCTCTGGATCTCGACCTTCCTCGAAGCGCAGGCCGCCGAAAACGGCGCCGCCCGCAACACCCGCCTCGCCTATGGCCGCGACCTGAAGGACCTTGCCGCATGGCTGGCCCGCAAGGGCCTGTCCTTCGCCACCGCCACCCGCGACAGCATCGAGGATTACCTTCTCTCCTGCGAAGCCGCCGGCCTGTCCAAGGCCACTCGCGCCCGCCGCCTTGCCGCGATCCGCCAGCTTCACCGCTTCGCCCATGACGAAGGCTGGCGCGACGACAACCCCGCGCTGCGCATCTCCGGCCCCGGCGCGACCCGCCGCCTGCCGATGACCCTGACCCGGGACGAGGTGGACCGCCTGCTCGACGCTGCCCGGAACAAGGGGCGCACCGAAGGCGAACGCCTGCGGAACACCGCCCTTCTGGAACTCCTCTACGCCACGGGAATGCGCGTCACCGAACTCGTCACCCTGCCCGTCGCCGCCGTGCGGGGCGACCCGCGCATGATCCTCGTGAAGGGCAAGGGCGACAAGGAACGCATGGTCCCCCTCTCCACACCCGCCCGCGCCGCCCTTGCCGCATGGCTCGCCCACCGCGACCGGACCGAGGAGGACGGGCGCAGACAGGGCAAGCCCGCCTCGCGCCACCTCTTTCCCGGTCCGGGGGCGGCGGGCCACCTGACGCGCCAGCATTTCCACCTGATGCTCAAGGACATCTCCGTCCTTGCCGGTGTCGATCCCTCGAAGGTCACGCCCCACACCCTGCGCCACGCCTTCGCCACCCACCTGCTGTCCGGCGGTGCCGACCTGCGGGTGATCCAGACCCTGCTCGGCCATGCCGATGTGGCCACGACCGAAATCTACACCCATGTCCTCGACGACCACCTGAAATCCCTCGTCCTCGACCACCACCCCCTCGCCCGCCCCGCCAAAACTTGAGCCGGGCGCAGCCAGCCCCCATACTCCCGCCCGCGCACCCCATGCCCGACACCGCAACGGACAGACCATGACGCTTGACGCCGCCTTCTGGATCACCGCCTCCGCCATCCTGCTGCTGCTCTGCCTGTCGGCCTTCTTCTCCGGCTCCGAAACCGCCCTGACCGCCGCCTCCCGCGGCAAGCTCAAGGCGCAGGCGGACCGCGGCTCGGCAGGCGCCCGCCACGCCATGGACGTGACCGAGGACAGCGAACGCATGATCGGCGCCCTCCTCCTCGGCAACAACATCGTCAACATCCTGTCCGCCTCGCTGGCGACGGCGCTTCTCACGCGCCTCTTCGGCGACAGCGGCGTCGCGCTGGCCACTATGGGGATGACCGCCCTCGTCCTCATCTTCGGCGAGGTGCTGCCCAAGACGCTGGCCATCACCTATCCCGAACCGGTGGCCACCCGCGTCGCCCCGATCATCCGCGTCCTGATCATCCTCTTCTCGCCCGTCGTGACGGTCGTCCGCCTCCTCGTGCGCGGCATCCTCCATGCCTTCGGCGTGCGCGGCAACGAAGCCGCCCGCATGACCGCCATCCGCGAGGAAATCGCCGGAACCATCGCCCTCGGCCATTCCGAAGGCGCGGTGGAAAAAGAGGCCCGCGACCGTCTGCTCGGCGCGCTCGACCTCACCCACCGCACGGTGGACGAAATCATGCGCCACCGCCGCCAGATCGAGATGATCGATGCCGACGACCCGCCGGAGAAGATCCTCACGCAGGCCCTCGCCTCGCCCCATACCCGCCTCCCCGTCTTCCGCGAAAGCGACGAGAACATCCTTGGCGTCGTCCACGCCAAGGACCTCCTGCGCGAGGTGGACAGGCTGATCCGCGGGACCGAGGACGGGGGCATCGGCAATCTGGCCGAACTCGACATCGTCAAGGTGGCGATGAAACCCTACTTCATCCCCGAAACCACCACCCTTGACGAACAGATGCGCGAATTCCTGAAACGGCGCACCCATTTCGCGCTGGTCGTGGACGAATACGGCGCCCTGCAGGGGCTCATCACGCTGGAAGACATCCTCGAGGAAATCGTCGGCGAAATCACCGACGAATTCGACGTGGTCGCCAAGGACGGTGCCCTGAAACAGACGGAAGGCGGCGATTTCATCGTGGATGGCGCCATGACGATCCGCGACCTGAACCGCGCCACCGACTGGCAACTCCCCGATGACGAGGCGAACACCCTCGCCGGTCTGGTGATCCACGAAGCGCAGACGATCCCCGCCGAAGGACAGGTCTTCAGTTTCCACGGCTTCCGCTTCGAAGTCGTCCAGCGCCGCGAAAACCGCATCACGCGCCTGAAGGTCCGCCCGCTCTGACCGCGGGCGCTCAGCCCTTCACCGACCGCAGCGTGACCTTCCCGTCGGCATCCACCTCGATTCCGGCAGCGGCCAGATCGGCCTCCAGCGCAAGGCGCTGCGCCTTCAGCGAAAGCTGCCGGTAATGCAGGTCGAACACGGCCTGATCGAAATAATGGCCCTCGCCCTTCCCGGGCGCCGGGGCCGCCGTTCCGTCCACAACCGTCAACTTCCGCGACCTGCCCATCATGGCCCTCCGAGGCCGAACAGATACGCCCGCCCCGCCCCGCTCCGCCATACCCCTTCGGAATAGACCCACATCCGAAGGTCTGTGTTTTCCGCCGTGACCCGACGTCACCTGCTGCGGAACAGCGACCCCAGAATCCCCCGCACGACCGCCTGCCCCGTCTTGGTGCCCAACTGCCGGGCAAAGCTCTTGGCGAAAAGCGGTGCCGATGGAATCGCTGCGCCCCGAAGATGTGCGCGGCGCGGGCCGCTCCTCGCGCTCTGCCTCGCGCCGCCCGCCGTCATAGCGCCGCGCGCGCGTCAGCCCGTCATCCTGCCCCGCCTCCGCTG
>AYNO01000074.1 GCA_000500915.1 Rhodobacter sp. CACIA14H1
GATGGGCTGGACCTCGTCCGATGACACGCAGGCACAGGTGAAGCTGCGCTTCGACTCGCGCGAGGCCGCCGAGGCTTATGCCGCGTCCAAGGGCATCGATTTCGAGGTGCTGGAACCGAAGTCGCGCAAGCCCGTGATCCGCCCGCGCGGCTATGGCGAGAATTTCGCAACCGACCGCCGCGGCGCCTGGACGCACTGATGGACATCACGATCACCGAGGAAAGCCCTGTCGGGGCCGACCTGCGGCTGCTGTTCGAACGGCACACGGCGGACATGCATGCCGACACGCCGCCCGAATCTATCCACATGATGGACGCATCCGAACTCGCCATCCCCGAGGTGCGCTTTTTCGTGATGCGCGATGTGGGGATGCCGGTGGGCATGGGGGCATTCAAGCGGATCGACGACACCCATGCCGAGATCAAGTCGATGCATGTCCTGTCGGAAGTCCGCGGTCGCGGCCTGTCGCGCCGCATGCTCGACCACCTGCTGGACGAGGCGAAGGCGACCGGCTACCGGCGTCTGAGCCTCGAGACCGGCGTGCAGCCCACCTTCATCGCGGCGCGTGCGCTCTATGCCAAGGCGGGGTTCACGGAATGCCCGCCCTTCGAGGGTTACTGGGACGATCCGAATTCCGTCTTCATGACGAAGCTGCTCTGAGCCCCTTGCCTCATTGGGCGCGGTCGGCCAAAAGGGGGGCACGGCTCCGTAGCTCAGCTGGATAGAGCAGCCGCCTTCTAAGCGGCGGGTCGGGGGTTCGAGTCCTCCCGGGGTCGCCAGCCGTCTTTTGCGCAGAGTGGGGGGACGGCCGTCGGGGCCGCCCCGTCAGGGTCATTTCAGCTTTATGCAGAAATGCTTGCGCACCGGCGCCTCGATCCGCCATGTGCCGGCAAAGCCCGGCTCGACCACGAACCCGTCGCCCGGGCGCAGGGTGACAGCTTCGCCGCCATCCGGGGTGATGGTGATCCGGCCTTCGATCAGGTGCACGAATTCGTAGAATTTGTAGGTGGCGTGCCACGTGCCCTGCGTCGCCTCCCACGTGCCGCTGATCACGCTGCCGTCGATGGAGGTGTGCTGCACCCAGGTCTTCATGGCGGGCTCCCCCTCGACCTTCACCCAACCGTCGAGGTCGGTCAGCAGGGGTTCGGGCCCGGGGGGCGGGAAACGGAAGACCATGTCGGCCATGATGCGCTCCTGTCGTGGCGGTACGGTTCTTGGTAGGGGGTGCGGGCAGGGGTGGCAAGGGTCAACGGGGATTGAGCAGGGGGGTTGCGCGGGGCCATCCTTGGGGTATGTGGCAGGCGTTGGAAGGGGAGGCGGGCGATGGTGGCGATCCGGGCGGCGACGGCGGCGGATGCAGGGCATCTGGTGCGGTTCATAAACATGGCGGCGGACGACCTGCCGCTGCATTTCTGGAGCAGATCGGTCGGGCCGCAGGGCGATCCATGGGCCTACGGGCGGGAACGGGCGGCGCGGGAAACCGGCGGTTTTTCCTTCCGCAACGCCTGGTTGGCCGAGGTGGAGGGCGAGGTTGCCGCCTGTCTTCTCGGCTATCCGGCGGAAGACGATCCCGGCCCCATCGATCCGGACACGCCCCCGATCTTCGTGCCGCTGCTGGAGCTCGAGGCGATGGCGCCGGGGTCGTGGTATCTGAACGTTCTGGCGACCTACGAAGCCTATCGCGGCAAGGGCTGCGGCTCGGCGCTGCTGGCCCATGCCGAAGATGTGGCGCACCGGGCCGGACGCACATCCATCAGCCTGATCGCCGAGGATACGCATCTGGATGCGCTGCGTCTCTATGCGGCGAAAGGCTATCGGGAAGTGGCGCGGCGGCCGGTCGTGAAAGAGGACTGGGACGTGGATGCCAGCGAATGGATCCTCTTCACCCGACCTCTGTAGCAGGGCGTAGGGGGGGCTGGCCCCCCGTCAGGTCTTGTGTGGCAGGGTGCTGGGTGCGCCCCCCTCGAACCGGTTGCCGTGCCGGTAGTCGCAGGGCGCTTCCTGCATCTGCAGGTGCAGGCCGGTGCCGGTATATGGATGGGCGCGGGCAACATCCTCGTCGAAGTCGATCCCCAGACCCGGCGCGTCGGGCGGGATGATATAGCCGTCCTCCCACCTTATCGAATTGCGGATCAGTTTCAGGTGGAAACTGCCGCCGGTTTCGATGGTCTCCGCGATCAGCAGGTTGGGGATGGACGCCGAAAGGTGGACGTTCGCCGCCCATTCCACGGGGCCTGCGTAAAGGTGCGGCGCCATCTCGGCGTTGAAGATCTCGGCCATGGCGGCGATCTTCTTCGCCTCCCATATGCCGCCCACGCGGCCCAGTGCGGGTTGCAGGATCTTGACGCCGCCCGCCCGCAGCAGCGTGCCGAATTCATATTTCGTGGTCAGCCGTTCCCCCGTGGCCAGCGGCACGCGCACGGACTTCGCCACTTCCGCGAATTCCAGCAGGTTGTCCGGCGGGATCGGTTCTTCGTACCAGAGCGGGTTGTAGGGTTCCAACCCGCGCCCCAGACGGATCGCGCCGGGGGTGGTGAACTGCCCGTGGGTGCCGAAGAGCAGGTCGGCACGGTCGCCCACCGCCGCGCGGATCGCCTTGCAGAAGGCGACGGAGCGGCTGATGTCGGACATGGCGGGTTCGTGGCCGCCACGGATCGTGTAGGGACCGGCGGGGTCGAACTTGACGGCGGTGAAGCCCATCCCGACGAAGCGGCTTGCCGCCTCGGCCGCGGCATCGGGGTCAACCCAGAATTCTGCGCTTTCCTTGCCGGGTTCGGGATAAAGGTAGGTGTAGCTGCGGATGCGGTCGTTCATCCGGCCGCCCAGCAGGGCCCAGACAGGCCGGTTCCGCGCCTTGCCCAGAATGTCCCAGCAGGCGATTTCCAGCCCCGCAAAGGCGCCCATGACGGTGGGGTCGGGGCGCTGGGTGAAGCCCGCGGAATAGGCGCGGCGGAACATCAGTTCGATGTTTTCGGGATTTTCGCCCTGCATGTGGCGGGAAAAGACATCCTCGATCACCGCCTTCATCGCGGTCGGGCCGACGGTGGAGGCGTAGCATTCCCCGTAGCCGACGATTCCGTCATCCGTGGTCAGCTTCGGGAAAATCCAGTACCGCCCGCCCCAGCCGGGAAACGGCGGCGCCACGACGAAGATTTCCAGATCCCTGAGCTTCATGGTCCGCCTCCTGCGCCTGTCCGTCGGAACCGAGGCTAGGGGCGGGTTTCGGGACGGGCGCAGAGGATTGCGACCTGCATGTGACGCTTTCAGGCTTTGCTCTTGCCGGTCACATGCAGGACAAGGCAGAGCAGCATCAGGGCCGAGGCCAGCAGGAAGGGTGCGCCGGGGGAATAGACCGCCGCGCCGGGTGCCGTGAAGGCCGCGAAGGTGGTGGTCATGATCAGGGGCGAGGTGATCATGGCAATGGCATTCAGCGAGCCGAGCACGCCCTGCAATTCCCCCTGCGCATCGGCGGGCGCGGCGCGGCTGGCCAGCGCCTGAAGGGCAGGGGTGACGACGCCCCCGAGGGCGGTGAGCGGGGTGATGATCAGCGCATGGCTGCCCTGTGTCACAAGGCCGAGCGCGGCGAGCGTCGTCACATCCACCCACATCCCGTAATGCACCGCCCGGTGTTCCCCGAACCGCCGGATCAGCGGTCCGACCAGCAGCGCCTGCCCCGCGGCGAAGCTTATCCCGTAAAGCGCAAGGGAAAGTCCCACCATCGTGCTGTCCCAACCGAACCGCGCCTGACCGTAATAGGCCCAGATCGCCGGATAGACATTCATGGCGATGCCGAGGATCAGGAAGCAGGTCAGGACCCGCTTCAGCCCGGGCAGCCGCGACACGGCCCGCAGGGCGCCCAGCGGATTGGCCCGGCCAAGGGAAAACGGGCGGCGCGTGGCATCCGTGACGGTTTCGGGCAGGACGAAATAGCCGAACACCATATTCGCCAGCGCCAGCGCGGCGGCGGCATAGAAGGGCGCGTGCAGGTCGATCGCCGCCAGAAGGCCGCCGATCAGCGGTCCCGCTACGAACCCGATCCCGAAACAGGCTCCGATCAGGCCGAAGCGTGCGCCGCGCTTTTCGGGGGGCGTGATGTCGGCGATATAGGCCGTTGCGGTGGAATAGGTCGCCGCCGTGATCCCCGCCACCACCCGCGCGACCAGCAGCAGCCAGATCGTCGGCGCGACCGCCATGACGAGGTAATCCAGCGACATGACCAGCAGCGAGATCAGCAGCACCGGCCTGCGCCCGTACCGGTCGGACAAGGACCCGACGACGGGACCGAACAGGAACTGCATGACGGCATAGGACGTGGACAGGATGCCACCCCAGACCGCAGCCTGCGACAGGGTTCCGCCCGTCACGCTTTCGATCAGGTCGGGCATCACGGGAAAGATCAGCCCGATCCCGATCGCATCGATGGTGATCGTGATCAGGATGAAGGCGAGCGCAAGTCGTTGGCGGCGGTCCGGCATCTGGCTTCCCGAATGGTTGGGGGGAGGCTAGCGCCTGTCAGGCTGGGTTGACAGGGGTGCCGCGCGAAATTGCGTCGATGTGGCGGGCAAGGGCCCCGGGCGCGGCAAAGAACGGGGAATGCCCGCAATCAAGGGTCAGGACATGGTCCGGCGGCAGGCCGCTTGCCATCTCGGCCTGGTATTCGGGCGGGATCACACGGTCATCGGTGCAGCGGATATACCAGCGTGGCAGGGCTGCGGCGCGTGACGTGTCGGGAATCGCTGTCTCCTGCGGGAGGATCGGCTGCGGGCAGAGGTTCGACAGGGCGAGGTTGACGTCATCGGCCGGACAGTCGTGATAGAAGAGCGCGGGGGCGGATGCGCCGTCGAAGCGGAAGGTCCTGCGGCTGTCGTCGATCAGGAAGGAACCGGCAAGCGGCTGGCGGGGGCCGGCGCGGCGCATGTCGGCGAGCGTCATCCCGGGGCGGGGCAGGTAGGCGCAGAGATAGACCAGCCCGAGGATGTCGTCAGGCCGCCGCTGTGCTGCGGCCGTGATCGGAAATCCCCCCATGCTGTGCCCGACAAGGAGTGTCGGCCCCCGCAGCGCCCGCAGGATTGCATCAGCATAGGCATCGAGGGTCACGTCGGCGGGATCGGTGGGGTCGCTGCCATGGGAGGGCAGATCGATCGCCCTTGCCCTGTGGCCCAGGGCTTCCAGCGCGGGAATGACACGGTGCCAGCACCAGGCCCCGTGTGCGGCACCATGGACCAGCAGGACGTCAGACATGGCCGATCTCCGAAAGGAACTGTGTCAGGATCGCCGCGTATTCCGCGGGTTTCTCTGCCGGGGGCAGATGGCCCGCACCGCGCATCAGTGCGAAGCGGTGGCCGCGGACCAGTTCCGCCGTCTCGCGCACCAGGTCTGGCGGGGTGGAGCCGTCATTCGCCCCCGCGATGGCAAGTGTGGGAAGGGTCAAGGTGGCCGTGGTTTCGTAGAAATCCGTGCCCGAGATCGCGGCGGCGCATCCCGCCCATCCCTCTGGTGCCGTGGCAAGGAACGGGGCCGAGACAAGCGGAAGGGCAGGGTTCGATCGCCATTTGCGGCCCAGCCACCGTTCCATGGTCGCGTCATGGATTGCGGCCATGCCGCCTTTCCGCACCGCATCGATGCGGTCCGACCATTGCTCCGGTCTTCCGATCCTTGCGGCCGTGTTGGACAGGACCATGCCCCGGATCAGGTCCAGTCGCTTGACAGCCAGCCCCTGCGCGATCAGCCCGCCTATGGAAAGGCCTAGGATGACGGCGTCCTTCATCCCGAAATGCTCCATCAGGCGTTCCGTGTCGCGGATCAGCGCCCCCATCGCATAGGGTGCGGGCGGGACATCGGATTGCCCGTGGCCGCGCAGATCGAAGCGGAGGATGCGCAGGGACGCGGGCAGAAGCGGCAGAAGGCCGTCCCAGAGATGAAGCGAGGTGCCGAGGGCATGGACCAGAACCAGCGCGGGTCCGCCGGGCGGGCCGGAAAGTTCGGCATTCAGGCGAAGCTCGGGAAGGAAGACGTGTGCCATGTCGGGTTACCATAGGTTTGCTTGGTCCGGAGACCAGTCTTTCCGGCTGTCCGGTCCGGAAATGGCAATCATGGGCCTGCGGCCAAGGCCATGCGGAAGGTTTCGGGGTCCACATTGCCGCCCGATGCCGTGCAGATGACGGTGTCCGGCAGGTCATCGCGGAAGAGAGCGGCGGCAAGCGCGACCGCGCCTCCGGGTTCCAGCACGATGCGCAGATGCGCGAAGGCCACCGCCATTGCCTTCAACGCCTCGTCATCGGTCACGACCAGTCCCGGACCGCAGAGGCGGTTCAGGATCGGAAATGTGATGGCCCCTGGCGAAGGGGTCAGGATCGCGTCGCAGAGGGAACCCGTGGCCGCCGCATTCCGCTGGATCTGTCCGGTGGCAAGCGATCTTGCCACGTCATCGAAACCCGCAGGCTCCGCAGGGCGGACGTCGAAGCATCCCGCCGGCTCCAGCGCAAGGGCGATGCCCGCCGTCAGGCCACCCCCGCCACAGCAGGTGATGACCGTGGCCCGGGTTATGCCTGCCTCCCTTGCCTGACTTGCGATTTCCAGACCCGTCGTTCCCTGACCCGCGATGACCTGCGGGTCGTCATAGGGTTTCACCAGCGTCAGCCCGCGTTGCTGCGTCAGCCTTGCCCCAATCGCGTCGCGGTCTTCGGTGGCGCGGTCGTAGAGGATGACCTCCGCCCCGTAGGCGCGGGTATTGGCGATCTTTACCTTCGGCGCATCGGACGGCATCAGGATCACGGCGGGGATGCCATGGCGCCGCGCGGCAAGCGCCACGCCCTGCGCATGGTTGCCCGAGGAAAAGGCCATCACGCCCCGTGCGCGGGTGGAGTCGTCCAAGGCGGATATGGCGGACCATCCCCCGCGGAATTTGAAAGAGCCCGTAAGCTGCAGGCATTCCGCCTTCACGAAGATGCGCCGGCCCGCCACGGCATCCAGAAGCGGTGCGTTCAGCAGGGGTGTGACGCGGGCATGTCCGTCCAGACGGGCGGCCGCAGCCTCGATCAAGGCCAGCCCGGTCATATGCACTGCCCCAGAAATGCACGGACCGCGTCTATGCTTTCGGGTTCGTCGAGGAAGGGGATATGGGCGCGGTCGGGGACTTCGGCGAAGATCATGTCGGGCCGTCGGCGGCGCATCTCGTCTGCGGTTTCCCGTGTCAGCAGGTCGGAATTCGCGCCACGGATCAGGGCCAGCGGAAGGCCCGCGCAGGAAGCGAACAGCGGCCAGAGATCGGCTGGCGGTCCTTCGAAGGCGGCAAGGAACGCGTCGCGCAGGGCCGGGTCGTAGGTGATGCGCAGGCCCGTTCCGGTGTCCACGTAATGCAACCGGGCCTCGGCCAGCCATCTGTCGGGCGGCACATTGGCAAAACCGGGCATGTTGCGCGGCAGGGCGTCGGCAAGGGCCTGATGCGTGCGGGAGGCGGGGTTGCGTCCGACATAGTCGAAGATGCGCACCAGTCCGGGGCGGTGGATCTCTGGTCCTATGTCGTTCAGGCACAGCCCTATCAGGCGTGGACGCGCCAGCACGGCCAGCAGCATCCCGATCAGCCCCCCGCGCGAGGTGCCGATGACTGCGGCCCGTTCCACCCCCAGATGGTCCAGCAGGGCCAAGGCATCCTGTGCCTCCTGCGGGACGGTGTAGGTGGCGGCACCGGTCCATTCGCTGGCCCCGCGTCCGCGGTAATCCATTCGGATCAGGCGGCAGGGCGGAAGATGCGGGCGCAGGTAGTCGAAATCCGCCATGGTGCGGGTCAGCCCGGGAAGGCAGAGAAGCGGCAGGCCGTCGCCTTCGTCGGAATAGGCAAGGCGGGCGCCATCGGCGGCGGCAAAGGTCAGGGTCATGAGATCAGCCGGGGCAGGTGGGACAGGTCCGGGATTTCATGCAGAGGCCTCTGGGGCAGCCTGTCCCGTGGCAGGCCGGCACGGTTCACCCATGCGGTCCGGAAACCGAAACGGGCCGCACCCGCGACATCCCAGCCGTTTGACGACACGAACATCACCTGTTGCGGACGGGCGCCCGTCCGCCTTTCGACAAGTCCGTAAACCGAGGCATGGGGCTTGTAGATGCGCACTTCCTCGACCGAGAGGATGTCATGCAGCAGCCCGTCGATCCCCGCCGCATGGGTGGCCCTCTCCAGCATTGCGGGCGTGCCGTTGGACAGGATCGCGAGACGGAAACCCGAGGAACGCAGCCGGGTCAGCGTTTCCCGCACCTCGGGATAGGCATCGAGCGCGTCATACAGTGCCAGAAGGCGCGATCTGAGGGTTGCGTCCCGCAACCCCTGTGACTCCATCGCCCAGTCCAGCGAGTCGGCTGTGACGGCAGCGAAATCCGCATGGGCGCCCGTGATGGCCCGCAGCCATGTGTATTCAAGCTGCTTGCGTCGCCATGTTTCCGCCAGTTGCGGCCAGACCCCGGCAAGGGCAGGCGAGTCCGAAGCGGCGCGGCGCGCGGCGGAGGCGACATCGAAAAGCGTGCCATAGGCATCGAAGACGAAGGTGGTGACGGACATGTGATCTCCCTCCGGTCAGTCTGGCACACGGGCGGGGCGCTGGTAAGGGGGGCGCGACCAAACCTCCGCTTGCCGCCTGCGGGTGCATTGCCTAAACCCCAAGGCGCTGGACAGGGATGCATCATGGCGAAAGACGAAACGGCGATGGATCGCGCAGGGTCGAAGCGCGTGGGCGCGTTGCGCGGGCTTGCGCCGTTCCTGCGCCCTTACCGGACCATGACAGTTCTGGCACTGGGTGCGCTGGTCGTGACCGCGGGCATGAGCCTGATCCTGCCGCTGGCCGTCCGGCGGGTCGTGGACGGGTTCAACGAGGATGTGGGTATCCTGGACCAGTATTTCGGGGCGGCGCTGCTGATTGCGGCGCTTCTGGCGATCGGGACGGGGGTCCGCTACTACTTCGTCACCAAGCTGGGCGAGCGGGTCGTGGCCGACATCCGCCGCGCGGTGTTCGACCGCGTCATGGGCATGAGCCCCGCCTTCTTCGAGCGGCTGCTGACCGGCGAGGTCCTGAGCCGCATCACCACCGACACCACACTGATCCTGTCTCTGATCGGGTCGTCGATTTCCGTTGCGCTGCGGAATGTCCTGATGCTGCTGGGCGGGCTGGTGCTGCTGTTCCTGACCTCGGCCAAGCTGACGGGGCTGGTGCTGCTGATCGTGCCTGCCGTCGTCGTTCCCATCGTGATCCTCGGGCGGCGTCTGCGCGGGTTGAGCCGCGAGGCACAGGACTGGATCGCCAATTCGTCGGGTTCGGCGTCCGAGGCGCTGTCCTCGGTCCAGACGGTGCAGGCCTTTACCCATGAGGGGCTGACGCGGGCGGCATTTGCCGAGGTGACGGAAAAATCCTTCGACGTGGCGCGGATCAGGACGCGGGTCAGGGCGGTGATGACCGTGATCGTGATCTTCCTGACCTTCACCGGGATCGTCGGCGTGCTGTGGATCGGGGCGCGGGATGTGCGGGCGGGGGCCATGACGCCCGGCGAACTGGTGCAGTTCGTCATCTATGCCGTCATGGTGGCCGGGTCTGTCGGAGCCCTGTCTGAAATCTGGGGCGAGGTGCAGCGGGCGGCGGGCGCAACGGAACGTCTGGTGGAGCTGCTGAATGCCGAGGATACGGTGCTGGACCCTGTCCAGCCCAAGACGCTGGCGCGGCCCGTCCGTGGCGAGATCGTCTTTGACGACGTGACCTTCCGCTATCCCGCACGCCCCGAGGTGTCTGCCCTGAACGGCGTCAGCCTGCGGGTGTCACCCGGCGAGACGGTGGCGCTGGTCGGGCCGTCGGGGGCCGGGAAGACGACGATCCTGCAACTCCTGATGCGCTTCTACGATCCGCAATCGGGCGCGGTGCGGTTCGACGGCACCGATCTGCGCGACATGGCGCGGGCCGATTTCCGCCGCGCCATCGCGATGGTGCCGCAGGACCCGGTGATCTTTGCCGCCTCGGCACGCGAGAATATCCGTTTCGGCCGCCCCGACGCCACCGATGCCGAGGTGGAGGCCGCGGCACGGGCTGCGGCGGCGCATGACTTCCTGACCGCGCTTCCGCAGGGCTATGACGCATGGCTGGGCGAGCGGGGCGTGATGCTGTCCGGCGGGCAGAAGCAGCGTATCGCCATCGCCCGTGCCATCCTGCGCGATGCCCGTGTGCTGCTGCTGGACGAGGCGACGTCGGCACTGGATGCCGAATCCGAACGTGCCGTGCAGGCCGCCGTGGAGTCGCTGGCCGAAGGCCGGACCGTGCTGGTGGTGGCGCATCGCCTTGCCACGGTGAAGCGTGCGGACCGCATCGTCGTGTTCGATCAGGGCCGCATCGTCGCCACCGGCACCCATGACGCGCTGGTGGCCGAAGGCGGGCTGTACGCCCGGCTGGCGCGACTGCAATTCACCGACGGGCAGGCCTGACCCTTCTTACGTTGCGTTCCGGCGGCCAAGCGGCCTTGCAGGGCCTGACGCGAGCCAGCATCCTTGAGCGCAGGCCCCCGGGAGGGAACGAAGGGCGCCGGAACTTCAGGGGAGGGACATGATGGGCGAATTTGCCAATCTGGCGGACGTCAAGGCAGTCGAGGCGGAAATGCCGTGGGATGCGCGGGGGACGGCGCGGACCATGCACGAATTCCTTGGCCGTGCGAAAGCGGCGCATGGAACGCGCCCGGCGATCAGCTACCAGATCCTTTCCGGCCCGGCGACCAAGGCGGAAACCCTGACATGGAACGCGCTGCACGCGAAGGTGACGCAGGCTGCGAACCTGTTCCGCAGCCTGGGGGTCGGGGAAAAGGACGTGGTGGCCTATGTGCTGCCCAATGCGCTGGAAACGGCGATCACCCTGCTGGGCGGGGCGGTCGCGGGGATCGTCAACCCCATCAACCCGCTGCTGGAGCCCGAACAGATCAGCGCCATCCTGCGCGAGACGAAGGCGAAGGTGGTGGTGACGCTGAAGGCCTTTCCCAAGACCGACCTGCCGCAGAAGGTGGCCGAGGCGGTGAAGCACGCGCCGTCGGTGACGACCGTGCTGGAGGTCGATCTGGTGCGCTACCTTTCCCCACCGAAGTCGTGGATCGTGCCGCTGGTGCGGCCCAAGAACCCCGTATCGCACACGACCAACGTCCTGAATTTCGCGGCGGAAATGGCACGGCAGCCCGCCGACCGCCTGACCTTCGAGGACCGCAGCGAAGACCGCGTCGCCGCCTATTTCCACACCGGCGGGACGACGGGGATGCCGAAGGTCGCGCAGCACAAGGTGTCGGGGATGGTCTATAACGGCTGGCTGGGCCACCGGCTGCTGTTCCGCGAGACGGACACGGTGATGTGCCCGCTGCCGCTGTTCCACGTCTTTGCCGCCTATCCCATCCTGATGTCCATGATCGCCTCGGGGGCGCATGTGGTCTTTCCGACGCCTGCCGGCTATCGCGGCGAGGGCGTGTTCGACAATCTGTGGAAGCTGATCGAACGCTGGAAATGCACTTATCTGATCACGGTGCCCACGGCATTGGCCGCGCTGATGCAGCGGCCCATCGATGCCGATATCTCCAGCCTGAAGAACGCCTTTTCGGGATCGGCCCCGCTGCCGGTGGAATTGTACAACCGGTTCCTCAAGGCGACGGGGGTGGAAATCGTCGAAGGTTACGGGCTGACGGAATGCACCTGCCTCGTCTCGGTCAACCCGCCGGGGGGGACCAAGAAGATCGGGTCGGTCGGGCTACCCTTCCCCTATACCCATGTGCGCATCCTCCAGAAACAGGGGGACGGCTTCCGTGAATGCGCCGTGGACGAGGTGGGAGAGATCTGCGTCGCCAATCCCGGTGTATTCGAAGGGTCCACCTATACCGAGGTGGACAAGAACAAGGATCTTTTTGCCGAGGGCCGCTTCCTGCGGACCGGCGATCTGGGCCGGATCGATGCGGATGGCTATCTGTTCATCACCGGCCGCGCGAAGGACCTGATCATCCGGGGCGGGCACAACATCGACCCCGCGGTGATCGAGGAAGGTCTGATGAAGCACGAGGCGGTGGCCTTCGTCGGGGCCATCGGCCAGCCGGACGCCCATTCGGGGGAATTGCCCTGTGCCTATGTGGAACTTGTGAAGGGCAAGGAAATCGGCGTGGACGAGCTGATGGCCTATGCGCAGACCCATATCCATGAACGGGCGGCGGTGCCCAAACATATTGAAATCCTGCCGGAATTGCCCAAGACGGCGGTCGGCAAGGTGTTCAAGCCCGACCTGCGCCGCCTTGCTATCACGCGCATCTTCGACGCGGCCCTGGCCGAGGCCGGGATCGGTGCGCATGTCGCGGAAGTGGTGGAGGACAAGAAGCGCGGTCTGGTCGCGCGGCTGATCCGGACCGCACCCGTGGACGAAGCGCGGGTGAAGGAGGTTCTGGGCGGGTTCACCGGTCCTTGGGAATGGACCGACTGACCGTCAGGAGGGGCTTGCGGGAATCGCGCCGGCGCATCCATCCTGTTTCCTGAATGCATATCCTCGGGGGACAGCATGGTGCAGCGTTTCGTGTCGGTCGGCGCCGTTCTGGCGTCTTTGGCCCTGCCGGTGCTTGCAGCGGAGCCGATGGTCGAGACGCTGTTCGCGCACAAGCACTGGCGGGTGGACATGGTCGGATACGACGATGGCACGCTGGCCTGTGTCGGGCAGGTTTCCGACGATGACGGAAGCGAAAGCTTTTCCGTCGGGACGTTCAGCACGGGCGTCATGCGGTTGCAGTTCTATTCCAGCGACTGGCAATTCGCCGGCGAGGAGACGGCCGATCTGGAGGTGCAGATCGACCGGCGTGCGCCTTGGACCTTGACGGCGGCATCGCTGGTCGGGAATTCCGTTCTGTTCGACCTGCCGCTGGACGAGGACAGCGCACGGTTCCTGATGGAGGTCAGCCAGGGCAACCGGCTGTATCTGCGCAACGGGTCCGGCGAGGATGTGCAGAACTATTCCCTTGCGGGATCAAAGGCTTCGATCGGCGCCATGTTCGAATGCGGGGATGTGATCACCGCCCCGCAGGATGACGGAAACCCGTTCAACTAGACATCCATCCAGATCGTCACGGGGCCGTCATTGTTCAGGCTGACATCCATGTCGGCCCCGAAGATGCCGTTGGCGGTGGGGATGCCTTCGGCCTGCATCCGCGCGGTGAAGTATTCGTAGAGCCGTTTCCCCTCGTCCGGCTTGGCGGCGGTGGAAAAACCGGGGCGGTTGCCGCGCAGGTCGGCGGCGAGGGTGAATTGCGAAACGATCAGGGCAGAGCCGCCGACATCGCGGATGGACAGGTTCATCTTGCCCTGATCATCCTTGAAAATCCGCAACTTGGCGACTTTGGCCGCCAGTTGGTCCGCCTTTGCGTCGGTGTCCCCGTCCATCGCGCAGACGAGGATCAGGAGGCCGTGCCCGATCTCGCCGGTGATCTGGCCGTCCACCGTGACAGAGGCGCGGCTGACGCGCTGGAGGACGGCCCTCACAGTTCGTGCCGCCAGGGCGGGTTGGCGCCGGGGCGCGAGACGGTGACGGCGGCGGCTTTGGTGCCCAGCGTCAGGGCCGCGTCGAGGGTCGCGTCGGAAAGGGAGGCGATGCCCTGTTTCGTCAGTGCGCCCGCCTCGTGCAGGGCGGCAAGGGCGCCCGCGTTGAAGGTGTCGCCTGCGCCGACGGTGTCCGCGACGGTCACGCGGGTGGCGGCGACGAAGCGGTTTTGCGTGGCCGTGATGGCGCGGGCGCCGGCTGCGCCTTCGGTGACGAAGACGACTTTCGGCCCCTTTTCAAGGACTTGGCGTGCAAGGGCCGAGGTGTCGCCGTCCCCCAGCAGCCAGTGCAGGTCTTCATCCGACAGTTTCACGATATCGGCGCGGGCGATCATCCGTTCGATGCGGGCGCGGTATTCGGTCTCTTTCCCCGCGATGAAACCGGGGCGGATGTTGGGGTCGATCATCGTGACGCGGGTGGCGGATTCGCGGGTCTGCAGCGCCTCGTAGGTGGAGGCAGCGGGGTCGTTCACGAGGGAGATGCCGCCGAAGAAGAGGGTGGAGACGGTTGCGGGCAGGGCGGGGAGCTGGTCCTGCGACAGCAGGCGGCCTGCGGTGTTTTCATCATAGAAGGCATAGGTGGCCTGACCGTCCACCAGTTTCACGAAGGCGACGGTGGTGGGGCGGCCGGAGCGGGCGCAATATTGCGTGTCCACCTTGGAGGCTTCCAGCGTTTCGGTCAGCACCTGACCGAGCATGTCATTGGAAATGCCGGAAAAAAAAGCCGAAGGTGCGCCGAGGCGGCCCAGTGCGATGGCGGTGTTGAAGACCGCGCCGCCCGCATAGGGGGCGAAGGCGGGTTCGCCTTCGGTCGAGGTGCGGGGGAGCATGTCGATCAGGGCTTCGCCACAGCTGAGAATCATTCGGGCCTCCTATCCGTTGGGCGGGACCATAGCGGATTGCGCCATGTTAGCGCAAACAGTCAGCGTGTGAACCAAGGCGCGAGGTTGGCGCGGACGCGGTCGAGCGGGGTGGCGCCGGATGTGTCGGGGGTGAAGGGCCGGCCCGTGATCATCTGGTAGGCGTCGATATAGACCTGCGCGGTTTGCGCGATCATTTCCTGAGGGATTTCAGGGATTTGGTCGTGGTAGGGGTCGCAGCGGGCGGCGACCCAGGCGCGGATCACATCCTTGTCGAAGGAGGGGGGGCGGGTGCCGGTTTCGAAGGCCTGCGCATAGCCGGAGGCGATCCAGTAGCGCGAGGAATCGGGGGTGTGGATTTCGTCGGCCAGCAGGATGTTGCCGTCGGCGTCGGTGCCGAATTCGTATTTCGTGTCCACGAGGATCAGGCCGCGTTCGGCGGCCATCTGCTGCCCTCGGGCGAAGAGGGCGAGGGCCTTCGCTGACACTTCGTCCCATTGGGATTTCGTCAAAAGTCCTTGGCAAACAATGTCTTGCGCTGTCAGGGGTTCGTCGTGGCCGCCGTCGAAGGCCTTGGATGTGGGGGTTATGATCGGGGCGGGCAGGGCCTGGTTGTCGCGCAGGCCGTCGGGAAGGGTGTGGCCATACATCTGCCGTTCGCCCTTTTTGTAGAGCGTCAGGACAGAGGTGCCGGTGGTCCCCGCGAGGTAGCCGCGCACCACGATCTCGACCGGCAGGATGGTCAGCCGCTTGCCGATCACCACATTCGGGTCGGGGTAGGAAATCACATGGTTGGGGCAGATGTCGGCCGTGTGTTCGAACCAGAATTTCGCTGTCTGGGTAAGGACTTGGCCTTTGAAGGGGATGGCGGCGAGGATGCGGTCGAAGGCCGATATCCGGTCGGAGGAGATGAGGATGCGGGTGCCGTCGGGCAGGTCGTAGCAGTCGCGGACCTTGCCGAAATACGGGTTCGGCAGTTCGGGGATATGCGCCTCGGACAGGATGCGGGTGAGGTCGGTCATGCGGGCCCCCGGTTGCGGATGTGCGGGGGTGATGCGGCGCGGGGGGCGCGGTGTCAAGCGGGGGTGGGGCCGGGCAGGGCCAAGTGGTTGCGGGCGCTGCATTAATTCCCGTCGGGGCGCCGTCTTGGCGGTGCCGTGTCCTGTGCCGCAGACTGTACCGCAAACTGTACATACGCACGGGGCGTTTTCGGGCGGTTAACCATGACAGGGCGGGGGTGAGTCGGGGTGGGTCGGGGGTGGTCTGGACCTATGCGCTGCGGGTGCTGGACTTATGCCGGTCCCGCGCAGCGGGGCCGGGTCCTGCGCCGGAAATCGTGCCGGAAACTGGCGCCAGTTTCCGGCCCGGGTTCAGCTGTTCTGGCTGACGTAGAAGACGATCCCCGCCACGATCAGCGCCGCCAGCACGGCGAAGGCGATCTTCCACGCGCTCCATGGCCGTTCGCCCTGCACCTTGCCGGTCTGGCCGTTCACGACGAAGCGGTAGCTCTTGCCGCGATATTTGTAGGCCGCCATCCAGATCGGCAGGAGGACGTGCTTGAACGTTTCGTCCTTCCAGTCGGTGTCGATGTCGTCGATGCGCTGTTCGTCGCCGCCGATGTCGTCGCGCACGTCCTGACGGATGACATCCGCCATCACCTCGCGCCCGATGGCGTGGCCGTCGGCAAGGGCGACTGTGTAGCCTTCGGCGGTGAAGCCCGCGAGGTAGTCTTCCTGCCATGGCTGGAGGGCCGAAAGGTCCCATGGCTGCAGCCCGTCGGTATAGTTGCGCGGCAGGCTGGTGCTGGCGAGGACCAGCACATCGTCGAAGCTGCGGGCGACCCAGCCGGAGCGGCGCGTCCAGCGCGTCTTGCGTACCTGTTCGGTTTCGGTGCGGCCGTTGCGGGTGACGGTGCGGCTTTCATAGTAGTGGTCCCCCCGCGCACCGGAATAATGCGAGCGGGTGGCGGCGTCGAAGGTCCAGAAGGGCACGTAGAGGCCCGACAGGGCGCGGCCTTTGCGGGCGTAGTCCTGCAGGCCGTTCGGCGCGAACCAGAGGCTGCCGAGCCATGTGTTCATCGCCTCGCGCGCCTGTCTTTCATCCAGCGCGAAGGGAAGCACTGCCTGCGGTTTGATGCGCCGCTCCTCGCCCGTGCCGATGACGACGGGGGTGGCGCAGAAGGGGCATTCGGTGGCGTGGGTCGCGCCCTTGAATTCGACCTGCGCCCCGCAGGAGGGGCAGGGGGTGATGCGGACCTGTTCCATCTGGGTGGCGGGAAGGTCGTCGGCCAGACCGCGGGCAAGGTCGATCTCGTTCAGGCGGCGGGTCTTGGCGGGGGGCGGTTCCGGTATGGGCTGGCGGGCGCCGCAGTGGTCGCAGACCAGTTCGGACGCGCCGGGGGCATAGCGGAGGTCGGCCCCGCATGTGTTGCAGGGCCAGAGCTTGCGATCGTCCATGACATCAGGCCCCCGGCGGCGGGGGCGGGGGAACCTGCGCGAAGAGGCGGGCGAGTTCGGTGTCGCCTGCAGCCTTCCAGCCGTCCATGCCGGCGGACCAGACCTGCGTCGCGCGGGTCAGGCTGCCGTTGGTCGCCATGGCGGCAAGGTCGGTTTCCGAGAAGGGGCCCTTGGTCGCGCCGCCTTCGGCGAGGTGCCACTGCTTTCCGGCGGGCGGGGGCGGCGGGGGCGGGGGCGCGGCGCCTGCCGTCTGGCCGCCCCACGGGCCTGCGCCCTGCGTCATGTTCTGCGCCATGGCCATGCCCATCGCCGCGCCCATGCCGGCGGTCATCGCATCGCCTGCAGAGCCGGGCTTGCCCATGGCATCGGCGGCGGAGAATTGCATGTATTTGTTCAGGTCCCCCGCAAGGCCGACCGAGGTGCGCTTGTCCAGCGCCTTTTCGACTTCCTCGGGGAGGGAGATGTTCTCGATATAGAATTCCGGCAGGGTGAGGCCGTAATTGCCCACCAGCGGCGCGATGGCCGTCGTCACCAGCTTGCCGAGGTCGGCCGTATTGGCGGCCATGTCCAGCACGGGGATGCCGGATGAGGCGATCACGCGGGAAAATTCCTGCATGATGATGTTGCGGATCTGGTTGCTGATCTCGTCCGCCGTGAATTCGCCGTCGGTGCCGACGATTTCCTTCATGAAGGCGGCGGGGTCGGAGATGCGCATGGAATAGGTGCCGAAGGCGCGGATGCGGACGGGGCCGAATTCCGGGTCGCGGCACATGATGGGGTTCTTCGTGCCCCATTTCTGGTCGTTGAAGCGGGTGGTCGAGAGGAAATACACCTCGGCCTTGAAGGGCGAGCTGAAGCCGTGGTCCCAGTGCTGCAGCGTGGTCATCAGCGGCATGTTGTTGGTTTCGAGCATGTAGAGCCCGGGACCGAAGACATCGGCAAGCTGGCCTTCGTGGATGAAGACCGCCGCCTGCCCTTCGCGGACCGTCAGCTTTGCGCCGTATTTGATCGCATTGCCGTGGCGTTCGAACCGCCAGACCATCGTGTCGCGCGTATCATCCGTCCAGTCGATGACGTCGATGAATTCGCCCTTGAGGAAATCGAAGACCATTCCAGCACCTTTTCGCAGCGGGCCGCATGGCCCTGCGTCAAGTTTCGCCGCCCGCAAGCCGCGCCGCAAGCGATTCCACGATGGGGCGGGCCTGGACCTCGGTCATGCCGGGGCGCAGGGCGGGGTTGTAGAGCATCTTCAGCATCAGTTCGTCCTGTCCTGTCAGCAGGGCGAATTCCTCGTCATCGTTGAAGATGGAGGGGCGGGCGGTCGGGCTGTCA
>AYNO01000075.1 GCA_000500915.1 Rhodobacter sp. CACIA14H1
TGTTGCCGTGGCCGTGGCGGTGGAAGGGGGCCTGTTCACCCCCGTCCTGAAGGACGCGCAGCAGAAGTCGCTGTCGGCCCTGTCGGCCGAGATGAAGGATCTGGCCACCCGGGCAAAGACCAAGAAGCTGGCCCCGCACGAATATCAGGGCGGCAGCTTCGCCATCTCCAACCTCGGCATGTTCGGGATCGAGAATTTCGATGCCGTGATCAACCCGCCGCACGGGGCCATTCTGGCCGTGGGCGCGGGGATCAAGAAGCCCGTGGTGTTGAAGGACGGGTCGCTGGGCGTGGCGACGGTGATGTCCATGACGCTGTCGGTCGATCACCGAGTGATCGACGGGGCACTGGGGGCGCAACTTCTGCAGGCCATCGTGGACAATCTGGAAAGCCCGATGGGGATGCTGGCCTGAGCCACCCGCGAGACATGAAAAAACCCCCGGAAGCCTGTGCTTCCGGGGGTTTTGCTTTTCCCGTCCGCGTCAGCCGCAGTCCACGCAACCCGTCAGCTTGTGATCCATCGACACCGCAGGCTGCGAACAGCCCGCCTCGCCCACAATCTTGGCCGGCACGCCCGCCACCGTCTTCATCGGCGGGATATCCTGCAACACCACCGACCCCGCCGCGATCCGCGAGCAGTTGCCGATGGTGATGTTGCCCAGCACCTTGGCCCCCGCCCCGATCAGCACGCCATTGCCGATCTTCGGATGGCGGTCGCCATCCTCTTTCCCCGTCCCGCCCAGCGTCACGGAATGCAGCATCGACACGTTGTCGCCGACCACCGCCGTTTCGCCGATCACGATGGAATGGGCGTGGTCGATCATCAGCCCCTTGCCCACGCGTGCGGCAGGGTGGATATCCACCCCGAATACCTCCGACACGCGCATCTGCACGAAATAGGCAAGGTCCTTGCGCCCCTGCGTCCAGAGCCAATGGCCAACGCGATAGGCCTGCACGGCCTGGTATCCCTTGAAGAACAGGATGGGCTGGATATAGCGGTGGCAGGCCGGATCACGGTCATAGACCGCCATCAGGTCGGCCCGCGCCGAAGCGCCAAGTTCCGCGTCGCTGTCATAGGCCTGATCCGCAATCTCGCGCAGGATCTGCTCGCTCATCTCGCCCGAGGCAAGCTTCAGCGAGAACCGGTAGGCCAGCGCCCGCTCCATCGACGAATGGTGCAGCAGGCTGGAATGGATCAGCCCGCCTAGAAGCGGTTCGGTCGCAATCGCCTCGCGGGCCTCGTCACAGACGCGCTGCCAGACCGGATCGACTGCTGTGACCTTCGGTTTGATTTCTGCCATGACGCGTCCTCCGTTCGGAAGTTTCCTTCTAGCATATAGGCTGGACGGAGGACAGACCAACCAATGTCGAAGCTTCCAGTCCCGCAGCGCCCGTGCCGCAACCTCCAGCGCGGACAGCCAATCCGCCTCCATCGGCCCGGCAGCGGCCCCTTCGGCACGCACCCGCGCCTGCAGGCTGCCATTGCCCCATCGCGGATGGATGCGCCCCGTCCGCCGCTGGAAACGGTGCGCGGCATGGGCCTCGGCGACCAGCCGCGCCGCATCTGCGGCGGGGCTCCGCGCCAGATGGTCGGCAAAGGCCAGCACATCCCCCGCCAGAACCCGCCGCATCAGAGCCGGACCGACCGGAACGGCCCGGCACCGAACCGCGCCGAAAGCTGCGCGACCGAAAGGGAAACACCCGCCCCGTCCGCCTCCCTCCGCGCCTGCGGATACAGCCAGCGCGGGCTGACCACCTCCTCGGTCCACAGCACGGTGCCGCCCTGCAGGCCCCGCACGAGATAGGCCTCGCGCTCCTCGCCCAAAGGCACCTCGACCGATTCCCAGCTGTCCGCATCGATCCGGCCGCGCCGGATCCACGAAACCTCTGTCCCGCCCGCGACGGGACGTGCCCGCAGATGCGCGACCGACAACGGGCGCAACCCCAGCCCGGCAAAGGCGACGCGCCATTCCTGCGCCCCCGCGTCGTCGAAACCCCGCGCCGCAGCCCCGATCCGCCACACCCTCTCCAGCCCCCGCGCCGCAGGGGAAAGGCCGATCTGGCGCAGGGCAGGCGTCAGCAGCACGACAGCGCTGCCCGCAGGCCAGACCGCAGGCATCGTCGCCTCCGTCCCCGCCAGCCCTCGCAGACGCATCGACAGAGCCCAGGTCTGCGGCCCGACCAACTCTGCCCCGCAGAACTGGAAAACCTCCCACCCTTCCGGCGACCCGTCGCCCACTGCCGCAAGATTTGCCCCGTTCAGAACCGCCGCCTCTGCCGCCGCCGACGCGCCACCACCGACGAAACGCACCGTCAGCGCCGGACCGCGGTCCCATAGCCCGGTCCGCGCCGCCGCCAACGGCGACCGGGTCACACCGATCACCGCCCGCTCCGGCAGCACCGTATCCAGCGCGAACCCCTCTGCCCCGTCCGCCCCCCAGACCGCGACACGACCGGGCCACGGCTCCGCCGTCGCCGCCACATGGGGCGCGTGCGGCACCTCCTGCCCCGACATCAACGGCAGGTCGAGGAACAGCGACAGAACCGGCGCCGCCGGCAGAAAGGCCGCCGCGACGCTGGCCACCCCCCCTTCCGGTCCGGGCAAAAGCGCACCGGGCTCCACCCGCACCGCCTCCACGCGCAGGGCGCCGGCCTGCTCGATCCGGTCGATGCGCCAGCGCCGCCCGTCCAGCGCGACCACATCCCCCACCCCGACCGGCAGGGCCGAGGGCGGCAGCACGAACTCTGCCGCATCCCGCGCAACCTGCGTTTCCGCCAGCCACCGTTCGGCCAGCCGCCGCGCCTCATCCGGCAACAGCGCCAGCGGCAGGTCCTGATCCAGCACATGCGCATCGGCCGCCTGCGGAAGCTGCGCCTCGGCAACGACGCGCTGGAAATCCCCGCCCGCATCGGCATAGCCTACGCGCAACCGCCCCGCCGCATCCGCCCCGGATGCCCGCGTCAGCGTGACCGCCGCGCCGTCCTGCGATGCCACCAGTTCCGGCACCTCCAGCACATGATCCACCCGCGCCGACCGCGACCGCAACGACAGCACCCCGCCGCGCTCCGTCGCGTCGAAACCGCAAGCCAGCATCAGCGGTTGCAGCATCGACCGGGCCGAGCCGACCTCGCCCGCCGCATAGCCCCGCACCAGCCCGTGCAGGCCCGCCGTATCCAGCGCATCCAGCCCTGCCCGACCGGCAAGCTCGGCCGCCACCGCCTCCACGGGCTGCGCCGCAACCCGCCCGTTCAGCCAATGCCCCCGCGCATGGTTCGCCCCGTCCGACCAGACATCCCCGCGCAGGGGGAAGGCCGGAAAGGGCCGCGCATCCCAGGCCCACGCATGGGCGCGGTCCATGTCGATCATCGGCCCGCCATAGACGGGCGACAGCGGATTCACCCCCGGTTGCGCCCAGTAAGACGTCACCGCGCGGAAATACTGCATCTGGATCAGGTCGTCGCGCTGCCCCGTCGATGCCCGCGGCACCGCCCCCTCGGACGAGGCGGCATCGAAGAACAGGTTGGGCTGGTTCGTGCCCCGGTCGATCGCCGGACAGCCATATTCGGTAAAGACCACCGGCTTCGACATCGGCACCCAGGCGGTAGGCACCCCCTGCCGCAGGCCCCCGATACGTTCGTGATGCGCCTGCCCCCACCAGTTGCGGATATCCTTCACCCGCCAGATCCAGGGCTCCCCCTCGCCATCCGTGATAAGCTCCCGCCGCTGCGCCGCCTCCCCCTCGGGCGATGCGTAGTACCAGTCATAGCCCTCGCCGCCCTCGATCCCGCCCATCAGCGCGGAAAGGTCATGCACCGACCGCCACCCGTCCGCCTGCGCCTCGCCCTCGCGCCAGTCCGACAGGGGCATGTAATTGTCGATGCCCACGAAATCGATCGCCGGATCGGCCCAGAGCGGATCGAGGTGGAAATACCGGTTCCCGTCCCGTGAAAAGCCCGCATATTCCGACCAGTCCGCCGCATAGCTGATCTTCGTCCCCGGCCCGAGGATGGCCCGCACATCCGCCGCAAGCCTCCGCAGCGCCGCGACGGCGGGAAAGCTGTCCCCTTCGCCGCGGATTTCGGTCAGGCCGCGCAGTTCCGACCCGATGCAGAAGGCATCCACCCCGCCCGCCAACACGCAGAGATGCGCATAATGCAGGATGAACCGCCGCAGGCCCCAGTCATCGGCAGGTCCGGCATAATGGACCTGCCCGCCCGCGACCGCGAAATCCGCCGCCTGCGCCTGCCCGAAAAAGGCCGCCACCTCTGCCCCTGCAGCGGCCGTCCGGTCCGGCGTCCCCTCCCGCCCCGGCGCCACCGACAGCGTGATGCGCCCCCGCCACGGCAGATGCGGCTGCGACGCCCCGCCCTGCGGATCGGGCAAGGCATTGCCCTGCAACTGGTCCATCAGGATGAAGGGATAGAACATCACCTCCTGCCCGCCCGCGCGGATGGCCCGGATCGCCTCCACCACCGCCGCATCCGCAGGCGTGCCGCCATAGACGGACCGTCCGTCGCGCATCGGCACCTCCTCGGCCTGCCACCGTGCGATCCCGCCGGAACGCCACGGCATTTCGGCCCCGTCCTGCAGGCGCTGCTCCACCTTCGGGCGCAGCCTGCAGGACCCGCAGCGCAGGTCATCCCCGAACCACGACACCACCAGCGCAACCGACCGGCACCCCGGCACCTCGCGGCGCAGTTGCGACAGGGACACCGCCA
Source organism: Rhodobacter sp. CACIA14H1 (assembly GCA_000500915.1). Taxonomy (GTDB): domain Bacteria; phylum Pseudomonadota; class Alphaproteobacteria; order Rhodobacterales; family Rhodobacteraceae; genus Paragemmobacter. The sequence continues at coordinate 4,719 of AYNO01000075.1, forward strand.
GATCGGTGCCCCCCGCCGCGCTGCGGACATTGACCGGACCACCCGACCCGCGCCCGAACCACCCGTCCGCCCCCGACACCAGCCTTACCGGCGTCGTCGCCAGCGCATATTCCCCCGTGCCGGGGATCAGCGCCACGCCACGGATCGCCCCCGCGAAAGGCGGCACCGCCTCCGCCAGCGCCCCCTGCGCCGGACGGATCACCTCGAAGGTGAACTGCGGCACGCGGTTGCCGAAGGGCTCCAGCAACAGGTCCTCGAAGACGACATAGGCCGTCCCGCGATAGGCCGGCGCCTCTGCCACCCCCTCCACCGCGGCGATCTTGGCATCGGCCACCTGCGTCTCGGACCCGGGATAGACCCGCATCCCCAGCTTGACCGCATCCACCTCGGTCCCGTCGGCCCAGACGCGCCCGATCCCCGAAATCTCGCCCTCCCCCACGGCCACGGCAAGGCTGACGCTATAGCTGTACTGCGTCACGGCGGGCTGCGATGCCCCGCCCTTGCCGCCCCCTCCGGACCGCGTCGCAATCTCGGTGAAGGGCGAGGCCCAGATCACCTGCCCGCCCACCCGCATCTTGCCCCAGACGACCGGCAGCGCCGCCCCCTCGCCCGATCCCATGATCCGCAACCGGTCCAGCCGCCCGACCGCCACCGCCTCGGACCCCGCGCCCAGCAGCCGCTGGTCGATCGCCCGCCCGACGGTCGCCCCGACCGCCCGCCCGATCACCGCGCCCGACAGGCCAAGGACCGTCCCTCCGAACCCGCCCCCGACAAAGGCCCCGACAGCCCCCAGCACGATCGTCGCCATCACTCACACCCCGTCAGGAAAACCGAAACGCGCCACGATCCGCCGCGCCCAGGGGGCGGAAAGCGGGCTCTCCACCACGCCATGCCCCGTATAGGCGTGGATGAAACTCTCCCCGCCCGCCATCCGTGCCGACAGGCCCAGATGCTTGGCCACCGCCCCCTCGCGCATCCGGAACAGAAGCACCTGCCCCTCCCCCTCCGCGCCCGCAGGCACAGGCACCAGCCAGCGCCCCGCCGCAGCCATCAGGCCCTCGCGCCGCGCGGCCTCGGCCCAGTCGGGGGTATAGGGCGGCACCGGCTCCGGTTCCGCCCCCAGCACCTCGCGCCAGACACCCCGCAACAGGCCAAGGCAATCCGTCCCCGCCCCCCGGCAACTGGCCTGATGCACATAGGGCGTCCCGATCCAGCCACGGGCGGCGGCCACGACCAGTCCGGCCCGCCCTGTCATCCCCGCGCCTCGCGCGACGGAACGGCGGTAATCCAGTCCTCGCCCGGCACATGGGGAAAGCCGCGGAAATTGGCGAAGTTGCCGAATTTTGCACGGCAGGTCTCCGCCCGCCGGTCGCATCCGGCCTGCAGCGTCACGCGGTCCCCCGCCGCAGGCATCACCCCCGGTTCCTGCCAAAGCTCCAGACACAGCCGCCCGCCTTCGACCCGCTCGGCCTTCACCGTTCCGGCAATCCCCGCCGCCGCCCCGTCCAGAAACCGGACGACCCCGCGCCGGAACCACCCCGCCTCGAACCCCGCCGGCGGCAGCAAAAGGATGCGCCCCTCCCGCACCCCTTCCAGCACCAGGTCCGCCGACCATTCCGGCGCCGCCAGATCGACCCCGCAGCGGCGGTCCCCCAGTACCGCATCGCAAGAGGACTGGATCACCCGCCCCATCGGACGGTTCAGCACCTCGGTCAGGCCCCGCAACTCGGCGCGGAAGGCCGCGCCCTCCTGCACCACCTCGCCCAAAGTGCCGCGAAACCGCAGCTCCCGCCGCGCCACATCGGACCAGTCCACCAGCCACAGCCGCACCGCCGCCCCGTCGAACCGCCCTGCCCGGATATCCTCCTCGCGGATCCCCGCATCCGACAGCGCTCCCGCCGCCTCGGCATTGTCCACCGCCAGCCCCGCCACCTGTTGCAAGGCCTTCGCCGTCAGCCCCGTGCCCGCCCGGAACAGCACCCCGTCAAAGGACAGGTCACGGTCGTGATCCGTGAACCCCATCACCACCCCGTCCCGCCGCGTCACCGCCCAGGCATGGCAGACCGTGGTGATGCCCCCCGCCATATGCTCCGACAATGTCACAGCCGCACCTCCACCACCGGAACCGAAGGCACCTCGCCCGCCCGGAAGGACGCGACCGACACCGCGATCCGGTCCGTGTCGAACCGCACCGGCACGTCGAACTCGAACCCCGCCGTCACCACCACCCCGACATCCGGCGGCAGGGCGAAACTCACGGTCCCTTCCGCCACATCCAGCACGTAATCCACCCCCTCCCGCGCAGGGTCCCCCGACAGCGCGACGACCACCGTCCCAGCCACGGGCTTCAGGACGGGCCGCACAAAGGCATTGCCAGCGGGGTCATAGGTCTTGGCCAGCGGAAACACCGTCCGCACCGCATCCCCCGTCCCGATCACCTGATCCAGCGGCGACACCTTCCCCGACGGACGGCAGGACTTGAAATCCGCCCAATCCTTCCAGCGGAACCCGTAAAGCTGCCCCCGCCTTGCCTCGAAGAACTCCAGCAGCGCCGCCACATCGTCCAGCGACCGCAACCCCAGCCCCGCATCATAGCGCCGCCGCGATTGCGCCCAGGGCGCGTTCCGCTCCTCGAAGCCGTTGGCCAGCGTGACGATCTCGGTCCGCCGCTCCGGACCGCCGGTGGACCCGAAACTCAGGTTCGCCGGAAACCGCACCTCGTGAAATCCCATCGCCACGCCCTCACCTGTTCCGCTGCCCGCGCGCCAGCGCCCGCCCCGCCTGTGCCGCGATCTGGCTCTGGCTGCGCTGGAACCCCGCCACATCCGGCGTCGTGATGTTCATCACCACCGTCACCGGCCGCCCGCCGCCGCCCGCCTGCACGCCCAGCCGCCCGTCGGCGCCCCGCGCCAGCGGCAAGATCGCCTCCGGCCCCGCCTCGCCCATCAAGCCGACACCACCCCTCATCGGAAAATGCGTGGGCTGCGACACCACGCCCCCCTGCGCAAAAGGCATCACGCGCCCCTGCGAGAACGCGCCCCCCTTCGCAAAGGGCAGCGCCCCCGACAGGAACCCGTTGATCCCCTCGGCCAGCGCCCCGCCCACCGCGTTCTGCACCGGCCGCATCGCCACCGAATAGACCGACTGCGCCATCCCCGCCGCCACCGACCGCAGCGCGTCCGACAGGCGCATCCCGTCGAACACCACCCCGTCAAAGGCCCGCCGCAACCCGTTGCCGAACGAGGATGACAGGCTCGTCACCTCGCGCCCCGTGAACAGCATGGTCTGCGAGAGACGCGCCAGTTCCGCCCCGAAGGCCGCGGCCACCGGCACCGCCCCCTCCATCCGCGCCTCAAGCCCCGCCAGATCGTCCCGTTCCATCCCCGCCCCCATCCGGAAAAGCCGCCGCCAGTTCCTCCAGCCGCGCGCGTGACAGGGGCGGCACCGCCGCCCCGATCCCCAGCATCAGACGCAACTCCGCAGGGGTCAGCGCCCAGAACTCGGCAGGCCGCAGCCGCAGCCCCCCGATCCCCGCCCGCATCAGCCCGGACCAATCGATCATCCCGCCTCACCCGGCACCGCGAAGGCCCGCGCCAGCAATTCCGCCGCCGCCTTCGCAGCACCCACCGGCCCGCCCCCGATCTCCACCGCCAGCAGATCCGCCGCCGTGCCCCGCCAGCCGCCCCCGCGCAGCCCCGCGACCAGCAGCGCCAGCACATCGCGCGACGAGAACCGCCCCGCCTCGAACCGCGCCACCAGATCGACCAGCGACCCCTCGCCCAACCCCGCCTCCAGCTCGGCCAAGGCCCCCAGCGTCAGCTTCGCCACATGCGGCACGCCGTCCAGCGTGACCGCCACCTCCCCCGCGAACGGATTGGCCATCACAGCGCCGTAAACGCCAGCGCCCCGGCCGAGGCCAGCGTCAGTTCGTATGTCGCCTCGCCGTTGAAATTCCCCGCATATTCGATGGCGGTGATCTGGAACGGCCCCTCCACCACCCCGAAATCGGGGATGATGACCTGAAACCCCGGCATCTCCCCGTCAAAGAAGATCTGCCGCGCCCGCTCGTCGGTGCCCGCATCGCGGAACACCCCCGCCCCGCTCACCTGCGCCGACCGCACACCCGCACCGGCCAGCAACTCGCGCCAGCCCCCCGCGCTGTCCAGCGATGTCACATCCACCGTCTCGGCGTTGAAACTGATCCGCGTCGCCCGCAGCCCCGCCACCGTCTCGAACTGCCCGTCGCCGGTCAGGTCCACCTTCACCAGCAAATCCTTGCCGCTCTGCACCGCCATCACACGCTCCTCACGCTTCAACCCTGACGCGGAAGGTCAGATCGACCCGCCGCTCCGCCCCGTCCTCCGACCGCTTGGCCACCGCCCGCAGGAAGGCCACGCCCACGACGCGCCCCGCCGCCAGCGCCAACCCCTCCAGCGCCTCGCAACAGGCCGCAGCGATGCCCTTCGCGGCGGCAAACCCCGCCGCATCGGACCGGACCGAGATTTCGACCCGATGTTCCGCCCCCGCCCCCGTGGCGTCGGATGCGTCCCGCACCTCCTCCGCCCCGATCATGACAAAGGTTCCCGCCGCCCCGCCGGGCGGCACGGCATCTACCACCGGCACCCCCGCAAGGGCCGGATGCCCCGTCAGCGCCGCATGGACCGCCCCCTGCACCGCCGCCGCCAAAGCATAGGTCATGCCCCCACCTCCTCTGCGGCGCAGACCAGATACCGCCCGCCCGCATCCGCCTCGGTCACCGCCAGCAGCCGGTAAAGCCGCGCCCCGTCCCGGAACCGCATCCCCGCCGCAGGCCGCATCACATGCCCCTGCGGCAAACCCCGCACGATGATCCGCAGCGCCTGCACCGGCACCGCCGCACCCAGCGCCGCGCCCTCGCGCCCCGATCCCGCCCGCACCTCCGCCCAGACCGTCCCCAGCGCCTGCCAGACCTCGGCAAAGCCCCCCGCGCCGTCCGCCACGCGCACCGCCGATTCCAGCGTCAGGGGACGCGTCAACCGCACCCCCCTCATCCCGCACCCCCGCCAAGGATGCGCACCGTCCGCCACCGCTCCAGCAGCGCCTGCACGGCCACGGGCAGCCCCGCGACGCCATCCCCCGCATCATGCCGCGCCTCGTAGTATTGTGCCGCCAGCAGCATCACCGCCTGCCGCAGGTCGGCAGGCACATCGGCCCAGACCGGTCCGAACCCCGCCGTAAACAAAACCTCGACCCGCCCCCCCGCAGGGATCGCGGGCAGCACCCCCGACGCCGCCATAAGCTTCGGCCGCTGCGCATCCCGCTCCAGCCGGAACCGCGCCGCCTCCAGCACGACCCGCGCCCCTATGGCATCGACCAGCGCCACCTCGCCCAGCACCGACACCGGCGCCACGGGCAAAGGCTGCGCCCCCTCCCCGCGCCAGCAGGTCAGCACCAGCCGGAACCCCCGCGCCAGCAGCGCCTTGCCGATCCGCCCCTCCACCGCCGCCAAGGCAGCGCGCAGATGGCTTTCCAAAAGCCCCGCCTGCGCCATGTCCCCCTGAAAGGCCGTCCCCAGCCGCAGATGGTCGGCCAGCGCCGCCACCGGCAGCACCGCACCCGGCACCGCCCCCGTCTCTTCCAGCACCATCACCGAACCCCCGCGAAAAAAGGGGCCGGACCCGAAGGCCCGACCCCGCCACCGCTTACGACACCGCGAAACGCAGCAGCTTGATCGCCGCGTAATCCGTCACATCGCCCCCCACGCGCTTGGACGCATAGAACAGCACATGCGGCTTCGCGCTGAATGGATCGCGCAGGATGCGCAGGTCGGGACGTTCCGCGATGGTGTAGCCCGCGCGGAAATCGCCGAAGGCGATGGCATGGGCCCCCGCCGCGATATCCGGCATGTCCTCGCAGATCAGCACCGGATAGCCCATCAGCCGCGCCGGTTCCCCCGCCGCCAGCCCGTCCGACCACAGGAAGCGCCCGTCCGCATCCTTCATCTTCCGCACCGCGCCCGCCGTCTTGGAATTCATCACGAAGGACGCATTGGCGCGATACTCCGCCCCAAGGGCATAGACGAGGCTGATGATGCAATCCGCCGAATTCGTCGGCGCAAAGTCCGACGCCGCCCCCGACGCGACATAGCCCAGCGACCCCCAGGCCCAGGACGCATTCGCCACCTTCGGCACCGTCAGGAACCCGCGCGGCTTGTCCACCCCGTCACCGGCCACGAAGGCCGCCGACTCCGCCCGCAGAAAGCGCGTGGCGATCTTGCCCGCAAGCCAACCCTCCACATCGAAGGCGCTGTCATCCAGCAGGCGCTGGCTCGCCTTCGGCATGGCCGACAGCTCGTGCAGCGCGATCGAGACCCGCTCCAGCACCGGCGTCGCCGTCTCGGTCGCCGCCCCCGTCTCGGTCGCCCAGCCGGACCCGACCTCGGACCGGTCCACCAGCACGTCGAAGGACGACGCCTCCACCTGCACCACCTGCGCGATGGCGCGGATGGATGCGGTGGACACCAGCACCGATTTCACCGTCTCCGCCGTCTGCGGATCAACCAGATAGCCGCCATCCGCCGCGACCGCCGTGGTCATCGCCTTGCCCTCCGGCACGATGCCGCGCAGCCCGTCATCGTCACCCGTCCGCAGATAGGCCGCAAAGGCCTTGCGATGCGGCGCCCCCGACTCCGCGGCCCCCGCCAGGGGCGGACGCCCGTAACCACCCATCTTGCGATCCAGCATCGCCACGCGCTCCTGCTGCTCTTTCACCAAAACCTTCACCTCGCCCTGAAACGCCCTGACCTCGCCCACGAAATCCGCCAGCGCCGCCTTCACTTCCACAGCCGCATCCGCCCCGCCCGGGGCCTCCCCGGCAGTTTCCATCCAGTCCATCCGTCACCCTCCGAAAGACGCTACCGCGCCGCCAACCCGGCCCGCGCCGCCCGCAGCGCCGCCGCCAGTTCCTCCGCCGATCCCTTCACCGCCACCCGCGCCTCGGGCAGCATCGGAAAGGTGACCAGCGACACTTCCCACAACTCCACCTCGGCCAGCAGCCGCCGCCCCTTGGGCCCGCGCTCCGCCCGCACGGTGCGATAGCCGATCGACAACCCGTCCAGCGCCCCCGCCGCCAGCAGGGCCGCCGCCTCGCGCCCCTTCGCCAGCTCGGTCAGCAGCCGCCCCTTGACCCACAGCCCCCGCGCATCCTCGCGCACCTCGTCCCAGACGCCGATGGGCTGCGCGGGGTCATGCTGCCACAGCATCCGCACGCGCCCCCCCGCCGTCCCCATCCGCGCCAAAGACGCCGCATAGGCCCCCGGCAGCACCACATCGCCCCCGCGATCCGCCACCCCGAACAGGGACGCATAGCCCTCCAGCCCCGCCCCCTGCACCGCCAGAACGCCCGCAGCCCCCGTGAACTTCCGCTCCATCCCTCACCTCGCCAAAGCCGCCGCCACCACCGCCTCCGCCCCCTGCGCCAGCAGGAAACCCGCCACCCCGAAGACCATCACCCAGATCCGCCGCTCCAGCCGCTCCAGCGACGCCTCGATATGGCCCAGCCGGTAATCGAGCGCCGACCACCGCTCGTCGCTGACCCGCTCCAGAGCCTCCACCCGCGCCGTCGCCGCGTCGAAACTGTCGAACAGGAACCGCGACCCGCCCCCCGCGCGGTTCATTCCACCTCCAGCGGCGGCAGCCCCAGCGCCGCCCGCTTCTCGCCCGCCGTCAGGAAATCGGCCCCCGCCACCCGCGCCCAGGCCGCATCCCGCTCCACCGACAGGGCGGGGATCAGGTCCAGATCGGGCCGCATCTCCACCACCACGCCCAGATGCCCCGACAGCCAATGCGACAGCGCCGCCAGCACCCGCCCCGCCAGGGGCAGCACCGTCAGGCGATAGAAGGCCCGGTTCGCCTCGGCATAATTCGCATAGGTCGCATCACCGGGTATCCCCAGCAGCATCGGCGGCACGCCGAAGGCCGTCGCAATCTCGCGCGCCGCCGCCTCCTTGGTCTTCTGGAACTCCATGTCGCTGGGCGAAAACCCCATCGGCTTCCAGTCCAACCCCCCTTCCAGAAGCATCGGCCGCCCCGCATTGCGCGCGCCCTGATGATGCGCCTCCATCTCGCCCACCAGACGGTCATACTGGTCGGGCGTCAGCATCGACTGCCCGTCCGCCCCGCGATAGACGATCGCCCCCGAAGGCCGCGCCGCATTGTCCAAGAGCGCCTTCGACCAGGCGGACGCGGAATTATGCACATCGATCGCCACCGCCGCCGCCTGCAGGGGCGAGAACCCGTAATGGTCGTCCTGCGGGTGGAAGCTGCGGATATGGCAAACGGGCTGCACCTCGCCTCCCATGGCAAAGCGATGCACCCGCCCGCCCACCGTGTAGTCAAAGGCCACCGGCCACCCGTCCGCCCCCGGCACCACCGACATCCGGTCCGACCGCAACACATGCAGCTCCGCAGGCAAGGCCCCCTCGCCCGCCACCGCCTCCACATAGGCATTGCCCGACAGCAGCAACTGCCCGAACACCGCCTCCAGCAGTTCCGCCCGCCCCTGCGCCCCGTTGGGCCGCGCCAGCAGAACCCCCATCGGATGCGCCTCGTAGCGCCGCTCGGCATCCTGGACGATCACCGGCAGCGCCGCCGCCGCCTCGGCGATCAGCCGCACGGCGCGGAACCCTACGGGATTGCCCATGAACCCCGTCCGCGTCAGGCTTCCCACATCCCGCGCCGACCATGCCGCGCGTCCCGCCATGCCCCAGACGGCGATACGCCCCGCCGCGCTGGCCTTCCGCTCCACCACAGGCTCCGGCGCCTTTCTCATAAACCGCAACACCATTCCACGCCCCCTCACCCGCCGCGCCCTCGGGCGCACGGAACCAGAACCCACCCCGAACGGACCAAGAACCCTACAGCGACCGCACCTGCGGCCGCCGCCACGCCGCCGCCCTGTCGATCATCAACTCCGTCAAGGCCCAGACCAGCGCATCCACACGGTCCGGCGACCCCTTGCCCACGAACCCGCCCCGCGTCATCTGCGCCATCTGCGCCTCCAGCCGCGCCAACCCCGCCAGATGGCCCACGCGCCCCTGTTCGTACAAAGCCGCCACAGGCTCCGCCCGCACCGACTTGCCCTTGCTGGCCCTGACCAGCGTCAGCGGGAGGAACGCATCCTGCTGCCGGATCACCGCCGCCACCATGTCGCCGCCCATATTCGCCTCGGCCACCATCCGGTCCGCGCCGTGACGGCGAAACGCATCGACAGCCACCGCCGCCCAATCCGCCGCCCCGCGCCCCTGCACGGATGCATCCTCCAGCACGACCGCCCGCCAGTCCTGCGGCGGCCCCTCAAGCCTTGCACCCACGACCACGATCCCGCATTCATCCGCGCCCTCGCCCACCCCCGCAGGCGGATCGACAGCCACCACCACCCGCGACAGCCCGGACGCATCCCCGCCCGCCGCCGCCGCGATCATGTCGCGCGTCCACAGCGCCCCTTCCGCATCCTCGACCAGCAACCCCTCCAACTCCTCCATCCCGCGCCGCGTGCCGCCATATCGCGCCTCCATCTCGTGCAGGAATGACGCCGCCAGATTGGCCCTGTTCGCCCCCGTCGGCGCATGGCTGACGACCGTGGACGGATGCTTCAGCACCGCCTTCAGACAGGCCACATTGCGCGGCGTCGTCGTCACCACTGCCTGCGGCATCGGCCCCAGACGCAGCGCGAATTGCAGCATGTCCCACGTCTCCTGCGCCTTGGGCCATTTCGCCAGCTCGTCCGCCCAGGCCGCATCGAATTGCGGCCCCCGCAGGCTTTCGGGATCATGCGCCGACACCACCTGCGCCACCGCGCCATTGGGCCAGATCAGCCGCTTGCGCCCCGCCTCCCAGATCGGCCTCCGGTCCGGAGGCGCGCAGGCAAGGATGCCGCTTTCCCCGAAGACCATCACCTCGCGCACCTGATCGACCGTCTCGCCCACCAGCGCCACGCGCCGCGCCCGCCCCGGATCGGCCGGCCCCGCGCCCTCCACCTGCCCGCGCACCCATTCCGCACCGGCCCGCGTCTTGCCCGCGCCGCGCCCGCCCATGATCACCCATGTCCGCCACGCCCCGTCCGGCGCGATCTGGTGCGGCAGCGCCCAGAACTCGAACAGCCACGGCAGCGCGAGGAAGGCCCCGTCCCCCAGCCCCGACAGGAACTCGTTGACCGCCTCAGGTGTCGCGGAGGCGAGCCAGACGGCGCCCGATCTCAGCCCGCGCAGCATCGAGGTCGAGAGCCCGCTCTCCGACGACACCGGCAGTTTCGTTGCGAAGCCTGTCAATTTTCACCCTCTCGTCCATCAGGACGGCCAGCGCCGCCTGCAGGTCGCGCACGGCACGCAGCGCCCGTTCCGACCCGTCCCCGCGGCTGGCCTGCAGCCGCTCCAGCGTCGCGCCCAGTTCCATCGCGGCGGTGTCGAACACCCGCAGCGCATGGTCCATCACGCCCGCCCGCCCCAGGGGCGGCCCGCCCCCGCGATTGCCTGTCATCTGCCGATCCGCCCCCCCGACACGTGCCCCGACATCCCGAACGGCGGAAAAGGAAAAGCGGCCCCGGGGTTGCCCCCGCGCCGCTTGCCCACCTGTCCCATCATGCCGCAAGTGATACGCCAGACCGCCCGCGCAGTCAAGCGAAAACACCCATCATATCAACGGCTTACCGGACGCACCTTTAACCCCGCGTTAACCTTTTGCAAGGTCAGTCCTGCACCCCGCCCTGGCCTTCCTGCCCGCGCTCCCGTTCGATCTGCCGCCAGCGGGCGACATTCTCGTTATGCTCGGCCAAGGTGCGGGCAAAGGCGTGCCCCCCCGTGCCATCCGCCACGAAATACAGGAAATCGCTGTCCTCGGGGTTCAGCGCCGCCTCGATCGACAGCCGCCCCGGATTGGCGATGGGCGTCGGCGGCAGCCCGTCGATGACATAGGTGTTCCACGGCGTCTCGCGCCGCAACTCGCTCTGCCGCAGGCCGCGGCCCAGCACGCCCTCGCCCTTGGTGATGCCGTAGATCACCGTCGGGTCCGTCTGCAGCCGCATCCCCTGCTCCATCCGGTTCACAAAGACCGCCGCCACCCGCCGCCGTTCCTCGGGCACGCTGGTTTCCTTCTCGACGATCGAAGCCATGACCAGCGCCTCCTCCGGCGTGTCATAGGGCAACCCCTCCGCCCGCTGCGCCCAGAGCGTGGCCAGCGTCGCCGCCTGCTTCTCCGCCATCTGCGCCAGCAGCGCGGCACGGTCCGCGCCCCGCTCCACCTCATAGGAGTCGGGCGCCAGCGTCCCCTCGGGCGGCACCTCGGCCACCTCGCCCGTCATGAACTCCGCCCGCTTCAGCGCATCCACGACCTGCCAGCTCGTCACGCCCTCGGCCAGCGTGACCCGCCAGCGGATATCGTCCGCCTCGGCCACATCCAGATATTCCGCCGGCGCCGCCACGACGGCAGGGTCGAACTTCACCACCTCGACATACCGGTTGGTCGCAGGGTCCAGCTCGCGCAGCACCACCTCGGCACTGGCCACCGAGATGCGGTAATTCACCTCGCGCCCGCAGGTGGACTGGCCGCCCGCCGTCAGGCTGTCCAGCACCTGCGCCATGCTGGCCTGCGGCAGCACCAGATAGGACCCGAATTTCAGGTCATCGGATTTCTCCGAATATTCCGCCCCGATCCGGAAGATCCGCGCATCCGACACCGCCCCCTGCTCCTCCAGCGCACGGCTGACGGCGGACAGGCTGTCCCCCCGCTCCACCCGGAAACAAATCGCCTGCTCCAGCGGCCCGGGCCCGGTGAACTGCTCGCGCCCCCAGGCCAGAAGGCCCGCCAGCGCGACCAGCAGCACGATGAACAGCGTCAGCGCATTGGACGCGATGGCCCGCCACATCAGCCGGACACCCGGCCCAGCACGAGGCTGGCATTCGTCCCGCCGAAGCCGAAGGAATTGGACAGCGCCACGTCGATCTTCCGCTTCACGGCCTTGTTCGGCGCAAGATCCAGCTTCGGCTGCACGGCAGGGTTGTCAAGATTGATCGTCGGCGGCGCCACCTGATCGCGGATCGCCAGCACGCAGAAGATCGCCTCCACCGCGCCCGCCGCCCCCAGCAGATGCCCGATGGACGACTTCGTCGAAGACATCGTGGCCCCCGCCGCGGCCTCGCCCATCAACCGCTCCACCGCGCCCAGCTCGATCGTATCGGCCATGGTCGAAGTGCCATGCGCATTGATGTAATCCACCTGATCCGGTGTGATCCCCGCCCGCTTCAGCGCGGCAGACATCGACCGGAACCCGCCATCGCCATCCTCGGACGGCGCGGTGATGTGATAGGCATCGCCCGACAGGCCATAGCCCAGCACCTCGGCATAGATCTTCGCGCCCCGCGCCTTGGCGTGCTCGTATTCCTCCAGCACGACGACGCCCGCGCCTTCGCCCATCACGAACCCGTCCCGGTCGGCATCGTAGGGGCGCGAGGCCTTGGTCGGATCCTCCGCCCGCTTGGTGGACAGCGCCTTGCAGGCATTGAACCCGGCGATCCCGATCTCGGAAATCGGGCTTTCCGCGCCCCCCGCCACCATCACATCGGCATCCCCCCACTGGATCAGCCGCGCCGCATCGCCGATGGCATGCGCACCGGTGGAACAGGCCGTGACGACCGCATGGTTCGGCCCCTTGAAGCCGAAGCGGATCGACACCTGCCCCGAAATCAGGTTGATCAGCGCCCCGGGAATGAAGAAGGGCGACACGCGCTTGGGCCCCTTCTCCTTGATCAGGACGGCGGTTTCCGCGATCGAGGTCAGCCCCCCGATCCCCGATCCGATCATCACACCGGTGCGCAGACGGCCTTCCTCGTCCTCGGGCATCCAGCCGGAATCCCGCACCGCCTGCTCGGCCGCCGCCATGCCGTAGAGGATGAAATCATCCACCTTGCGCCGGTCCTTCGGCTCCATCCAGTCATCGGGGCTGAAAGTGCCGTCCGACCCGTCCCCGAACGGAATCTCGCAGGCATATTGCGTCACCACATTCGACGCGTCGAAACGCGTGATCGGCCCCGCGCCGGACTTTCCGGCCAAGAGACGGCTCCAGGTCTCCTCAACCCCGCAAGCCAGCGGCGTGACCATTCCCAGACCCGTGACGACGACCCGACGCATTCCGCCCCTCCGCGCAATGAAACCTTCCGCACGGGTGATACACGGGGGGGCAGGCCCGTGCAACACGGGCCACCCGCCGCAGCGAAGGCTTGCGCAGGCCGCCCCGGCAATCCGGCAGAGCGCGGGGCAGGCCCCGCGCACGCCCTTCCTCTCGCCTGCGCGTGGGACGCGCAGGCTCGGGCA
>AYNO01000076.1 GCA_000500915.1 Rhodobacter sp. CACIA14H1
GGCCTTTTCGGGCGCGAAGGGGCGGGTGACGAAGGCGGACCGGGCGCGGCTTCTGGCGATGGCTGTGGCGGTGCTGCTGCTGCGCGGGGGGGAGCGGGTCGGTCTGGCCGGGGGCGGCGTGCCGCCAAGGCCGGGGCGGGGGCAGTTGTTGCGGCTGCTGGACGGGCTGACGGAAGATCAGGGCGATTACGGCGTGCCCGAGGCGGAGGGGATCGCCAGCCACGGGCGGGCGGTGTTCCTGTCGGATTTCATGGGCGATATCGCCGGGGTCGAGGCGGCGCTGGGCCGGGCGTCGGACCGGGGCGCGAAGGGCGTGCTGGTGCAGGTGCTGGACCCGGCGGAGGAGGAGTTTCCCTTCGACGGGCGCACGATCTTTGAATCGATGGGCGGGACCGTAAGGCACGAGACGTTGCGGGCGGGTGATCTGCGGGCGCGGTATCTGGCGCGGCTGGCCGAGCGGAAGGACCGGTTGCAGTCCTTGGCGCGGGCGGTGGGGTGGCATTACACCTGCCACCACACCGGCGAGGCGGCGCAGCCTGCGCTGCTGTGGCTTTACCGTGCGCTGGAGGGGGGCCGCTGATGTTCATGGTCGGTCCCGTCGGATTTACCGCGCCCCTGCTGCTGTGGGCGCTGGTGGCGCTGCCGGTGCTGTGGCTGCTGTTGCGGGCGGTGCCGCCTGCGCCGATCCGGCGGCGGTTTCCGGGTGTGGCGCTGCTGCTGGGCCTGAAGGACGAGGATAACGAGACGGACCGGACGCCGTGGTGGCTGCTGCTGTTGCGGATGCTGGCGGTGGCTGCGGTGATCGCGGGCTTTGCGGGGCCGGTGCTGAACCCCGTGCAGCGCGAGGCGGGGACGGGGCCCTTGCTGATCGTGATGGATGGCGGCTGGGCCGATGCGCGGGACTGGCCACGGCGGGTGGAGCGGGCGGTGGCTTTGGCCGATGAGGCGGGGCGCGACGGGCGGACGGTGGCGGTGGTGCGGCTGACGGACCGGCCCGAGGCGCCGGTGTTCCAGACGGCGGAGGCCTGGGCGGGGCGGTTGGCCGCGCTGGCGCCGGAGCCGTGGCTGCCGGTCGATCTGGCGGGGTGGGCTGCGGTTCTGGACGGGTCTTTCGATACATATTGGCTGTCGGACGGGTTGGCGCATGAAGGACAGGACGCGCTGTTCGCGGCGCTGGAGGCGGCGGGTCAGGTGACGGTGTTCCAGAGCCCGCGCCCCGTGCTGGCGCTGCATCCGGCGGTGTTTGCGGACGGGGCGGTGCAGGTGGCGGCCAGCCGCGTGCCGGCGGCGGATGCGCTGTCGGTCGAGGTGGTGGCGCGGGGACCGGACCCTGCGGGGATCGAGCGCGATCTGGCGCGGGCCGTGCTGGATTTCGGCGCGGGCGCGGCGCGGGCCGAGGTGGCGCTGGCGCTGCCGCCGGAATTGCGCAACCGGATCACGCGGTTCGAGCTGGCGGGGATACGGTCGGCGGGGGCGGTCAGCCTGACGGATGACAGCCTGAAGCGGCGCAAGGTGGCGCTGATCGGCGGCGACGTGGAGGAAGGGTTGCAGCTTCTGTCTCCCACGCATTACCTGCGGCAGGCGCTGGAGCCGGTGGCGGAGCTGATCGACGGGTCGCTGATGGACGTGCTGCCTGCCAATCCCGATGTCGTGGTGCTGGCCGATGTGGCCGCGCTGACGCAGGAGGAGCAGGACGCGGTGCTGGGCTGGCTGGACGGTGGCGGGCTGCTGCTGCGCTTTGCGGGGCCGTCTCTGGCGGCTTCGGACGTGTCGCGGCTGTCGGAGGACCCGCTGATGCCGGTGCGCCTGCGCGAAGGGGGGAGGACGGTGGGCGGCGCGATGAGCTGGGGGGAGCCGAAGACGCTGGCGCCGTTCCCCGAGGGGTCGCCCTTCCACGGGTTGGCCGTGCCGGAGGAGGTGCAGGTCACGTCGCAGGTGCTGGCGCAGCCGGACCCCGATCTGGCGGAGCGGACGATTGCCGCGCTGGAGGACGGGACGCCTTTGGTCACGCGCAAGGAGGTGGGGCAGGGGCAGGTGGTGCTGGTGCATGTCACTGCCAATGCGGAATGGTCGAACCTGCCGCTGTCCGGTTTGTTCGTGCAGATACTGGAGCGGTTGGCGGTATCGACCCGCTCGGGCAGGCCGGAGGCGGGCGATCTGGAGGGGCAGACGTGGGTGCCGGAGGTTCTGCTGGATGCCTATGGGGTCGAGGCCGATGCGGGCGAGGTGGCGGGGGTTGACGGGGCCGGTCTGGCCGCCGCGCTGGCCACGGGGCCGGGGCCTGCGATGCGGCCCGGGCTTTATGCGGGGGCGGAGCGGCGGGTGGCGCTGAATGCGGTGTCGGCGGAGGCGGAGTTTGCGCCGGCGGTCTGGCCTGCCGGAACGGTGGTGGAAGGGATCGAGGCCGTGCCAGAGCGGGCTTTGAAGGGCTGGTTCCTGACGGCGGCGCTGGTGGCGCTGATGGTGGATGTGCTGGCCGCGCTGTGGATTTCGGGGCGGCTGTCGGGGCTGCGGCGGGCGGCTGCTTCGGTGGTGGTCGTGGCGGCGCTGGCGCTGGGCGCAGGCGAGGTGCGGGCGCAGGACGAGGTGCCGCTGGACCCGCAGGAGGAGGCGCTGGCGCTGGAGGCGACGACGGCTGTGGTGCTGGGCCATGTGCTGACGGGCGACGCGCAGGTGGACGAGGTCGCGGAGGCGGGCTTGCGCGGTCTGGGGGAACGGCTGTGGGAGCGGACGTCGATCGAACCGGAGGCGCCGGTGGGCGTGGATATCGAGCGGGACGAACTGGCCTTCTTTCCGTTCCTCTACTGGCCGGTGACGGCGGACCAGAAGCTGCCTTCGGCGGCGGCCTACCGGAAGCTGAACGATTTCCTGCGGACGGGCGGGATGATCCTGTTCGACACGCGGGATGCCGACATGGCGCGGACGGGTGCCACGACACCGGAAAGCCAGCAGTTGCAGCGCATCGCGGCGGGGCTGTCGATCCCCGCGCTGGAACCGGTGCCGCAGGACCATGTGCTGACGCGGACCTTCTATCTTTTGCAGGACTTTCCGGGGCGCTACCAGAACGCGCCGGTCTGGGTTGAGGCCGCGCCGCCGGATGCCGAGCAGGTGGAGGGGATGCCTTTCCGCAACCTGAATGACGGGGTGACGCCGGTCGTGATCGGCGGGAATGACTGGGCTGCGGCCTGGGCGGTGGATGACATGGGCGTGCCGGTCTTTCCGGTGGGGCGCGGTTTCGCGGGGGAACGCCAGCGCGAGATGGCGAACCGGTTCGGCATCAACCTGATCATGCATGTGCTGACGGGGAACTACAAATCCGACCAGGTCCATGTGCCTGCGCTGCTGGAAAGGCTGGGGCAATGACGGGGGTGGTCCTTGCGCCGCTGGTGCCCTGGGCCGTCCTCTGGGCGCTGGCGGGACTGGCTGCGGTGCTGGTGGGCTTTGCGCTGTGGCGCGGGCTGGCAGGGTGGTGGCTGCGGGGGCTGACGGCCTGTGCGCTGCTGGCTGCCTTGGCCAATCCTTCCTTGCAGGAGGAGGACCGTGCGGCGCTGACGGATATCGTGCTGCTGGTGGTGGATGAAAGCGCGTCGCAGGCGCTGGGCGACCGTGCGGCGCAGACGGCGGAGGCGGTGGCGCGGGTCGAGGCCGAGGTGGCGGCGCTGGACAATACCGAGCTGCGGGTGGTCCGTTTCGCGGATGGGGCGGAGGATGCCGGTTCGCTGGCCATGACCGCGCTGGCCGAGGCGCTGTCCGAGGAACCGCGGGCACGGGTGGCGGGGGCAATCCTGATCAGCGACGGGCAGGTGCATGACATGGGGCTTGCCCCGTCCCTGCCCGCGCCGCTGCATGTGCTGCTGACCGGGCGCGAGGCGGATTGGGACCGGCGGCTGGTGGTGAAGAACGCCCCCGCCTTTGCCATCCTTGACGAGGAGGTGACGCTGACCCTGATGATCGAGGATCAGGGCGCGGCACCGGGGGAGACCGAGGCGGATCTGACGATCACGGTGGACGGGGGGCAACCGCAGACCTTCCGCGTGCCGGTGGGGCAGGATCTGGACCTGCCGGTGGTGTTGCCGCACGGGGGCATGAACGTCCTGCAGTTCGAGACGCCTGCCGTGGACGGCGAGCTGACGGACCGAAACAACGCCGCCGTCGTGCAGATGAACGGGGTGCGGGACCGGCTGCGCGTGCTTCTGGTGTCGGGCGAGCCCCCATGCGGGCGAAAGGGTATGGCGGAACCTGCTGAAGTCGGATGCTTCGGTGGACCTTGTCCATTTCACCATCCTGCGCCCGCCGGAAAAGCAGGACGGGATTCCGGTGACCGAGCTGTCGCTGATCGCCTTCCCGACGCGGGAGCTGTTCGTCGAGAAGATCGAGGAGTTCGACCTGATCATCTTCGACCGCTACCGGATGCGGGGCATCCTGCCGATGTCCTATCTGGAGAATGTGGCGAATTACGTGAAGAACGGCGGGACGGTGCTGGTCGCCGCGGGGCCGGAATTCGGGGCGGTGGATTCGCTCTGGCGGTCGCCGTTGGCCGAGGTGTTGCCGGTGGAGCCGACCTCGCGCGTGATCGAGATGCCGTTCCGTCCGAAGCTGACGGAGATGGGGCATCGCCATCCGGTGACGGAAGGGCTGGAGTCGCTGGCCCCCGAGGAGGGCTGGGGGCGCTGGTTCCGGCAGATGGATGTGGTGCCGCTGGCAGGGCAGGTGGTGATGGAAGGGGCCGAGGGGCGGCCTCTGTTGGTGCTGAACCGCGTGGGCGAGGGGCGTGTGGCGGTGCTGGCATCGGATCACGCCTGGCTGTGGGGGCGGGGCTACGAAGGCGGCGGGCCGCAACTGGAGATGCTGCGGCGGCTGGCGCACTGGATGCTGAAGGAGCCGGAGCTGGAGGAAGAGGCGCTGACGGCCATGGCCAAGGGGCAGGCGCTGACCATCACGCGGCGGTCCGTGGCCGAGGTGCCGCCGGGGGATGTGACCGTGACGGGGCCGGACGGGGCGCAGGTGGTGCTGCCGATGCCGGAGGTCGGGCCGGGGCGTTACGAAACGGTCTGGCAGGCGCCCGCGATGGGGCTGTACCGGCTGGAGCAGGGCGATCTGACGCGGGTGGTCGCGGTCGGGCCTTCGGCGCCCCGCGAATTCGTGGCGACCATCGCCACGGGCGCGGTGGTGGAGCCTGCCGTGGCGGCGGGGAACGGCGGCATCCTGCGGCTGGAGGACGGGAATTTCGACATCCGGACGGTCCGCGAGGGGCGGCCTGCGGCGGGGCGGGGCTGGATCGGCATCACGCCGCGCGGGGCCTATGTGACCGAGGATGTGTCGGTCGCGCCCTTGCTGCCCGCCTGGGCCTGGCTGCTGCTGGCGGCGGCGCTGGCCGTGGCGGCGTGGCTGGTCGAGGGGCGGCGCGGCGCGCGGCGGATCAGCGGCGCAGCATGACGTCGCGGGATTGCGAGGCGAATTCGCGGCGCATCAGGACCACCGTGCAGGCCAGTGCGGCGGCGGCCAGCGCCACGGGGCCGAACAGCCAACCCAGCGCGGCAAGCGCGAAATAGACCGACCGCAGGCCGCGGTTGAAGTTCTTGGCCGCCGTGATGTTGATATCGGCGGCCTGCATGGCGCGGTGTCCGGCCTGCGGATCGGCATGGTCGTTCGGGACGGCGGCCATCAGGATCGAGCAATAGCCGAAGAGCCGGTGCGCCCAGACGAATTTCAGCAGGGCATTGGCAAGGAAGGCCAGCGACAGGATGATCTTCAGCTCGACCTGGAAGGTGTCGGCGGGGAGGGCGAAGTCCTCGGTCAGGCCGCGGAGGCGGTCGGAATTGCCGATCAGCGCCACGCCGCCGCCGATGGCGATCATGCAGGTCGAGGCGAAGAAGGCCGTTCCCTGCCGCAGCGAGTCGATCAGGGTCGCGTCGAAGATGCGGGGCTGGCGGGTCAAGAACTGGCGCATCCAGTCGCGGCGGTAGTCCTGCATCAGGACCGAAACCGAGGGCCGCGATGCGGGCGGGTGTTCGATCAGCCAGCCGGAGACGGCCCAGAGCAGGCCGATGACCAGCAGTGCCAGCAGATCGGGGGCGGAAAGGGCGATGATGTGATCGACGGTCATGCAGGAGGCATAGCATGACGGGACGGGTTGTCAGCCGAAGAAATTGGTTATAACTTTTTACCAATTAACCGGAGGGGAGGCCCGAAATGGAGATGCCGCAACCAGACCCCGCGATCCTTGCGCGGCGGGGGCGGATATTGGCGCGGCTTGCCTCGGTCCTGCCTGCCGATGCGGTCATATCCGATCCGGCCGAGACGCGGGCCTATGAATGCGACGCGCTGACGGCCTATCGCTGCCTGCCTTTGGCGGTGGTCTTGCCGAGGACGACCGATGAGGTCGCGGCGGTGATGCGGGCCTGTCACGAGGAGGGGGTGAAGGTCATCCCGCGCGGGGCGGGCACGTCGCTGGCGGGCGGGTCGCTGCCGACGCCGGATGCGGTGGTGATCGGCGTGGCGCGAATGAATGCGGTGATCGAGACGGATTATGCCAACCGCTTCATCCATGTGCAGACGGGGCGGACGAACCTGTCGGTCACGGGCGCGGTGGAGGCGGAGGGGTTCTTCTACGCGCCCGACCCGTCCAGCCAGTTGGCCTGCGCCATCGCCGGGAATATCGGGATGAATTCGGGCGGGGCGCATTGCCTGAAATACGGCGTCACCACGAACAACCTGCTGGGCGTCACCATCGTCACCATGACGGGCGAGGTGTTGCGGATCGGCGGGCCTTACATGGATGCGGGCGGGCTGGACCTGCTGGGGGTGATCTGCGGGTCCGAGGGACAGTTGGGCGTGGTGACGGAGGCGTGGCTGCGGATATTGCCCAAGCCCGAGGGGGCGCGGCCTGTCCTGATGGGGTTTGCGTCGAACGAGGTGGCGGGGGCCTGTGTGGCGTCGATCATCAAGGGCGGGCTTCTGCCCGTGGCGATCGAGTTCATGGACCGGCCCTGTATCGAGGCGACGGAGGCCTTTGCCAAGGCGGGCTATCCCGATTGCGAGGCGCTTCTGATCGTCGAGGTGGAGGGCAGCCCTGCCGAGATCGACGAGCAACTGGCGCGGATCAAGGAGATCGCGCTGCGCCATGAGCCCGTCGCCTATCGCGAGGCGGCGGATGAGGATCAGGCGAAGCGCATCTGGCTGGGGCGGAAGTCGGCCTTCGGTGCGATGGGGCAGATGGGGGATTACATCTGTCTGGACGGGACGATCCCGGTGTCGGAACTGGCCTTTGTGCTGCGCCGGATCGGGGAGTTGACGGAAAGCTACGGGTTGCGGGTGGCGAATGTCTTCCATGCGGGGGACGGGAACATGCATCCGCTGATCATCTTCAACGCCAACCAGCCCGGCGAGCTGGAAAAGGCCGAGGCGCTGGGGGCGGATATCCTGAAGCTGTGTGTCGAGGTTGGGGGATGCCTGACCGGAGAGCATGGGGTGGGCGTGGAGAAGCGCGACCTGATGTCGGTGCAGTTTTCGGATGAGGATATGGAGGCGCAGTTGCGGGTGAAGGACGTGTTCGATCCGGGATGGCTGCTGAATCCGGCGAAAGTGTTTCCTTTGTATGTGACGGCAAGCCGTCGCGCGGCTTGAGAGGGTGGACCGGGGGTTTCACACCCCCGGACCCCCGTGGGATATTTGGGAACGGATGAAGGGGCAGTGATGCGTCCTGTGGATGAGGCGGAACTGGCCGAGGTGGTGCGGGGGGCGAATGCGCCTTTGGTCCTGCGCGGGGGCGGGACGCGGGGGATTGGTGTTCCTGCGGCGGGCGAGGTGTTGGAGACGGGCGGCCTGTCGGGTGTGCGGCTCTATGAGCCGGGGGCTCTGACGCTGGTGGTCGGGGCGGGGACGCCCTTGGCGGAGGTGGAGGCGTTGCTGGCGGCGGAGGGGCAGCGGTTGCCGTTCGATCCGCCGGATATGCGGGGGCTGTTGGGGCGTGACGGGGTTTCCACCGTCGGTGGGGTGGTGGCGGTCAATGCCTCGGGTCCGCGGCGGGTGCAGGCGGGGGCGTGCCGCGACAGCCTGATCGGGGTGCGGTTCGTGGATGGCAAGGGGACGGTGGTCCGCAACGGCGGGCGGGTGATGAAGAATGTCACCGGCATCGACCTTGTGAAGCTGATGGCGGGGTCGCACGGGACTTTGGGGGTGCTGACCGAGGTGGCCTTCAAGGTGCTGCCCGCGCCGGAGGCGGTGGCGACGCTCTGTGTCGAGGGGTTGGACGATGCGCGGGCGGTGGCGGCGATGGCGGCGGCGCTGGGGTCGCCTTATGACGTGACAGGCGCGGCGCATTGGCCGGGGCGGGGGACATTTGTCCGGGTCGAGGGCTTTGCGGCGTCGGTCCGGTATCGGGCGGCGGAGCTGGCGAGGGTTCTGGGCCGGTTTGGCGCGGTCACGGAGGAAGATGGCAATGTCTGGCCGGCCCTGCGGGATGTCATGCCGTTCCACGGGGCGGCAGGGGATGTGTGGCGGCTGTCGGTGAAGCCGTCCGAGGCGCCCGCGCTGGTGGCGAAGGCCGGGGCGGAGGCGGTGCTTTACGACTGGGGCGGGGGGCTGGTCTGGCTGCGCGTCGCGGAGGGCACGGACCTGCGGGCGCGTCTTGGTGTCTTTGACGGGCACGCGACGCGGGTGCGGGGACAGGGCGGGGGGCCCGCCTTTCCGCCGGAGCCTGCGGCGGTGGCGGTGATTTCGGCGGGGCTGCGGGCGAAGTTCGATCCGAAGGGCCTCTTCAACCAAGGGCTGATGGGGTAATCATGGCGCTGGTCCTGATCGTGTATCCGCTGGTGCTTTACGTATCGCTCTGTGCCCTGCCGAAGGCGCGGGCGGGGATGGGGGTCGGTCTGGCGGCGGCGGCGCTGGCGTTGGTCTGGGTGACGAACGATCCGGCGGATGACGAGGGATTCGCGCGGTTTCTGGTGATGGTGGGCGCGGTGCCCGTGGCGCTGGCGGCGCTGGCGCAGGGGGTGCGGCGGGTGCTGCCCGCCGATGCGGCGGGCTGGGTCTGGCCCGTCCTGGTGGCGGGGCTGGGTCTGTCGGCCGTCCTGATCTTCTTCATGGCTCTTTAGGGGACAAGATGCAGACGTTCTTTTCCGAGGAGCAGTTGAAGCTTCCCGCGCTGGCGCGGTCGAACGAGATATTGCGGTCCTGCGTCCATTGCGGGTTCTGCACGGCGACCTGCCCCACCTATCAGGTGCTGGGGGACGAATTGGACAGCCCGCGCGGGCGCATCTACCTGATCAAGGAGATGCTGGAGAGCGGGCGTCCGGCCGATGCGCGGACGGTGAAGCATCTGGACCGCTGCCTGTCCTGCCTGTCCTGCATGACGACCTGTCCGTCGGGCGTGCATTACATGCACCTGATCGACCACGCCCGGGCGCATGTGGAAGCGACCTATCGGCGGCCGTTCATGGACCGGGCGCTGCGCTTCGTTCTGGCGAAGGTGCTGCCCTATCCGATGCGGTTCCGCGTGGCGATTGCGCTGGCGAAGATGGGCAGGCCCTTTGCGCGGCTGATCCCGGATGCGCGGGTGCAGGCGATGCTGGACATGGTGCCCAAGCGGGTGCCGCCGGTATCGCGCAATGACGATCCGCAGCGTTTCGCGCCGGTGGGCGTGCGGAAGATGCGGGTGGCGCTGATGACCGGCTGTGCGCAGAAGGCGCTGAACACGGATATCAACGATGCGACGATCCGGCTGCTGCGGCGGTTGGGATGCGAGGTGGTGGTGCCTGCGGGCATGGGCTGTTGCGGGGCGCTGACCCATCACATGGGGCGCGAGGGCGAGGCGCATGGCTTTGCCGCGGCCAATATCCGCGCCTTCATGGCCGAGGTGGCGGGGAGGGGCTGGATGCCATCGTCATCAACACCAGCGGCTGCGGCACGACGGTCAAGGATTACGGCCACATGTTCCGGAATGAAGCAATTTCGGCGGATGCGGCGCGGGTTTCGGGGCTGGCTTGTGACATTTCCGAACTTCTGGTGCGGATCGGCGTGCCGGATGGTGCGGCGAAGGGGATGCGCGTGGCCTATCACGCCGCTTGTTCCTTGCAGCATGGCCAGCAGGTGAAGACCGCACCGAAGGACCTGCTGAAGCGGGTGGGGTTCGAGGTGGTGGAGCCTGCGGACAGTCACCTGTGCTGCGGGTCGGCGGGGACGTACAACCTGCTCCAGCCCGCGATTTCACGCGAGTTGAAGGCGCGGAAGGTGCGGACGCTGGAGGCGAAGGGGCCGGATGTGATTGCCGCCGGAAACATCGGCTGCATGATGCAGATCGGGTCGGGGACGGGGGTTCCGGTCGTACATACGGTGGAATTGCTGGACTGGGCGACCGGGGGGCCGAAGCCTGCGGCGCTTGGCTAGGGGCGATCTTGTCCGTTCTGCCGGGGCGTGCCAAACTTCTGCCGGAAAGGCGGGTTAGGCATGTCTGCCCCCGCACCGGAACCGCCCATGCGTCTTGTCGCCCTGTTGCTGTCGCTGTTTGCCGGTCCCGCGTTTGCGGAGGGGCCGACGATCCGGTCGTTGCAGACCGGTGACCAAGGGCGCGGCTGGGAGGCCGTGGGGCGGATCGAGCTGGGCGAGCGCGGGTTCTGCACGGGGTCGCTGATTGCCGATGACCTTGTCCTGACCGCCGCGCATTGCCTGTTCGACAAGGAGACGGGGGAAAGGCTTGACCCCGGGACGTTCCGCTTCCTAGCCGGATGGCGCAACGGGCGGGCCGAGGCCTATCGCAGCATCGTGCGGGCCATGGCGCATCCGGCCTACAGCTATGCGCCGGGCGAGGATCTGACGAATGTAGGCAGCGATCTGGCGCTGCTGCGTCTGGACCAGCCGATCCGGCTGCCGCAGGTCGTGCCCTTCCTGCCCGACTGGACGCCTGCGATGGGGGCGGAGGTGGGCATCGTGTCCTATGCCAAGGACAGGTCCGAGGCGCCGTCGCTGCAGGAGGTCTGCGGGATCATGGCGCAGCGCACCAACCTGATGGTGCTGACCTGTGCGGTGGAGTTCGGGGCCAGCGGGGCGCCGGTCTTTGCGATGCGGGATGGGCAGGTGCGGATCGTTTCCGTGGTTTCGGCCAAGGCGCAGGTGGAAGGGCAGGCGGTGGCGCTGGCCGTGCCGCTGATGGAGCCGCTGGCGGAACTGCGCGAGGCGCTGGAGGCCGAGTCGCCGCGGGCGACGCCGGGGGTGCGGGTGCTGTCGGGGTCGGGTGGCGGTGCGAAATTCCTGAAGGTCGCGCCCTAGGCGTGGCGCGGCGGGGCTTGAATCCCGTTTCCGCCCTTCCCAGATGTCTGGTGTGCCGGATGCCCCAGCGGGGTCCGGCGCGTCCCTGCCCGTCCGTGATGGAGGGCATCAACATAGCATCGCTCGATGGAGGATGACCCATGCGGAACCTTGATTTCGCCCCGCTTTACCGTGCAACCGTCGGTTTCGACCGGATTGCCGACCTGATGGATCGCGTGCTGACCAGTGATGTCGCACAGCCGACCTATCCGCCCTACAATATCGAAAAGACCGCCGATGATGCCTATCGCATCTCGATCGCCGTTGCGGGTTTCACGCCCGATGAACTGGGCGTCGAGGTGAAGGAGGGCACGCTGGTCGTGACCGCCCGCAAGGCGCCCGAGGCCGAGGGCAGGACCTATCTGCATCGCGGTATCGCCACCCGCGCCTTCGAGCGCCGCTTCGCGCTGGCCGATCATGTGCGCGTGACGGGGGCGGCCCATGAACACGGGATGTTGCATGTCGATCTGGTGCGCGAGACGCCCGAGGCGCTGAAGCCCCGCCGGATCGAGATCGCGTCCGCCGCGCCGAGGGCCGTGCTGGAAGCGAAGGCCGAGGACGCGACGCACTGAGCGTCGGGAAAGTCGGAATGACGGAAGGGGCGCCCTGTCGGGTGCCCCTTTTGCCATCCGGGCCCCCGTGACCGACAGGGCGCTTCCGGTGCGGGCGGTTGGCAGCACACGCCCGCGCCAAGGCCGCGACACTTCCGCAACTCTGCCGCCATTCCGCCCGCTTCGCAGCGCAGGTTTCGGGCTGGAGCCCGTGGTGAGGGAGGGTAGAGGATGCGGATGCGTGGCGTTCTGGTCTGGCTGGCCCTGCTGGCGCAACCGTCCCTTGCCGGGGATGGCAACCTGCGCCCGCTCGACACCGGGGTGGTCGCGGGGCGATGGGCGGCGGTCGGGCGCATCGACCTCGGGTCGGACGGCTTTTGCTCGGGCACCCTGATCGCGCCGGATGTGGTGCTGACGGCGGCGCATTGCCTGTATGACAAGGCGACGGGAGAGGCTTACCCCGCCTCGGAGCTGACCTTCCTCGCCGGATGGCGGGATGGCCGGGCCGAGGCCAGTCGTGCCGCCGCGATGATCCTGCCCCATCCCGACTACCGCCCCGAACTGGAACTGGACGCCAGGACGCGGATGCGCCAGACCGGAAACGATCTGGGTCTGGTTAAGCTGGCGCAACCGATCCTGCTGCCGTCGGTCACGCCTGCCGCGACAGGCAGCTTTCCCCGCAGCGGCGACAGGGTCGAGATCGTGTCCTATGCAAGGGGCCGGTCAGAGGCGGCGTCGTTGCAGGATGTCTGTTCCGTGATTGGCACCGAAGGTCGCATCGCCGTGCTGGATTGCCCGTCGGATTTCGGCGCGTCCGGTGCGCCGGTGTTCCGCGGCACCGCCTATGGGACCGAGGTGGTTTCGGTCATTTCCGCCAAGGCAGAGCTGGGGGGCAGACCCGTGGCCATCGCCGTTCCGGTCGAAGGTGTGCTGCCCGCGATGATGGCCCGGCTTGACCGCATGTGGCGGGAGGCAGCGCCGGGGGCGCGGAAGACTTCGGGCCTGCAGGGCGGCATGGGCGCGGGCGGGGCCAAGTTCCTGAAGGTCGGAGAGGCGCCGTGATTTGCGGCGCCGGGTGAAAGTCCGGACGGATCGAAGGGGCGTCCTGCCAGACGCCCCTTCTGCCATGTCAGCCCGTCTGCTGCGGGGATCAGTAGATCAGGCTGTCATAGACCGTGTAGGCGCCCGAGGCACTGTCGATGCGGGCATTCAGGCCGCGGTCTGCCGCATAGGCCGACACGGCGCGGAAGGTCGCGGGGCCGAAGACGCCGTCGATGGAGCCGTAGTAGTAGCCGGCGCGGGCCAGTTCGCGCTGGATGGCGCGGCGTTCGGTCGGGCTGTAGCTCTTGAAGGCCTGTGCGGCGGCAGAGGTGGACAGCCCGTGCTGTGCGGCGGGCGGGGCGAAGTAGGCGGGTTCGCGCGGCGGGACGTAGTATTGCGGCTGCTGCGTGACATAGCGCGGCTGGGCTGCGGCGCGGTTCGTGTTCATGCCTTGCAGGACGCTTCCCACGATGACGGTGGCGGCGACTCCCTTCAGGAAGTCGCGTTCGCGCTGGCCCGCGCTGACGGGGGCGGCCGCGGTCGCGGCGATGGAAAGGGCGGCCACGGCAGCGGTGGCAGCGGTGCGGATATTCGGCAGCATGTGCATCTGTCCTTTCGGTTGGCCGGCAGTGCGTCGGTTACGCGGGGCGCCGGTTATGTGGGGAACAGATGGCAGTCAGGCCCGCGCTAGGCAAAAACGCGGGCCTGTTATCCGATAACCGGAAGGGTCTTGGGCGTAGTCTCATGGTTTATCCGGGCTGTCTTCATCCTTGAAGGGCGGGCACATGGCCCGCTCCAGCCAGCGGGTAAGCCATGCGGCCCGGCGTTGCGCCTGCTGCTGCGCCTCGAGATCGCGGGCCGTCGTCGGGCTGCTGAGGATCGCATCTGCGAGACGGTAGAGTTCGGTCGCTATAGAGACCTTCTCCGCCTCGGAGAGATTCAGGGGGACGCCGTCGATCGTCCGCTGCGCAAGGGCGCGCAGGGATTTTGCGGTTTCGTTGGAGGTCGGTTCCATCTTGCATGCACCTTACAATTAAACTGACAAGTTAAATGCAAATAGGAAGAGCAGTTGGAAACCGCAAGACGATGTGATTGACATTTTCAGAGAGAAATTTGTAACGTAGCGTCATGCCGCGCAGTTACACACTTTCCGACGACGCGCGGGCCGGACGCGAGGCCCGCAAGCAAGCCACCCGCCGCGCCCTGATGGATGCGGCCCGCACCCTTGCGGCAGAGCGGGGGGTCGAAGGGGTGTCGGTCGTCGAGGTGGGCCGTCGGGCGGGCGTGTCGCACAGTCTGATCAACGCCTATTTCGACGGGAAGGCCGGTCTGATCGCGGCCGTCGTCAAGGAGTTCAACGCGCCTCAGGTGCTGAGCACGATTTCGATTGCCGATGGCGCGGGGTCGGCAGAGGACCGCTTGCGCGGGATCCTGCTGGGCTGGGCGCGTTTCGATCTTGCGGATGTGCAACTGCTGCGCGTCTTGCAGGCGCATAGCTGGAACTGGTCCGCCGCGGCCGAGGCAGAGAACCGCGAGGACCGGCAGGCCCTGCTGGCGCCGCTCGGGCGTGTGGTCCAGTCCGGGCAGGCGGAGGGGAGGTTCCGGCCGGAGCTGGCCTTGGAGGATGCGCTGCCGGCAATCTGGGCAATCTATACGATGGGTATGCGCGATGCGGTTTTCGACGATCCGGTGCGCAGCCCGGAACAGGCGGTCGCGGCGATCTGGGGCCAGATCGCCGCGCTTCTGTCGGTCAGATGAAGGGCACCAGCGGGACGCCGCCACAGGCGGCGACCGCAAGGCAGGCTGCAAGCAAGAGGGCGTTGCGCAGGGACATCGTCACACGCTGAGGCAGATGTACTTCATTTCCAGATAGTCCTCCATCCCGTGGCGCGATCCTTCGCGGCCGAGGCCGGACTGTTTCACCCCGCCGAAGGGCGCGACCTCGGTCGAGATCAGGCCGGTGTTCACGCCGACCATGCCGTATTCCAGCGCCTCTTGCACGCGGGTGATGCGGCCGATGTCGCGGGCGTAGAAATAGGAGGCGAGGCCGAAGATCGTGGCATTGGCCAGCGCGATCACTTCCTCTTCGGTATCGAACTTGAACAGGGGGGCGAGGGGGCCGAAGGTTTCCTCGTTCGTCACCAGCATGTCGGTGGTAACGCCCGTCATGATGGTGGGTTCGAAGAAGGACCCGCCGAGGGCGTGCCGCTTGCCGCCGGTTTCGACCTTGGCGCCTTTGGCCAGTGCGTCGGAGATATGTTCTTCGACCTTGGCCACGGCCTTGTCGTTGATCAGCGGACCGAAGGTGACGTCTTCGGACAGGCCGTCGCCGACCTTGGTCTTTGCAACCGCTTCGGCCAGTTTCTTGGCGAAGGCGTCATAGACGCCCGCCTGCACGTAGATGCGGTTGGCGCAGACGCAGGTCTGGCCGTTGTTGCGGAATTTGGACACCATGGCACCCGCGACGGCGGCATCCAGATCGGCGTCGTCGAAGACGATGAAGGGGGCGTTGCCGCCCAGTTCCATGGAACATTTCATCACCTGATCTGCCGCCTGACGCAGCAGGATGCGGCCTACTTCGGTGGACCCCGTGAAGGTCAGTTTCCGCACGGCGTGGTTTTCGCAGAATTCCTTGCCGATGTCGGAGGAACGGACAGAGGTGATGACCGAGAAGATGCCTGCGGGCAGACCCGCGCGTTCGCCCAGCAGCGCCATGGCCAGCGCCGAGAGCGGCGTTTCGGCGGCGGGGCGCGCGACGAAGCCGCAGCCTGCGGCAAGCGCGGGGCCGACCTTGCGGGCGATCATGGCGTTGGGGAAGTTCCACGGGGTGATGGAGCCTACGACGCCGATGGGCTGCTTGATGACCGTGATGCGCTTGTCGCGCTGGTGGCCGGGGATGGTTTCGCCATAGACGCGCTTGGCCTCTTCCGCGAACCATTCGATGAAGGAGGCGCCGTAGGCGACTTCGCCCTTGGCTTCGGCCAGCGGCTTGCCCATTTCGGCCGTCAGGATTTTGCCGAGGTCGTCCTGATTGGCCATCATCAGGTCGAACCATTTGCGCAGGACGGCGGCGCGTTCCTTGCCGGTGCGGGCGGCCCAGTCCTTCATCGCCACTTCGGCGGCGGCGATGGCGCGGGCGGTTTCCGCGCGGCCAAGGTTCGGCAGCGTGCAGATCACGTCGCCACGGGCGGGGTTCGTCACCTCGAACGTCGTGCCGTCATCGGCGTCGATCCATTGGCCGGCGACATAGGCCTTGGTGACCAGAAGCGACGGGTCCTTGAGGAGCGACGCGAGGTTGGTGACGGAATCGAGCATGTGGGCCTCCGGCGTTTCGGGTTAAGGATGGATGCATCCGCGAGGGGGGGCTTGTCCAGTTCCGGCAGGGCAGATTCCGGTCGCGGCGCGTGGAATTTTGATCAAATGGGGTGGCGGATGGGGCAGGAATGGCGGTCGGCGGCGGATCGTGCCTATGCGAACGGGGCCTTCATCCCGGGGGCGGAGGCTTTTCCCCCGAAATGGGAGGCGGCGGCGGCTTCGTTCCGGGCGTCGCTGGGCGGGCGGGCGCTGCCGGGGCTGGCCTATGGCGGGGGGGAGCGGCAGCGGTTCGACCTGTTCCTGCCGGAAGGCGCGGCGCGGGGGCTGCTGGTCTTTGTGCATGGCGGCTACTGGATGGCCTTCGGGCGCGAGACGTGGTCGCATCTCGCGGCGGGTGCGGTGGCGCGGGGCTGGGCCTGTGCGATGCCGTCCTACACCTTGGCGCCTGAGGCGCGGGTATCGGCGATGACGGCCGAGGTGGCGCGGGCCTGCAGGGCGGCGGCAGAGGCGGTGCCGGATGTGCCCGTGGTGGTGACTGGCCATTCGGCGGGGGGGCATCTGGCGGCGCGGATGGGTTGTGCGGATCAGGCGGTGCCGGGGCTGCGGCGGGTGGTGCCGGTGTCACCGCTGGCGGAGCTGGCCCCGCTGATGGAGACGGAGATGAACGCGACGCTGCGGCTGGACGGGCCGGAATGCGCGGCGGAAAGCCCGGCGCGGCTGGCGCGGGCGGCGGGCGTGGCGTGTCACGTCTGGGTCGGCGGGCAGGAGCGGCCCGCCTTCCTTTGGCAGGCAAGGGTCCTGTCGGAGGAATGGGGGTGCCCCTGGACGGTGGAGGCGGGGCGGCACCATTTCGATGTGTTGGAGGGGTTGGCCGATCCGGGGGCGGGGCTGGTGGAGGCCTGTCTGGGCGGGTTGGGGTGAGAGGTGTTGCGCTGCTGTGAGTGCGAAGAGGCCTGAAACGCTCCGGTGGAGCGGGTCGTGCGCGGCCCGTGGCTTTGGGCCACGGGCCAGTCCTGCCGTGGTGTGCGACAACAGGGAAACCGGGTGTGCGCCGTCAGTTCGCCGCGTGCATCCGCTCGATATAGGCGCGCATCTCTTCCGCCTCGTGCCGGGCGTCGCGCAGGCCTTCCATCGCGGCGCGGAGTTCGGCTTCGGTCTGGGCGATCTGGTTCATCAGTTCGGCCTCGCGCTCTTCCAGATAGATCAGCGCCTGATCGCGGGCCTCCTCGGCCTCGTGCAGGGCCTGGGCGAGGTTGTCCATCTCGGCCACGTCGCCGCCCGAGACGCGGGTGAAGCGGTGCAGCAGCCAGTAGGCGAACCAGCCGAGGGCAAAGGCCGCCAGGAGGATGACGGCTGTGGCGGTGATGAATTCCTGACGGTTCATTTTGCCCCGGATATGCGCTGAGTCGCTGAGGGTTGGGTCAGCCGTTATTTGCGGGTCGCGGCTGCGGACGCAAGGTCTTTCCTGCGGCGCGATGGAGGGGCTGGGTGTCGGACGAGAAGTCGGGCGTGGTGGCGGGTTCCGATGAGGCCCCGGTTGCCGGAGCCGCCGTGGCAGGTGCCGGAGCGCCGACGAGGTTGAACTCGATG
>AYNO01000077.1 GCA_000500915.1 Rhodobacter sp. CACIA14H1
TCGCATCGTCTTCGGTGAGCGGTTATCTACGGATCACAGCAGAAGACCGCAAGAGGAAAAATGACACCCCAATGACGATTTCTGCGGCAGACCAGAAAAAGTTGGCCTTTCGGCGCCCCGCTTGCGCAGTTTCCGCTTGGCCCCTGCCCTGTCCGCCCCGATGATCGCGCCTTCCGCCGCGACGACGGGCGAATCCCTGCGCCTCCTGCGGGGTCGCGCCCGCCGGACAGGACCGGACCGTCAGGCAAATCCCTCTGCCGCATAGGTCACGCGCCCGCCTGCCACCGTCAGCGCGATCCCCATGGCGCCGATGGTCATCGGGTCGGCCGACTCGATATCGCCGTCCAGCAGCACCATGTCCGCCGCCATCCCCGCCCGCAGCGTGCCGGTGATGTCGTCCCAATGCCCCGCCCAGGCGCCGCCTGCCGTATAGGCGTGCAGCGTCTCCATCAGGGACAGGCGTTCATCCCCCGCCCCTGCATAGGGCACCCGCGTCACCGCCGCCTGTATCCCGCGCATCACCGACACATCCGTCACCGGCCAGTCGGACGCATAGGCCACCGGCGCCCCTGCCTGTTTCAGCGTCTTCCACAGATAGGCGTCGCGCCACCGGTCCCGGTGGAAGACATGGTCCATCGTGGACATGGGGAAATCCATCACCCCCGGCGGATGCGGCGGCTGCACGCTGGCGGTGATCCCCAGCGCCCCCAGACGCGGGATATCGGCGCGGTCGATCAGTTCGATATGTTCGATCCGGTGGCGCATGTCGCGGAACCCGTTGGCCCGCCCCGCCGCCTCGTATCCGTCGATGGTCTGGCGGACGGCGGCATCCCCGATGGCATGGACGGCAATCTGCAGCCCGCGCCGGTCGATCTCGGTGCAGATGGCGGCGAAGCGGTCGGGCGGGAACAGCGGGTCCGCCCGGTGCCCCGGATGCCCGGGATAGTCGTGCAGCATATAGGCGGTGCGGCTGTCCACCACCCCGTCCATGAACATCTTCACGAAACCCGACCGCACCCAGTCGCCGTCGAACTCTGCCGTCATGGCCGAGGCGCGGTCCAGTTCCGACAGGTCCATATGCGGCTTCATGTGGAAGGGCACGCGCACCCGCGCCGTCAGTCGCCCCTGTGCCTCCAGCGCGGCCAGCAGGGCGCAGGTGTAGCGGTTGCCGTCCATGTTCACCATCGTGGTGATGCCATGCGCCGCGCAATGCGCCAGCCCCGCCGCCACCTTCTCCAGATCCGCGGCAAAGGTCGCGTCGTCCGGCCACGGGTCCGGCTCCCCGCCCGTGGCGATGCCAAGCTGCAGATGCGCCTCGCCCCCCAGCGCCAGCACGGGACCGAAGGCCTCGAACTCGCGCAGCTCGCCGGTGGCGGTGCCGTCCGGCCCCATCACCACCTCGTGCCCGTGCGGCATCTGCGCCCCGTGCAACAGCCCCGCCTGCCGAAGCGCCAGCGTATTTGCCCAGACCGTATGGTGATCCGGCGCCATCATGGCGATGGGCCGGTCCGCGATGACGCGGTCCAGATCGTGCCGCGTCACGGGCGCACCGAGGATTTCATAAGCCGCCCCCTGCGCCATCAGCAGGGCCCGGTCCGGGTTCTTCGCCGCATAGTCCAGAAACGCCGCCCGCAGCGCGTCAAAGCCCATCACGCCGCCGATCTGCAACTGCACCAGCTCCGCCCCGCCCAGCACCAGATGCAGATGGCTCTCCACGAACCCCGGCAGCAGCGTCCGCCCCCCGGCATCGACGACACGGCAGGCAGGCCCGGCCAGCGCCGCCACCTCCTCGCCGCCCACCGCCGCGATGCGCCCGCTGCGCACGGCCACGGCACTGGCGAAAGGCCGGCCCGCATCCATCGTGATCACCCGCGCATTCCGCACGATCAGGTCAATATCCATAACTGCACCCGCTTTTCATCTCGGTCCAAATACCCCGGGGGGCGACGCCAAAGGCGGCGGCGGGGGGCAAGGCCCCCCTCAGCGCCCGCCCACCCGCTCAGCCATCAGACAGAGGATCTCGAACAGGATCGAGATCCCCAGCCACGCCGTCCCGCCCGAAGGATCGAAGGGCGGGCTCACCTCCACCAGATCCGCGCCGACGAGGTTCACCCCGCGCAGGGCCCGCACCACCTCCAGCGCCTGCCAGGAATTCGGCCCGCCCACCTCGGGCGTCCCCGTCCCCGGCGCGAAGGTCGGGTCCACAAAATCGATGTCATAGGTCAGGTAGGTCGGCCCCTCGCCGACGATCCCCCGCACCTCTGCCATCACATCCTCGACGCCCCTCCGGTGGAACTCGCCCACCGGGATGATCCGGATGCCGTTCGCGGCCGCGAAATCCCAGTCCTCGCGCCCATAGGCCGTGCCGCGTATCCCCACCAGAACGTAACGCGCGGGATCGATCAGCCCCTCTTCCACCGCGCGGCGGAAGGGCGTGCCATGGTTGTAGCGGCTGGTCCCGAAATAGATGTCGTTCAGGTCGGTATGGCTGTCGAACTGCACCAGCCCCACGGGGCGTTTCTTCGCCACGGCCCGCAGGATGGGCAGGCTGCACAGGTGGTCCCCGCCCCCCGTCAGCGGCAGCACACCCGCCGCCACCACGCGGTCATAGAACGCCTCCATCCGTGCCAGCGAGTCCATCAGGTCGCCGGGATTGGGCGCCACATCGCCAAGGTCCGCACAGCGCGCCAGTTCGAAGGGCGCGACCCATGTGGACCCGTTCACGGCGCGGATCATCGTGGACAGGTCGCGCAACTGCCGCGGCCCGTGGCGCGGGCCGGGGCGGTTGGTCGTGCCCCCGTCCAGGGGGCGCCGATCAGGCCGATCTGCACCTCGGCCAGACGCGGATCGTCCAGCCCCACATGCGGCAGCCGCATGAAGGTGGGAATCCCCGCGAATCGCGGCAGGTCGAAGCCCGAGACCGGTTTGAAGAATTCGCCATCCGTCATGCGCCGCCCTGCCCCGCTTCCTGATTCCCCCGCCATTCCAGCACCCCGCCGCACCCGCGTCAGGTCCGGAACCGACACCTCCGCGCCGCAAAGGCCGCTCGCCGCCGCTCTGCCACTTGACCCGACCGCGCCATTCGCCCTTTATCCTTGCGACCTCCGGAGGACACCCATGTTCAGCAAGCCCGACACCGCCCCCGCCGCGCCGCAATCCGGCCGTGCGCCCAATCCGAATGCCGGCAAATCCGTCCTGGCCTCGGACCTGCGCATCACGGGCGAGATCACCTCGACCGGCGCGGTCGAAGTGTTCGGCGACGTGGATGGCACCCTGACCGCCCGCAGCCTGACCATCGGCGGCGAGGGCGCGGTCAAGGGCACCGTCTCGGCCGAAACGGTAGAGGTGAAGGGCAAGCTGGACGGCCGCGTCTCCACGCAGGGTTTCACCCTCCGCGCCACGGCGCAGGTGGAGGCGGATGTGAACTACACCTCCCTGATCATCGAAAGCGGCGCCCAGATCGAAGGCCGCTTCACCCGCCCGAAGTCGTAAGGGCGGCACTTCGCCCTCGGGCGGACCCGAATTCCTCGAACAAGGAAGCGCAACGGTTGGACCGGACCGTGGCCCAAAGCCACGGTCCGCGCACGACCCGCCCCCTCGGGTCGTGCGCCAAGGCGCCCGCCCCGGCGGGTCATGCGCGGCCCTACCGGCGGAGGGGTGGATGGGTCCACTGGACCCCTCCACCCCTCCTTGCGCTTCAAGTCGCCATGAATGCACCCGCTCCCGCAGAGCAGCACCCCCCCGTCACCCCTTCGGAATCGAATAGGTCATCCCCGCCCGCGCCACCGGCTCCGCCACGCCTTCGGAAAACAGCAGCACATCCCCCACCGCCAGCACCCGCCCCAGCTTCAAGAGCCGCGCCTCGGCCAGCACATCCCGCCCCGCCGCCGGTTTCCGCATGAAATCGATCGAACAGTTCACCGTCACCGCCAGCGCCACAGGCCCGATCCGGCTCAGGATCGCCAGATAGACCGCCACATCCGCCAGCCCGAACATCGCCGGCCCCGACACCGTCCCCCCCGGCCGCAGATGCCGCTCCGCCACCCGCAACCGCAGGGTGACACCCGCCTCGTCGGCACGGTCCACCGCGAAATCGCCCGCCACCTGCCCGAAATCCCGTTCCAGAAACGCCGCCAGCGCCTCCCGATCCATCACCAGCGCCATCCGCTTCCCCTTCCGCTGCCTTCCCCCTATCGTCTCCCCCAGACCAAGGGGGGATGCAATGACCGACGACCTGATCCAGCGCCACGACGACGCCCATATCGCCACGCTGACACTCGACAGCCCCCGCAGCCTCAACGCCCTCTCCCGCGCCATGATCGCAAGGCTGACGGAAGAACTCGACCGCCTCGCACAGGACCGCACGATCCGCGTCGTGATCCTGCGCGGCGCAGGCCGCGCCTTCTGCGCGGGCCACGACCTGAAAGAGATGCAGGCCGCCCGCGCCACCCCCGACAAGGGCGCCGCCTTCTTCCGCCAACTCTTCGACGCCTGCGCCGCCATGATGCAGCGCCTGCCCGCCCTGCCCCAACCGGTGATCGCTGAAGTCCAGGGCATCGCCACGGCGGCGGGCTGCCAGCTCGCCGCCTCCTGCGACATGGTCGTGGCGGCCGAAGACGCCCGCTTCGGCGTGAACGGCGTGAACATCGGCCTCTTCTGCTCCACCCCCATGGTGGCGCTGACCCGCAAGGTCCCCCCCGCCGTCGCCTTCGAGATGCTGACGACCGGCGACTTCCTCCCCGCCCCCCGCGCCCGCGAGGTGGGGCTGGTCAACCGCATCGCGGCCCCCGACCGGCTCTCGCAGGAAACCCGCCGTCTGGCGGAAACGCTGGCGGCAAAGCTCACCGCCGCCGTCCATATCGGCAAGCGCAGCTTTTACGACCAGCAGGGCCTTTCGCTGGCCGAGGCCTATGCCCTGACCGGCGACCGCATGACCGAAAACATGCTCTGGCGCGACACGGACGAAGGCATCACGGCCTTCCTCGAAAAGCGCAAACCCGACTGGGCCTGACACGCCACACCCGCGCCCCGGGCCTGACCCGGGGCCTCGCGGGATGCAGGGCGCGGCGCTTCAAGTCGTCCCACCCGCGCACCCGCTTCACCCTCGCCCGTGGCCCAAAGCCAGGCGTCGGCCAAAAGCACCGGATCACAAGCGCAACGGCCCAACCCGGACCGTGGCCCAAAGCCACGGTCCGCGCACGACCCGCCCCCTCGGGTCGTGCGCCAGAGGCGCCCGCCCCGGCGTGTCATGCGCGGCCCTAACGGCGGAGGGGCGGATGGGTCCACTGGACCCCTCCACCCCTCATCGCTCTGCAAGAAACGCAAAGCCACCGCCCCATAAGTCCAGACCGCCGCACCCCTAAGTCCAGCCGCCCGAAACCCCGCCCCCGAATCCCTAACGCCAACAGGGTTAATCCCTAACCCGCCGCCCGCTGCGTGCTGACAGTTTGCGGTACACCCTGCGGCACAGGACACGGCACAGCCGTTTTCCGCCGCCCCCCCGAATTTACGCAGCGCCCTCAACGCCTTGCCGCCAGCACCCCCAGCGCCAGCACCGCAAACCCCAACCCCGCCCCGATCATCAGCCACACACCGCCCAGCGCCTCCAGCCCCGTCCCGATCAACGGCGCCACCGCCATCGAGGCCAGCCCCGGGATCGCCATCATCCCCGCCACCGCCCCATAGCGTTCCTGCCCCAGACTGCCCGCAACCAGCACCGGCCGCAGGATCGTGATGATGCCCATCGCCGCCCCCTGACAGGCCGCAAACCCCACCGCCGCCACCGGCCAGACCACCGCCAGCACAAGGAAGACCGGCGCCACCACCAGCGCCCCCACCGTCACCCAGGACGCCGCCACGGTGGAAAACCGCGCCCCCGCCCCCGCCAGCACCAGCCGACCCAGCACCTGCGCCGGCCCGATCACCGACGCCGCCACGATCGCCAGATCGGCCCGCACCGCCAGCGCCTCCAGCATCGGGCGGATATGGTTCACCAGCATCCAGTGGTTCAGGTTTATCAAGGAAAACAACACCGCCAGCCCCACGAAGCCCGGCATCCGCAGCACATCGCCCCAGCGCAGCCGCGCCACATCCCGCGCCACGACCGCCGCCTCCGTCCCCCGCTCCAGCGCCCGCGCGGCCATCACCTGCAAGGGCAGCATCACGACCAGCGCCACCCCGACCGCGACCCAGACCGCCCCGCGCCAGCCCCAGCCCGCCGCCAGCCACGCCCCCGCCGGAAAGGCCAGCGTGGAGGCCAGCCCCGCCACCAGCGTCACCCGCGTGATCGCCCCCCGCGCCTCGTCCCCGAAACGCCGGATCATCATCCCGAAACAGACGTCATAGAGGCACAGCGCCTGCGCCAGCCCCAGCCCCGCCCAACCGGCGAACCACCCGACCTCGCCGCGCGCCACAGCCAGCACCACCAGCGACACAGCCCCGATCACCGGCCCCGCCGCCATCATCGGCACCGCCTGCCCGCGATCCACCGCCCGCCCCACCGCAGGCGCCACCACCGCCGAAACGAAGGTCGCCACCAGAGGCCCCGCCGCGATCACCGCCCCCGACAGCGCCCCCTCGCGCTGCCAATAGATCAGCAGCGCCGCAAAAATGTAGAAGAAACAGGCATATCCCAGCGCCTGCGTCAGGGCGAGCATCCAGACCGCCCGCCCCTCGCCCCGCTCAAAGGTCATAGATCGCCGCGAATTTCGCCTCGATGTAATCCAGCAGCGGCCCTTCCGACGGCTCGAACCCGCAGGCATGGGCAACCGTCGCCCTCGGCTCCCGCAGCCCGCCATGCCGCTGCAACCGCTCGCGCAGCCAGCCGGTCGCAGGCGACGCATCCCCCCGCGCCAGCGCCGCATCCAGATCCGGCACCTCCGCCCGCAGCGCACGGTGCAGGCAGCCCGCGTAAACATTCCCCAGCGTATAGGTCGGAAAATACCCGAACAGGCCCACCGACCAATGCACATCCTGCAACATGCCATGCGACGGACGGTCCACCGTCACCCCGAAATCGGCGGCGAAGCGGTCATTCCACGCGGCTTCCAGATCGCCCACCAGCAGATCGCCCCGCATCAGCGCCCGCTCAAGGTCGAAGCGCATCATGATATGCAGGTTGTAATGCACCTCGTCGGCCTCGGTGCGGATATACCCCGGCCGCACGATGTTCACCGCCGCATGGAAGGCATCCGCATCCGCGATGCCGAATTCCCCGAACCGCTCCCGCATCTGCCCGAACATCCAGCCGGTGAAGGCGCGGCTCCGGCCCAGCTGGTTTTCATAGATGCGGCTCTGGCTCTCATGCACACCCATAGACACGCCCGAACCCAACGGCGACAGGCGATAATCACGGTCTATGCCCAACTCATAGCAGGCGTGGCCCACCTCATGGATCGTGGAATAGAAACAGTTGAACGGGTCCGTCTCCGACACCCGCGTGGTGATCCGCGCATCATCGCCGGACCCCGACGAAAACGGATGCACCGCAAGGTCCAGCCGCCCCCGTTCCCAGTCATAGCCAAAGGCCGTGGCCAGATCGCGGGCAAAGCGCAACTGCGCCTCCGACCCGAAATTCCCTGACAAACCAACAGGTTGCCGCGCAGCCCCCAGCACCCTTTCGCGCAGGGCCACCAGCCGTGGCCGCATCCGCCCGAACATCGCGCCGATGCTTTCCGCCGTGGCGCCGGGTTCGTAATCATCCAGCAGCGCGTCATAGACATCGCCCCCCGCCGCCAGCGCCGCGCCTTCCTCCTGCCGCAGCCGGATCACATCGGCCAGCACCGGCAGGAAGCCGGGCACATCCTCCTTCGCCCGCGCCTCGGCCCAGATGCCCTGCGCCATGCTCGTCACCCGCGCGATCTCCTGCGCCAGCCGCGCCGGAACCTTCGTCGCCCGTTCATAGCTGCGCCGGATCAGCCGCAACTGTGCCGCCGCCACCTCATCCGCCGCCCGCGCCTGCCCCAGCCATTCCGCGATGCGCGGATGGGTGCGCCGCGCATGCAGCACCCCCTCCATCGCCGCCATCTCCTCGGCCCGCTGCTCGGCGGCGCCGCGCGGCATCACCGTCTCCTGGTCCCAGCCCAGCCGCCCCGCCACCTGCGCCAGCGCCTCCGTCTCGCGCTGGAAGGCCATCAGATCGTCATAGGCGGTCATGCCGTGCCCTCCCGGATGGACCCTGCCACAGGATATTGCGCCAGATGCCGCGCCCGGATGATCAGCACCCACAGAAGCACCGCCCCGATCTGGTGCGTGATCGCCACATGCACCTGCGCCGCCGTCATCACCGCCGCGATTCCCAGCGCCACCTGCGCCAGCATCATCCCCATCACGGCATGGAACGCCCCCCGCGTCGCGGCATGGGCCGACTTGCGCCCCCGCAGCCAGACGACCACGGCAAAGACGAACAGCAGATAGCCGCTCATCCGGTGCATGAACTGCACAAGCCCCGGATTTTCAAAGAAAGCATGCCAGACCGGCAGGCTGCCCCCGTTGCCATCGGGCACATAGAAGGCATCCGCCGGG
Organism: Rhodobacter sp. CACIA14H1; assembly: GCA_000500915.1. GTDB lineage: Bacteria > Pseudomonadota > Alphaproteobacteria > Rhodobacterales > Rhodobacteraceae > Paragemmobacter. The sequence continues at coordinate 8,524 of AYNO01000077.1, forward strand.
AAGAACTGCCCGTTCATGTCCGGCCATGTCGGAAAGGCCCGCCCCGCATCGATCCCCGCCACCAGCGCCCCCAGCAGGATCTGCAGGAAGGCGAAATGCATCAGCCCGGTGGACAGCGAGAAAAGCTTTCCCTCCCGCCCCCGCCGCGCCAGCATCAGCTCCGCCTCGGACCGCCCCAGCAGGAAGACATACCAGGCGATCAGGCCAAGGATGACGAAGGCCAGCCCCAGATGCGTCGCCAGCCGATAGGAGGCCACATCCAGCATCGTCCCCGTCAGGCCCGAAGACACCATCCACCACCCGATGGCCCCCTGCAGCCCGCCCAGCGCCCCGAGGCCCAGCAGCCGACCCTTCCATCCGGCGGGGATCTGCCCCGCCACAAGGAACCCGATGAACCCGACGAACCAGACCAGCCCGATCACGCGGCCAAGCTGCCGGTGCCCCCATTCCCACCAGTAGATGACCTTGAACTCTTCAAGGCTCATCCCCTTGTTCTGCAACTGGTATTCGGGGATGGCCCGGTACTTCTCGAACTCCGACGCCCAGGTCGCCTCGTCCAGCGGCGGGATGGCCCCGGTCACGGGCCGCCATTCGGTGATCGACAGGCCGCTATCCGTCAGCCGCGTCATCCCCCCCACGGCGATCATCGCCGCCACCATCAGGAACAGCGCCACCAGCCACAGCCTTATCCCGCGCCGCGCCCCCGTCGCCTTCGCGGCGATCATGCCGCCCTGCGGCGCCGGGGCGGATTTCACCCCCTGCCCCACCTCTTCAAAGATGCTGCGCTTGCCTGCCATCTCGCGGTCTCCCTGTTCGGCGCGGAGGGTATGCCTGCCCCCCGCCCCCTTCAAGGCCCTGCGGCAACCTGCGCCAAAGACGATTTCCGCAACCCCTTCAAAGGTTTGCCAAGAACCGCCCCTGCCCCTTCATCCGTTCTTCAAATATCCTGCGGGGGTCCGGGGGTGCAAAACCCCCGGTTCCACGGCAAGACCGGAGAGACTCACTCCCCCATCTGGCGCAGCTTGAAGGCGATCTGCCGCAGCATCCCGTGGAAGGTCTGCACCTCGGCCCGCGTAAGGCCCAGCCGCGCGAACATGTTGCGCATGTTCAGCTTCATATGCGGCGCCTTCTCCGGCGGATAGAAGAACCCCGCCACCTCTAGCCGCTCCTCGAAATGGTCCGACAGCCGCTCCACCTCCAGCCGGGTTGCGAAATCCGTCCGCGCCAGCCCCATCACCTCCGGCGCGACCGTCTCGGTCTGCCGCCGCCATTCATAGCCCAGCAAAAGTGCGCATTGCGCAAGGTTCAGCGACGGGAAATCGGGGTTCACCGGCACCGTGACGATGGCATTGGCGGGCACGATATCCTCGTTCTCCAGCCCCGCCCGTTCGGGGCCGAACAGCACCCCCACGCGCTTCCCCTCCGCCACCATCGCCCGCGTCATCTCCATCGCCCGTTCGGGCGTGACGACCGGCTTCACCAGCTCCCGCCCCCGCGCCGTGGTGGCAAAGACGAAGTCGCAATCGGCAATCGCCGCGGGGATGTCGGGAAAGATGCCCGCATGATCCAGCACCCGCCCCGCCCCCGATGCCATCGCCACCGCCTTGGGGTTGGGCCAGCCGTCGCGCGGGTCCACGATCCGCATCCGCTCCAGCCCGAAATTCAGCATGGCCCGCGCCGCCGCCCCGATATTCTCGCCCATCTGCGGGCGGACAAGGATGAAGACGGGGGGGATGGTCTCGGTCACGGGGCGCACTCCGGGCTGCTGTCCCCGCCAGATACGCGCAGGGGCCCGACCCGACAAGGCCAAGCCACCCTCGCCTTCGCCCGAAATCTGCGCTAAGGCACGCCAAACCCGATGCCGGAGCGCCCGATGGCCGACCAAGACCGCCCGCAGATCTACCTGATCACCCCGCCGGAAGTGGACCTCGACAGCTTCCCCGACCGTCTGGCCGCCGTGCTGGACGGAACGGAAATCGCCTGCCTCCGCATCGCGCTGGCCACCCGCGACGAAGACCGCATCCTCCGCGCCGCCGATGCCATCCGCCATACGGCCCATGCAAGGGACGTGGCCGTGGTGATCGAACGCCACGTCCTGCTGGTGGAACGGCTGGGCCTCGACGGGGTCCACCTGACCGACGGGGCGCGGTCGATCCGAAAGGTCCGCAAGGACCTGCCCGACGCCATCATCGGCGCCCATTGCGGCACCACCCGGCACGAAGGCATGACGGCGGGTGAAAACGGCGCGGATTACGTCTGCTTCGGCCCCATCGGGGACACGCCACTGGGGGACGGCTCCCGCGCCGACTGGGACCTGTTCCAGTGGTGGTCCGAGGTGATCGAGGTGCCGGTGGTCGCCGAAGGCGCACTGACGGCGGAACTCGTGGAAAAATTCGGCCCCGTCACCGACTTCTTCGCCGTGGGCGAAGAGATATGGACGAAGGACGACCCCGCGGCCGCGCTGAAGGCATTGCTCGCGCCGCTGGGGTGATGATCCGCCGCCCCTCCCGCTTCCCCTGCCAAGGTGCAGAGGACGGGCAGAAAGGACCTAAAGCCGCCCCTCGAGTCCCCGCCGCACCTCGGCCTCGCAATGCGCCGCCAGCGCCTTGCGGTCGGCAAAGGCATCCACCGGCACCGGATCGTGGAACACGACTTCCACCCGCCCCTGCCGCGCCTGCGCCAGCACCATCAGCAGGTGGCCGGAAAAATCCATGTCCCCCCACCAGCCATAGAAGCGCGGATCGCACCCCTCGGGCGCCCGATAGGCCAGCGTCACGGGCTGTATCCACATCACCTCTTCCAGCCCGTGCGACCAGAAGGCGGCAAAGAGCGTCGATTTGAACGGCAGCACCCGCACCGCATCGGTGCTGGTGCCTTCGGGAAAGAACATCAGGTGATGCCCCGCCCGCAGCCGCGCCTCGAACACCGCCTGCTGCTTCTTCGCCTCGCTGCCCTTGCGGGCGATGAACACCGTCCCCGTCGCCCGCGCCAGCCAGCCGATCGCGGCCCAATGCTCCACCTCGGACTTGGCGACGAAATACCCCCGCTGCGCCGCGTTCAGCGCGAAAATGTCCAGCCATGACGCATGGTTGGCCACCACCGCCCCCCGCTGCCGCATCACCCGCCCCCGCACGACCAAGGGCAGCCGCAGGATGACGAAGACCGACCGGCAGACGAACTGCGTGATCCACGGCGTCCAAGGCCGCCGCAACCCGAACAGCGGCCGCTCCACCAGCCGCAGCGCCAGCAGCAGCAGCAGGCAGCCATAGGTCACACCGCCGAACAGCGCCCCCCGCCACAGCACCCGCAGCCACCCGGCAAGGGTGATCGCAGGCACCTCCATCCGCGCCTCTTTCCAATCGTCACTCACCCACGCCCCCGCGTGTAATAGCCCCGGTGCCGCTCGCTCATCCGCGCCGTGTCCATCACCAGACAGACATCCGTGGTGTTGAAGGCGCGGTCCACGAAGGCCCCTTCCCCCACGAACCCGCCCAGCCGCAGATAGGCCTTGATCAGCGCGGGCGTCGCCGCCATCGCGGCCTTGCGGTCCAGCGCCGCCTCGGGCAGCAGGTCCATGCGCTGATACCCGTCCTCCCGCGCCCGCACGCGCAAGGCGGGCGGCGCAAGGTGGTGGTGGTGCAGATAGGCCAGTGCAGGCGTCAGCGGGGCCACATCCGTCCCGTGGAAACTGGCCACGCCGAACAGCACCTCGATCCCCCGCTCCAGCACGTAATCCGCTAGCGCGTTCCACAGGTGGAACATCCCCGTCCCGCCGCGATGGTCGGGATGGATGCAGGACCGCCCCAGTTCCAGAAGCTTCCGCCCGCTGTCGCGCAGGGGCGTCAGGTCATATTCGCCCTCGGAATAGAACCGCCCCCCGGGCAGGACCCGGTCGCTGGGCAACAGCCGATAGGCCCCGACCACATCTTCCAGCGTCGCCGGATCGCGCCGGTTGTCCACCAGAAGCAGGTGGTCGAAGATGCCGTCGAACTCGTCCCGCTCCAGCCGCGCCGCATGGTCCACTAGCGGCCCGTCCGCGCCCAGCTCTTCCACGAAGACGCGATACCGCAGACGTTGCGCCGCCCGCAGGTCACGCGCATCCCCTGCCAGCCGCAACGTATAGAGCGATTCCTCGGTATTCATCGGCACTTCCCGCCCCGCGCCCCCCGGCGGCTGCGGTTGATGTACGGTCTGCCCCCCCGGGATGCAACACTTCCCCGCCCGTTTCCCGCCCGTCGCAACCAAGGGTTGCAATCGCCGCGCCGCAGGCGCCATCATCGCCCCATGTCGTAAACCACCTGCAACGTGACCTGCCGCAGGTCGATCACCACCTTGCCCCGATGCTCGAAATTCACCGTCGCCCGCCCGCCGATATTCGATTGCACCTGCCCCAGCCCCCAGTCGGGTTCTGCCGGATGACGCACGAACATGCCGGGTTCCAGAAGATTGTCCACGTTCCCTCCCTTGCCAGTGCCGGAGCCAGCCATGCCCCCCGAAGACCTCGCATCCCTGCTCGGGTCCCGCCTCTGCCATGACCTTATCGGCCCTGTGGGCGCAATCGGCAACGGGGTCGAACTCCTGCTCGCCGCCCCGGACTCTGCCGCCGACGACATCGCCATGCTGTCGGAAACCGTCCGCGCCCTGACCGCCCGTCTCCGCTTCTACCGCGTCGCCTTCGGCCTGTCCCAGGGCAGCCAGCCCCAGCCGCGGTCCGAAATCCAGTCGATCCTTGCCGACCTCTACCCCTCGGGCCGCATCGGCATCGACTGGCACAGCCCCGGACAGATCCCCCGGGACGAGGTGAAGGCTGCCTTCCTCCTCGTCCTCTGCGGCGAACAGTCCATTCGCGGCACCGGCCATATCCGCGTCCTGCAGGACGAGGCGGGATGGTCCATCACCCTCTCCTCCCCGCGCCTGCTGCCCGAACCGCGCCTCTGGTCCCTGCTCGACGACCCGATGCAGGCGCGTGATCTGGCCGCCGGCGAGGTGCAATTCGCCCTCGCCGGTCTCCAGCTTGCCAAACTCGCCCGCCGCCCCGACCTGGAAGCGGGGCACGAGGCGCTGCGCGTCAGCTTCTGATCGTCCCGTCGCCCGTGACCAGATACTTGAAACTGGTCAACTGCTCGGCCCCAACCGGCCCCCGCGCATGAAGCTTGCCGGTGGCGATGCCGATCTCCGCCCCCATGCCGAACTCGCCCCCGTCGGCGAACTGCGTGCTGGCGTTCCGCATCAGGATCGCGCTGTCCAGCCGCTGGAAGAACCGCGCGGCAGTGGCGTCATTCTCGGTCAGGATGCTTTCGGTGTGCTGGCTGCCGTAGCGGCGGATGTGGTCGATCGCCCCGTCCACGCCATCGACGATCTTCGCCGCGATGATCATGTCCAGGAATTCGCAGCCGAAATCCCCGTCCTGCGCCGGCACGTCCCGGCACGGTCAGCAGCTCGCCTCGCCCGCACTTCACCCCGCGCTCCAGCAGGTCCGTCACCAGAACGCCCCCATGCCGGTCCCAGAAGCGCCGGTCGATCAGCAGGCATTCCGCCGCGCCGCAGATGCCCGTCCGCCGCGTCTTGGCGTTGACGACCACCCGCCGCGCCTTTTCAAGGTCGGCGTCGCCATCGGCATAGACATGGCAGATGCCCTCCAGATGGGCAAAGACCGGCACCCTCGCCTCGCGCTGCACAAGGCCCACCAGCCCCTTGCCCCCGCGCGGCACGATCACGTCGATCCATTCCACGGCCCGCAGCATGGCCTCCACCATCCCCCGGTCCCGCGTCGGCACCAGCTGGATCGCCGCCTCCGGCAAGCCCGCCGATGCCAGACCCCGCACCATGCAGGCATGTATGGCGGTCGAGGAGTGGAAGCTTTCCGATCCCCCCCGCAGGATCACCGCATTCCCCGCCTTCAGGCACAGCGCCCCCGCATCCGCCGTCACGTTGGGGCGGCTTTCATAGATCACGCCGACAACGCCCAAAGGCGTCCTGACCCGCTGGATATGCAGCCCCGTGGGCTGGTCCCAATCGGCGATCACCTCTCCCACGGGGTCCTTCTGCTCGGCCACGGCGCGCAGGCCATCGACGATCCCCCGGATCCGCCCCTCGTCCAGCTTCAGCCGGTCCAGCATGGCGGGCGAAAGTCCCTTGGACACGCCAAAGGCCATGTCCTGCGCATTGGCGGCCATGATCGCCTCGCGGCTTTCCCAGACATACTGCGCCGCCCCGATCAGCGCCGCGTGCTTGCGCTCGGCACTCGCATAGGCCAGCTCCGCCGCCGCCGCCTTCGCCGCCGCGCCCATCCGGCGCATCATGCCGACCGCGTCTTCCTGTGCCCCGTCCGCCATCTGCCCAACCTTCCGTTCTTCCATCTCCCGCGCCCCTGCCTTCAAAGCGCAGGCGCCTCGGCCCTGTCCGTCATGGTGTAATCCCGCGACACGGAAAAGACGCGCACATCCTCTGCCCCGTCCGCCCGTGCGCGTGCCGCGATCTCCAACGCACCCTCGCCGCGTCCGGCATCGGCAAGGGTCAGGAACCGCCCCGCCCGCGTCACGCTCTCATAGGCCCGCCCCGGCCCCGCAGGGGACGTGCCATAGGCCGCAACCACGAACCGCCCCGCGCCTTCCGGCGCAACCTCCGGCCCGACCCGGATGCGGTATTGCTCGAAATGGATCATCCGCCCGGCCGACTGGCTGGCCCGGTGCGTCCCCTCGCACCGCCAGCCGCGTATCGCCTCCTCGTCCGCCCAGTGCTGGTGCGACAGGATGGCGTCCGGCTGGTCCAGCGGACGGAACCGCTCCAGAAACAGCAACCCCGGATGCGCCGCCAGCAGGGGACGCAGCTTCTCGACATGGGCAAAGTAATGCGGCATGTGCCCTTCCTTCGGCTGCATGTCGAAGAACAGCCCGTGCATTCAGACCACCATGTCATCCCGGTGGATCAGCGCCGCCCGCCCCGCATAGCCGAGCAGCCCCTCGATCTCGCCGGACTTGTGGCCCGCAATCGCTTTTGCCTCCGCCGCCGTGTAGCGGATCAGCCCCTTGCCCAGCACCGCCCCGTCAGGGCCAAGGATCGCCACCGGCTCCCCCCGCCCGAAAGACCCCTTCACCGCCCGCACGCCCGCAGGCAGCAGCGACTTGCCGCCCCGCAGCGCCGTCACGGCACCGGCATCGACGACGACCTCGCCCTTCGGCTTCATCGCGTTGATCCAGCGCTTCCGCGCAAGCTGCGGGTCGGCGCCCGGCACGAACCATGTCCGGTGCGCCCCGTCCGCCAGCGCCTTCAGCGGCCGCAGGACCGACCCTTCCATGATCGCCATGGCACAGCCCCCGGCCACCGCCGTCTTGGCCGCCATCAGCTTGGTCTTCATGCCGCCCTTGGACAGGCCCGAGATCGGATCCCCCGCCATCGCCTCGATCTCCGGCGTGATCTGCTCCACCACATCGAAGCGCACGGCGGACGCGTCCTCCTTCGGATTGGCCGAATAGAACCCGTCCACATCCGACAGCAGGATCAACTGGTCCGCCCCCACCGTCACCGCGATCTGCGCCGCCAGCCGGTCATTGTCGCCGAACCGGATCTCGTCCGTCGCCACCGTGTCATTCTCGTTCACGATGGGCACCACGCCCAGACCCAGCAGCGTCTCCATCGTGGCGCGGCTGTTCAGGTAACGCCGCCGGTCCTCGGTATCCTCCAGCGTCACAAGGACCTGCGCCGTGGTGATGCCATGCGGCGCCAGCACTTCCTCATAGGCCCGCGCCAGCCGGATCTGCCCGACGGCCGCAGCGGCCTGCGACTGCTCCAGCGTCAACTCCCCCGCCGGAAGCCCCAGCACCTTGCGCCCCAGCGCGATGGAGCCGGAGGAGACCAGCACCACATCCGCCCCGCGCACTTTCGCCTCGGCCACATCCATCGCCAGCGCAGACAGCCAGCCCTGCCGCAACCCCGTCGCCCGGTCCACCAGCAGCGCCGACCCGATCTTGATCACCAGCCGCTTCGCCGCCCGCACATCCGGCACGGCCACGCGAACCTCGCTCACGGCTGCCACGGCCCCGTCTCCTTCTCCGGCTCCGCCCCCTGGATCTCGGCGTAAAGCGCCCGCAGCACGTCCTGCAAGCCCATCCCCGCCGCACCGGAAATCACATGGACCTTCCCGCCCGACGCCTTCTCCAGCGCCTTCCGCCGCGTGGTGATCGTCTTCGGGTCCAGCGCATCGCACTTGTTCAGCGCAAGGATGCGCGGCTTGTCCCCCAGCAGGTCGGAATAGGCCTCCAGCTCGTGCACGATGGTCCGGTAATCCTTGGTGATGGTGGACGAGGTGCCATCGACCAGATGCAGCAGCACCTTGCAGCGCTCCACATGGGCCAGGAACTGCGTCCCCAGCCCCCGCCCCTCGCTTGCCCCCTCGATCAGCCCCGGGATATCCGCCATCACGAATTCCCGCCCGTCCACGCCCACCACGCCAAGGTTCGGGATCAGCGTCGTGAAGGGGTAATCCGCGATCTTCGGCCGGGCATTCGACACGGCGGCAAGGAAGGTGGACTTCCCGGCATTGGGCAGCCCCACCAGCCCCGCATCCGCGATCAGCTTCAGCCGCAGCCAGACGGTGCGCTCCACCCCCTCCTGCCCCGGATTGGCCCGCCCCGGCGCACGGTTCGTCGCGCTCTTGAAGTACAGGTTCCCGAACCCGCCATTCCCGCCCTTGGCCAGCAGCACCCGCTGCCCCACGGTGACGAGGTCGGCGATCACCGTCTCTTCGTCCTCGTCGATGATCTCGGTCCCCACCGGTACCTTCAGGACGATGTCATCCCCCGATTTCCCCGTCCGCTGGCTGCCCATGCCGGGCTGGCCGTTCTTGGCAAAGAAATGCTGCTGGTAGCGGAAGTCGATCAGGGTGTTCAGCCCCTCGACCGCCTCGGCCCAGACCGACCCGCCATTGCCGCCATCGCCGCCATCGGGGCCGCCGAATTCCACGAATTTCTCACGCCGGAAGGACACGCAGCCCGACCCGCCCCCGCCCGAGCGGATATAGACTTTGGCAAGGTCGAGGAACTTCATGGCATCAGGCTTTCATAAGGATCGCCCAAGGCGATAGTGGACAATGGGCGAAGGCTCAAGCCTCACGCAGCCGAAGGCACCTGCCCTTCTGCACAAAGCCCCTTCGTTTCGGCCCGAATACCCGTCTTCCCGGTCCACCCGCGCCACGCGGCAGGCAGGGTACCGGGGGGT
>AYNO01000078.1 GCA_000500915.1 Rhodobacter sp. CACIA14H1
GCGCGGGCGCGGGGCAATTCACCCCCGGGATATTTGGGGAACGGATGAAGGGCAGGCGGGGAGGGGCCGGGGGCTTGCCGGTGGAGGGGGGCAGCCGTCTGTGGCCGCGGGCGGCCATTCTCACGGGGGATATCGGGGAGCGGAAGATGGGGGAGGGGGTGCGGGAAGCGGCGTGGCGCGTGTCGGGAATGGCGCTGTGCGCGGCGGGGCGGGGCGCTAGGCTGGGGTCGTGATGTCTGGTGGGGACGGGATGCGGATCACGCGGCTGGAGACGTTCGGAAACGACTTCGTCTGTTTCGTGCGGGCGACGGCGGAAGGGGGGCTGTGGGGTGGGGGCAGCTGTCCACCTATTACGCGGACCTGACGGCGGAGGTGTTCCACCGGCAGGTTGCGCCGCATGCGCTGGGGACCGATGCGCTGGATTTCGAGGACACGTTGCGGCGCGTCCATGAGCGGGAGCACAAGTATCCGGGCAGCTATCTGCGGCGGGCGATGGCGGGGCTGGACACGGCGCTCTGGGATCTGCGCGGCAAGGTGGAGGGCAAGCCGGTCGTGTCGCTGCTGGGGGGCTCGCCGGGGCGGTTGCGGGCCTATGCGTCGAGCATGAAGCGCGACATCACGCCCGAGGCGGAGGCGGCGCGGCTGTGCCGGCTGAGGGACGAGAAGGGGTTTGACGCCTTCAAGTGGCGGGTGGGGGCGGAATGCGGGCGGGATGTGGACGAGTGGCCGGGGCGGACGGAGGCGGTGATTCCGGTCGTGGCGCGGGCCTTGGGGGACGGGGTGGACAAGCTGGTGGACGGGAATTCCGGTTTCTCGCCGCGCCGGGCCATCGAGGTGGGGCGGCGGCTGGAGGATAACGGGATCGGGCATTTCGAGGAGCCCTGCCCCTATTGGGAGGTGGACCAGACGGCCGAGGTGCGGGCGGCGCTGTCCATCGATGTGGCGGGGGGCGAGCAGGATTGCGAATTCCCGAGCTGGCGTCTGATGATCGATCACGGGGCCGTCGATATCCTGCAGCCCGACGTGATGTATATGGGCGGCATCCATCGCACGCTGGAGGTGTGCCGGATGGGGGCGGAGGCGCGATTGCCGGTGACGCCCCATGCGGCCAACCTGTCCTTGGTGACGATGTGCACCATGCATCTGCTCAAGGCGATCCCCAATGCGGGGAAGTATCTGGAACTGTCCATCGAGGGTCCGGACTACTATCCGTGGCAGGAGGGACTTTTCCTGGGGTCGCCCTATGATGTGACGGAGGGGCATGTGACAGTGCCCGATGCCCCCGGCTGGGGCGTGGAGATCAACCCTGACTGGCTTGCCCGTGCGAGCCATCGCGTTTCGGAATGGAGAGGCTGAGCGATGCCCGGACTGCATGCACATATCGACCCCGAGGGGCTGGAAGAGTTTTCGGTCGTCTTCACCGACCGCAGCCTGAACCACATGTCGGCGCGGTTCCAGGGGGTGATGCGGGATGTGTCGGGGTTGCTGAAGGAGGTCTATCGCGGGTCGGCGGTGGCGCTGGTGCCCGGTGGCGGGACCTATGCGATGGAGGCCGTGGCGCGGCAGTTCGGCAAGGGGTCGGTGCTGGTGGTGCGGAACGGGTGGTTTTCCTTCCGCTGGACGCAGATTTTTGACGCGGGCGGGTTTGCGGCATCGACCACGGTGGTGATGGCGCGGCAGACGGGGAACGATCCGCGCGCGTCCTATGCGCCGCCGCCGGTGGAAGAGGTGGTGGCGAAGATCCGCGAGGTGCGGCCGGAGGCGGTGTTCGCGCCGCATGTGGAGACCAGCGCGGGGATCATCCTGCCGGATGACTATTTCGCCGCCGTGGCCGCCGCCGCGCATGAGGTGGGGGCGCTGATGGTGCTGGACTGCATCGCGTCGGGCTGTGTCTGGGTGGATATGGAAGCGACGGGGGTGGATGTGCTGATTTCGGCCCCGCAGAAGGGGTGGTCGGCTTCGCCTTCGGCCGGGGTGGTGGTGATGAGCCCCCGCGCGGAGGAGCGGCTGGCGGCGACCGAGAGCAATTCCTTTGCGCTGGACCTGAAGAAGTGGCGGGCGATCATGGCGGCCTATGAGGGGGGCGGCCATGCCTATCATGCGACGATGCCCACGGATGCGATCGTTGGCTTCCGCGATGCGATGCTGGAGACGAAGGCGATGGGCTTTGCCGAGGCGAAGGCCGCGCAATGGGAGCTGGGGCGGGCGGTGCGGGCGCTGATGGCGCGGAAGGGCGTGCCGTCGGTCGCGGCGGAAGGGTATCAGGCGCCGGGGGTGGTGGTGAGCTACACCGACCAGCCGGATATCCAGAACGGGGCGAAGTTCCGGGCGCAGGGGTTGCAGATCGCCGCCGGGGTGCCGTTGCAGGTGGGCGAGGGGCCGGAGTTCCGGACCTTCCGGCTGGGGCTGTTCGGGCTGGACAAGCTGAAGGATGTGCCCGGCACCGTGGCGCGGCTGGAGCGGGCGGTGGAGGCGGTGCTGTAGGCCGGCGGTCTTTTGCGGCTGTTCCGGGGCGATCCTTCTGGCGAAGGGTCGCCCCTTTTCGTGCTGTCGGGGTGGTTCAGCGGACGCCGAGGCCTGCGCGCATGAGCGTCTTGCGCACGGGGGCTATGGAGTAGAGCGCGTTCAGCGCCGTGGCCCGCAGGTCGCGGAGCCCCTGCGCGCCCATCATGGAGGCGCGGTTGAGCGCGTCGATGCCGGTGACGCGGGCCTGCACGTCGAGGTGCCGCTGGCGGTGGTAGGTGTCGAGCATCCTTGCATCGCCGAGGGTGGCGCGATTTTCCTGCGCGAGGTCGAGGAGGCAGCGCAGGTCGGCCAGCGACATGTTCAGGCCCTGTGCGCCGATGGGGGGGACGACATGCGCGGCTTCGGCCATCAGCGCGGAGCGTTCGCCGGACATGCGGGCGGCGATCTGGCTGATGATGGGCCAGAGGGTGCGGCGGCTGACCAGCGTCAGGGGGCCGAGGATGTGGCAGGAGCGGGTGTTCATCTCGGCCTCGAATTCCGGCACGGGGAGGGCGGCGAGGCGCAGGGCATTGGGGCCGGTTTCCATCCAGACGATGGCGGAGCAGGGTTGCCCGTCACGGTCGGGCAGGGGGACGAGGGTGAAGGGGCCGCCGGAGCGGTGGATCTCTGTCGAGATGTTGCGGTGGGGGATGGGGTGGGTGACGGCGAAGGCCAGCGCCTTCTGGCCGTAGCGGGTGGTTTTCACCGGAATGTCGAGGGCTTCGCGCACGGGCGAGTTGCGGCCGTCGGCGGCGATGACCATGCGGGCGGCGATGCGGGTGCCGTCGGAGAGGGTGGCGAGGGCTTCGCTTTCGCGGGTCAGGAGCGCGGTGGTGGCGAGGCCGGGGCGGAAGGAGACGTTCGGCAGATCGGCGAGGCGGGCGACCATCTCGCGGCGGAGGAGCCAGTTGGGCAGGTTCCAGCCGAAGGGTTGGTCCGAGATGTCGGCGGCATCGAAATCCTTGACGATGCGGGGGTCGGGATGTTCGCCGCCCGCGTCGATGATGCGCATGATCTGCAGGGGGGCGGCGTGGGGGGCGAGGCGGTCCCAGAGGCCGGCGGCCTGCAGCACGGGGATCGAGGGTTGCAGGAAGGCGGTGGTGCGCAGGTCGGCGCCTTCGTCCTCCATCTTCGTGACGGGGGGGCGGGGTCCACGCAGATGGTGCGGAAACCGGCGGAGCCGAAGGCGGCTGCAGCGGTCAGGCCCGCGACGCCGCCGCCGGAAATCAGGATGTCGGTGGTTTCGCGCATGGGGTCACTCCGTTCCTTCTGGACCAGAGATACGCCTGCGGGCGGGGAAGGCGAAGCGACAAAGTGCCCCTGGTCAGGGAAGCGTGATCCAGATCAGGAGCAGGAACATCACCGGCACGAAGGCCACGGCGGGCAGGACGAGGGCGGCGAGGCCCCATGTCTTTACGCCCAGCACGATCAGGGTGACGATGATCGTGAGCAGGTAATAGACGGTGGAGATGTCGCGCGAGATGTCGCGGGCGATGTGGCCGAGGACGGGCGTGGCGTGGAGGATGCGGGAGGCGAGGCTTTGCGCGGGGGCTTCGATCGTAAGGGACATCTGCGACTCCTGTTTCATCCTTGGGGATGTGGAGCGCGGGGCGGGGAAGTCCAAGGGGATTATGCTGCGGTGCGGCGTCGCAGGGGAGGCGGGCGGCATCCGGCGGAACGGGTGTCACTGGGCGCCGCGATGCCCGCGTCAGGGAGTGAGGGTCAGGGAGTGCCGGTCAGGCGCGAGAGGAAGTCGGACAGGTCTTCGGCGTGGTGGTGGATGTGGTCCGCCGGTTCCGGCTGCGGGGCGATGTGGACCGTGCGCATCCCCATCGCGTGGGGTGCGGCAAGGTTGCGGGCGTCATCTTCGAACATGGCGGCGGTCGCAGGGTCCAGCCTGTCCAGCGCGAAGACGGTTTCGAATGCCTGCCGTTCCGGTTTCGGGCGGTAATTCGCGTGTTCCACGCCATAGACCGCGTCGAAGAGGCCGGTCAGGCCGCGGGCGGCCAGGACGCGGTGGGCATAGGGCGCGTCGGCATTGGTATAGACGATGCGGCGGCCCGGCAGCGCGGCGATGCGGGCGGCAAGCGTCGGGTCGGGCGAGAGGACGGAGAAGTCGATGTCGTGGACATCGGCAAGATAAGCCTCGGGGTCGATGCGGTGTTCGGTCATCAGGCCCGCCAGCGTGGTGCCGTAGAGTTTCCAGTAGGTCGCGCGCAGGTGGTCGGCATGGGCGCGGTCCACGTCCAGCGCCCGCATGACCCAGTCGGTCATCTTCACCTCGATCTGGTCGAAGAGGCGCATGTGGGGCGGGTAGAGCGTGTTGTCGAGGTCGAAGACCCAGGTGCGGACGTGGGAGAACTGTTCGGCTGGCATGGCACGAAGGTAGTGCGGCGGGGCGGGGGCGGCAATGGGGGAAAGGCGGGCGGTTGAAAGGCAGGCGGTCGGGTATTAGTGTCAGCTCCGGTATACAGCCGTATCCAGCGGCGGACAGGGACGGGGCGGGACGACGACGTGCAGAAGGATGCCTATACGCTGATCCTCGAGGCGATCGATGCGGGGCTGTACAAGCCCGGCGACCGGCTGGTGGAATCGGAACTGGCCGAACGGCTGGGCGTGTCGCGGACCCCCGTGCGCGAGGCGTTGCAGCGGCTGGAAACGCAGGCGATGCTGACGCGGGACGGGCGGAGCCTGATCGTGGCGTCGCTGGACCACAACCAGCTTGCCGAGCTTTACGCGGTGCGGACCGAGCTGGAGGGGCTGGCGGCGCGGCTGGCGGCGCGGCACGCGACGGATGAGGAAATCCGCGTCCTGAAGGGGATGGTGGAGGATGACCGCGCCCTGCTGGGCGGCGATCCGAAGCTGCTGAGCCGGGCGAACAAGCGGTTCCACAAGCAGATCCACCTTGCCAGCCATAACCGGTTCCTTGTGCAGCAATTGGACCTTGTCCACCGGTCGATGGCGCTGATGGCCAACACGTCCTTTGCGGCAGAGGGCCGGGACGAGGTGGCGCTGGCCGAACATGCGCAGATCGTCGGTGCGATCGAGGCGCGGGATGGCGAGGCGGCCTATCAGGCGTTGCGGCAGCATATCAGCAAGGCCTTCGAGACGCGGCTGCGCGTGGATGCGGGCGAGATCCGGATGCGCTAGGCGGGGTCAGCCTCGGCGTCGTGCTGGCCGTGGCGGGTCTTGTCCCAGTGGAAGGGGCGGCTGAGGGCTTCCGCCAGCGCCTTGAGCCCGGCGAGGGTGGCAAGCAGGAAATAGGGGATGGTCAGCGGCAGCCAGCGCCATTGCGGCGGGTGGCCCGCGATGCGCAGCGCCACCGCGCCCAGCGTCAGGCTGGCCAGTTGCGCGAAGAGGAAGAAGGTGGCCAGCGTGGCGACCGTCGCGGGGGCAAGCCCGTCAAGGAAGGGATGGCCGGGGCCGGGCGGGTAGAGAAGGAAGGACAGTTGCAGCGGCGCGAGCATCACCTGCAGCAGGGCGCCGAGGAACAGGGCCTGCATGGCGAGGAAGCCGGGGGTGCCGAGGTCGCGCCAGAGGGCCAGCGGGTGGCGCATGTGGACGAGCCATGTCATCAGATAGCCCTTGGTCCAGCGTGACCGCTGGCGGATCCATGCGACGGGGCGGCAGTTCGCCTCTTCCCAGGTGACGGTGGGGATGAGGCGGGTCTTCCAGCCGCGACGGGCGAGGCGGAGGCCGAGATCGGCATCCTCGGTCACGTTATGGGCGTCCCAGGCGCCGACCTGTGCCAGCACCGTGCGCCGGATGAAGAGCGTGGTGCCGCCGAGGGGGACGGGCAGGCCCAGCCGGTCGAGCCCCGGCAGGATCAGGCGATACCAGACGGCATATTCGATGGTGAAGCAGCGGGCGATCCAGTTGGTGCGCGGGTTGTAGAAATCGAGCATCCCCTGAAGGCAGGCGACATCGGGCGGGGCGGCGGCGAAGGCGGCGGCGACGTGGCGGAGCTGGTCGGGGTCGGGCGCATCCTCGGCATCATAGACGCCGATGATGGTGCCGCGCGCGAAGTCGAGCCCGAAATTCAGGGCGCGGGGCTTGGTCCGGACGCGGCCGGCGGGCACGGCGATGACGCGCATCCATGGCGGAAGGGCGGTGCCGGCGAGGGCCGCGCGGGTGGTTTCGTCATCTTCTTCCACGAGGAGGAGGACGTCGAGCCGGTCGCGCGGGTAATCCAGCGCCGAGAGGCGGCGGACGAGGCGGGGGGCGATGTCGGCTTCGCCATAGAGCGCGACGAGGATGGAGATGGTGGGCAGGGCGGCATCGTCGGGCGCGGGGCTGTCGGGGTCGGGGGCGAAGGCGGCGGCGAGGGCGGCCGCGCATTTGAGCGCGGTGGTGGCGGCGAGGGACAGGACGGCGAGGGCGGTCAGCAGCAGGAACAGGGTCGCCGGGGCGAAGGCGGCCAGCGCGGCGAGGCCGGTGGCGGCAAGCGTGCAGGCGAGGGTGACGGTCATGCGGTCGAAGCTGCGGGCCGAGGCGAGCGCGGGGGCGCGGTGGGCGGCGGCGGCGGCGAGGGCGGGTCCGGCATGGGCGAGAAGTGCGGCCTCGATCAGGGGGCGGGGGCAGGGGAGCGGGCGGACGGTGGGGCCGAAGAGCGAGGTGAGGAAGGACTGGTTGCGGGCGAAGTCCTGCGGCGTGGCCGTCAGCACAAGGATGTCGCCGTTCCGCCGCCGCCATGGCAGCAGGCCGTTGCGCAGGGCGAAGGCGGGGCCGAGGCGGGCAAGGAGGTGCGGGTCGGGCGGATCGGCCAGCGGATCGGCGGGTAGGGGCAGGTCGAGCTGGTGCGGGGCGGTCCAGCCGGTGACGCCACCGCCATGGTGCGGCGGGGCGGGCGCGGAGGGGACGGGCAGGGGGAGCCGGTCCGTATCTGGCCGCGTGGGGGGCATGGTGTTCTCCGTTCGACTGTCGGAGGCTTGCCGGTTGTCGGTTAACGGGCGGTTAAGTGGATGCGGGGGGCGGGGGAAGTTGGCGGGAGTTTCCGGCGGATTGGTTAATGGCCTTGTCCGGGGGTGCGGCAGGGGGACGGCCTGCCGCACCCCCTTTCCTTCCGGCGCGGCGACGCTACCCTGCGGGCCATGCCTTACGAATGGTTGCCTACCGAAGACCCTGCGCAGTCGCGCCTGCATCTGTGGCCCTACCGGTCCCTGCCGCGCAGGGGGTTCGTCCTGTTCATCGGGGCGACCTGCCTGCTGATCCTTGTGCCGATGCTGTCGATCCTTGGGTCGCCCGTGCTGTGGGGCATCCTGCCCTTTTTCGTGCTGGCGGTCTGGGGTGTCTGGGCCGCGCTGTCGCGGTCCTACCGCGATGCCGAGATCGTCGAGGACCTGACGCTGACGCGCGAGCGGATGACGCTGATGCGGCACGGGCCGCGCGGGCGGCGGCAGGGGTGGGAGGCGAACCCCTATTGGGTGACGGTCACGCTGCATCCGACGGGCGGGCCGGTGCCGAATTACCTGACGCTGCGGGGCGAGGGACGCGAGGTGGAACTGGGCGCCTTCCTGTCCGAGGGCGAGCGGGTCGCGCTGCGGGACGAGCTGGCGGAACGTCTGGCGCGGGCGCGTTAGGGGGCGATCCGGCGCGAAAAGGGGTTACGCCGTAACGTCATTCGCGGCGGGACGCGCCGTCACCCCTTCCAACACAGCGCCTGACACCCCAGATTTGCCGAAAGAAGCGGGCAACAGACCTGCGCGTAACCGGTGCTTTCGGGAGGAGACAGACGTGACCATGACAGCACGCCCCTGGGCGGCAGCTTACCCATCCGGCGTTCCCGCCGAAGTGACAGCCCCCCTTGCGACATCCCTTGGCCAGCTTGTGCGCGACACGGCGGCGCGGGAGGGGAACCGGACGGCCTATACGGTGGTCATGTCCAACGGGATGTACGGCAATCTGAGCTTTGCCGAGGTGGACCGGCTGTCCGATGCCTTTGCCGCCTGGCTGCGCGAGGTGGCAGGCCTGCAGGCCGGGGACCGCGTGGCGTTGCAGACGCCCAATTCGCTGACCGTGCCGGTGGTGGCCTTCGGCGTGTTCAAGGCAGGCTGCGTTCTGGTGAATGTGAACCCGCTTTATACCGCCGCCGAGATGGCGCACCAGATCCGCGATGCGGGGCCGAAGGTGATCGTGATCACCGACATGTTCGCGGGCAAGCTGGAAGAGGCGGGGAAGATGGTGCCGCTGCCGAAGGTGGTGGTGACGCGGGTGGCGGAACTGATGCCGGGCGCGGTGCGGGGCGTGATCGGGCTGGTGCAGAAGCACTGGGACCGGAGCATTCCGCGTATCACCATCCCGCACCAGCGCCTGCCGCAGGTTCTGGCCGAAGGGGCGAAGCTGCCGCGCCGGGACTATGACGCGGCGCTGGGCGAGGGCGCCATCGCCGCGCTGCAATACACGGGCGGGACGACGGGCGTGTCGAAGGGGGCGATCCTGACGCATCGCAACCTGCTGATGAACATGGCGCAGGCCATGACCTTCATCGCGCCGCATGTGACGCCGGGGAAGGAGGTCGTGCTGACCGCCATCCCGACCTATCACATCCTTGCCTTCACGCTGAACCTGCTGGGGTTCTTCCATCTGGGCGGGCGGAACCTGCTGATCCCCAACCCGCGCCCGCTGTCGAACCTGAAGCGGGCCTTCGAGAACTATCCGGTGAGCTGGATCGTCGGGGTCAATACGCTGTTCAACGGGTTGATGAATGAATACTGGTTCCGCGAGTCACCGCCCCGCCATCTGAAGGCGTCCTTCGCGGGGGCGATGGCGCTGCATGGCGCGGTGGCCGACCGCTGGCGCGAAATGACGGGGACCGAGATCGTGGAAGGCTATGGCCTGACCGAGACATCGCCCGTCGCCACCGGCAATCCGGTCGGCGCGGCGCGGATCGGGTCGATCGGCATCCCGATGCCGTCCACGGATGTGCGGCTGGTGGACGAGGCGGGAAGGGAGGTGCCGCAGGGCAGCCCCGGCGAATTCACGATCCGCGGCCCGCAGGTGATGCAGGGCTACTGGAACCGCCCGGAAGAGACGGCGGCGGTGATGACCGAGGACGGTTTCCTGCGGACGGGGGATATCGCCGTGATGGATGCGGACGGGTTCTTCCGCATCGTGGACCGCAAGAAGGACATGATCCTGGTGTCGGGATTCAACGTCTTTCCGAACGAGGTGGAGGACTGTCTGGCCCGCCATCCCGGGGTGCAGGAATGTGCCGTCATCGGCGTGCCGGACGGCGCGGCGGGCGAGGCGGTGCGGGCCTATGTCGTGCGCCGCGACGACAGCGTGACCGAGGCCGACTTGCGGGCGCATTGCAAGGAGAGCCTGACCGCCTACAAGGTGCCGCGTCAGGTCGTGTTCCGGGACGAGCTGCCCAAGACCAATGTGGGCAAGATCCTGCGCCGCGCGCTGCGCGACGAGGTGCTTTCGCAGGGAAAGGGCGAGTGACATGGTAGGACCTCTGGAACAGGCGCTGATGGCGCTGATGATCGCCGTGATCATGCTGGGGATGGGGGCGTCGCTGACGCCGCGCGATTTCACCTCGGCGCTGCGGCGTCCTTACGGGCTGGCCATCGGGCTGCTGTCGCAATACGGCTTCATGCCGCTGATCGCCTTCACGCTGGCGCTGACCCTGCCGGTCAGCGAGCCGGTGAAGATCGGGCTGCTGATCATGGGCTGTATGCCCGGTGGCACGACGTCGAACATATTCACCTATTTCTCGAAGGGAAATCTGGCGCTGTCGGTGCTGATGACGGTGAATTCGACGGTGTTCGGCGTGCTGCTGATCCCGCTGCTGCTGGTCGTCTATGCGGCGGGGCTGGACGTGGACATCCCGTCGGAAAACATCATCGTGACGCTTGTCCTGCTGCTGGTGCCGGTGGCCATCGGCATGGCGCTGCGGCGCTGGAATGCGAATGTCGGTGCGCTGGTGGAGCTGGGCGGGTCGGCGCTGGGGATCCTGTTCATCGTCTTCCTGCTGGTGTCCTGGGTGCCGCGCAACTGGGGCTTCCTGCTGGGCACGCCCGCATCGGTCTTCGTGGCGGCCATCGCGCTGGGCCTTGTCGGGTTCCTGTTCGGCTATGGCCTGTCGCGGCTGCTGCGCCTGCATCCGCGCAATGCGCGGACCATCGCGCTGGAGACGGGCATCCAGAACGGGCCGCTGGCGGTGGCGCTGGTGGTGCTGACCTTTGCAGGGCAGCAGCAGCAGGAGGTGCTGGCCATCCCGGTGCTGTATTCGCTGTTCATCGTGATCACGTCCAGCATCCTGACGATCTGGTTCCGCCGGATCGACGCGAGGTCGCAGCAGAGCCTGCCGGATTCGCTGCTGTGAGCCAAGAAGAAGGGGGCCTTGCGGCCCCCTTTCCGTGCCGGTCGTCCGGTCAGCCCAGCAGGTCCTTCACCTTCGGGCCGACCGCGCCGAAATCCATCTGGCCGGTATATTTTCCCTTCAGCACCGCCATGACGCGGCCCATGTCGCGGATGCTGGCGGCGCCGGACTCGGCAATCGCCGCGCGGATGGCGGCTTCCACCTCTTCCGCGCCAAGCTGGCGGGGAAGGAATTCCTCGATCACCCTGATTTCGTTGAGTTCCTTTTCGGCCAGTTCCAGACGCCCGCCCTCTTCGTAGGCGCGGGCGGATTCCTGGCGCTGCTTGACCATCTTGCCCATGATGGCAAGGATTTCGGGATCGCCCACCTCCTGATCGGTGGTTTCGCCGCGGCCCGCGATTTCGCGGTCCTTGATGGCGGCGTTGATCAGGCGGAGGGTGGACAGCCTTTCGGCCTCTTTCGCCTTCATCGCGTCCTTCAACGCGACCTGCAGGCGTTCCCGCAAAGACATGTGTTCCCTTTCCCCAAAGGTTTGCACCGGCTGCAACAATAGCCTGTCCGGTGGCGGGCCACAACCACGGCCTTTCTGCCCAAGGTATTGTAATGGTTGAATATTCCTTTTCCGCCAAAGCCTTGACCCCGCGGGCTGTCGCAACTAGTGTCCGCGCAATTTGCCGATAGGAGAGTCGCACCATGCCCGCTTCCGCGAAACCGACCGCATGTCTGGCGCTTTCCGACGGGACGGTGTTCTACGGGATGGGCTTCGGCGCCACCGGCGAGACGGTGGCGGAACTGGTCTTCAACACCGCGATGACGGGGTATCAGGAGATCATGACGGACCCGTCCTATGCGGGGCAGGTCGTGACCTTCACCTTCCCCCATGTCGGCAATGTGGGCGTGACGCCCGAGGATGACGAGACGGGCACGCCGGTCGCCGCCGGGATGGTGGTGAAATGGGACCCGACGGAGCCGTCGAACTGGCGGTCCAAGGACGAGCTGACGCATTGGCTGGCGCAGAAGGGCCGGATCGGGATCGGCGGGATCGACACGCGCCGCCTGACGCGGGCGATCCGCCAGCAGGGCGCGCCGCATGTGGCGCTGGCCCATGATCCGGAAGGGAAATTCGACATCGCCGCGCTGGTTGCCAAGGCGCGGGCCTGGAAAGGGCTGGTGGGGCTTGATCTGGCGAAGGACGTGTCCTGCACGCAATCCTATCGCTGGGACGAGATGCGCTGGGCCTGGCCCGAAGGCTATCAGAAGCGGGTGGGCGAAGGGCTGCGCGTGGTGGCCGTGGATTACGGCGCGAAGCGGAACATCCTGCGCTGCCTCGCCTCGGCGGGCTGCGAGGTGACGGTCCTGCCCGCGACGGCGACGGCGGAGGATGTGCTGGCGCTGAACCCCGAGGGGGTGTTCCTGTCCAACGGCCCGGGCGATCCGGCGGCGACGGGGGAATATGCGGTGCCGATGATCCGCGGGGTGCTGGAAAAGGACCTGCCGCTGTTCGGGATCTGCCTTGGCCACCAGATGCTTGCGCTGGCGCTGGGGGCGAAGACGGTGAAGATGAACCACGGGCATCACGGGGCGAACCATCCGGTGAAGGACCTGACCACGGGGAAGGTGGAGATCACCTCGATGAACCACGGGTTCACGGTGGACAGCCAGACGCTGCCCAAGGGCGTGAGCGAGACGCATGTGTCGCTGTTCGACGGGTCGAATTGCGGGATCGCGGTGGATGGAAAGCCGATCTTTTCCGTGCAGTACCATCCGGAGGCGAGCCCCGGACCGCAGGACAGTTATTACCTGTTCGACCGGTTTGCCGCCGCCATGCGGGCGCGGCGGGCGGCCTGAAACGCGGCCGATAGGTCAGGGGACCGGCAAGTCAGGGAAAGGGGCGGTGCAGGGAGGCGCCGCCCCTTTTTGCTTGCGCGTTCCTCGGGCGTTAAGGTTAACGCGGCCGCGCCCGGCGGTTAAGGAGGGGCCGCAGCATCACCGTCGGGGGGGATGCCGCGTCGCTCTGCAATGAACACATCCCCCGCACCACGCTGCATCTGACGCTGCGAAACGATGGGGAAGGGGCGTGCCTTCCGCACCTGCCCGCGTGCGGGTTTCCCGCCTTTCCCGAAGGGCCCCTGTCCCCGCCTTCAGCGCAGGCACCAATCTGACGATCGCTGCTTCATCCCGGCCCAAATACCCTCGGGCGGGTCCGGGAGGGCGGAAAGCCCTCCCGGGGGGCGGGGCAGGGCGCAGGGCCAAAGGAAAAGGCCCCGGATCGCTCCGGGGCCTTTCATCAGGTCTGGCCGTTGCCTCAGTGGGCGTGGCCCTTGTCCCAGTCGGACTGCTTCGGCAGCTGCTCGAAGGTGTGCTCCGGCGGCGGCGAGGGCAGGGTCCATTCCAGCGTGTCGGCGTATTCGTTCCAGTAGTTGTTTTCCGAAACGCGCTTGCCGAACTTCAGGGTGTAGAAGACCACGCCGATGAAGAAGACGAAGGACGAGAAGGCGATCATCGCACCGACCGACGACCACCAGTTCCAGTAGGCGAAGGCCTCGGGGTAGTCGATGTAGCGTCGGGGCATCCCCTGACGGCCGAGGAAGTGCTGCGGGAAGAAGGTCAGGTTGGACCCGATGAACATCGCCCAGAAGTGCAGCTTGCCCGCCCATTCGGGGTACTGGCGGCCCGACATCTTGCCCATCCAGTAGTAGATGCCCGCGAAGATGCCGAAGACGGCGCCCAGCGACATCACGTAGTGGAAGTGCGCCACGACGTAGTAGGTGTCGTGATAGGCGCGGTCCACGCCGGCCTGCGACAGGACGATGCCCGTCACGCCGCCCACGGTGAAGAGGAACAGGAAGCCGAAGGCCCAGAGCATCGGCGTCTTGAACTCGATCGAGCCGCCCCACATCGTCGCGATCCACGAGAAGATCTTGATGCCGGTGGGCACCGCGATGACCATGGTCGCCAGCATGAAGTAGGACTGCTGGGTCAGCGACATGCCGACGGTGTACATGTGGTGCGCCCAGACGACGAAGCCGAGGACACCGATGGCCACCATCGCATAGACCATCGGCAGGTAGCCGAAGATGGGCTTGCGGGCGAAGGTCGCGATCACCTGGCTGATGATGCCGAAGGCGGGCAGGATGATGATGTACACTTCCGGATGGCCGAAGAACCACAGGATGTGCTGGTAGAGGATCGGGTCACCGCCGCCCGAGGGCGTGAAGAAGGTGGTCCCGAAGTTGCGGTCCGTCAGCAGCATCGTGATGGCGCCGGCCAGCACCGGCAGGGCCAGCAGGACGAGCCATGCGGTGACGAAGATCGACCAGGCGAAGAGCGGCACCTTGTGCATGGTCATGCCGGGGGCGCGCATGTTCAGGAAGGTCGTGATCATGTTGATCGCGCCGAGGATCGACGACGCGCCCGACAGGTGCACCGCGAAGATGGCGAGGTCCATGGCATAGCCGCCTTCGGCGGTGGTCGAGAGCGGCGGGTAGAGAACCCAGCCCACGCCCGCGCCCGAGCCCAGTTCGCCGCCGCCACCCGGGGCGAAGAGCGAGGCCACGGCCAGCGAGGTGCCCGCGACATAGAGCCAGTAGGACAGGTTGTTCATGCGCGGGAAGGCCATGTCCGGCGCACCGATCTGCAGCGGCATGAAGTAGTTGCCGAAGCCGCCAAACAGCGCCGGAATCACCACGAAGAACATCATGAGGATGCCGTGGGCGGTGATGGTCACGTTCCAGATGTGCCCGTTGGGGGTGCAGGTCGCAGCGGCATCCGCCACGAGGCGCAGCCCTTCCACGCACATGTACTGCACGCCCGGATTCATCAGTTCCATGCGCATATAGACGGTGAAGATCACCGAGATCAGGCCGACGATGCCGCCGGTGAAGAGGTAGAGGATCCCGATGTCCTTGTGGTTCGTGGACATGAACCAGCGGGTGAAGAAGCCCCGCTCGTCGTGCTCATGGCCATGAATGGCTGCGTCGGCCATTGGCGTCTCCCGATATTGCAATTCATTCGCCCCGGCTTTCGCTGGCCGGAGTGTGGTTCCCTTATGCGTCCGTCTTTAATCGCGGCGGGGCGCGGCGGCAATGACCGACTTTGACGCAGATCAACAAAAGGCGCGGGATGGGGCGGAATGCGGAGTGACGCATCGTCGCGGGCGGAGGGGTGCGCGGGCGGGGTGCGGTGCAATTCTGTGCGAACAGAATTGCAAATTTCATCGACGAAATTTGCGGGGTGCGCGGGGGTGGCCCGCGCGCCCCGTCCCGGGCCTGCGCCCGGCTTATTTCAGCGTGGCGAGGTAGGCGGCCATGTCTTCGGCGCCCTTGGCCAGTTTGAAGGACATCTTGGATTTCGCGGCCGCGTCGCCGGTCTGTTCCTTCACCCAGGCGGTCGGGTCGGGCAGGTAGGCGGCGAGCATCGCCTCGTCCCAGACCTTGCCGGCCTCGCCCACGGATTTCAGCGAGTCGGAATAGGCGAAGTCGGCTTCGCTGCCGACGGTGCGGCCCACGACGCCCCAGAGGTTCGGGCCGGTCTTGCCGCCCTTGACGATCTCGGTCCCGTCGGCGGCGACGATGGCGTGGCAGGCCTTGCACTTCTTGAAGTCGGCCTCGCCCTTGGCGGCATCCTGCGCGAGGGCGGGTGCGGCGAGTGTGGCGAGGGCAAGGCCTGCGGGGGCAAGTGCGGCGAGGAGCTTGGATTTCATGTCGGTACTTTCTGGCTGGGTCGGCCGCGAGGGCCGAAATGGCGGTGTCAGGGTGCAGGCTTGGCGGGTCTTGTGCAAGCGTCGCAAAGGTCGCAGCTTGACAATCATCAAGTCGAAAGCGGGATGCCGGTCCAGAGGCGGGTTCAGCGCGGGGCGCAGGCCGGCGGGTTGATGCCGTCGGGGCGCAGGCCGCCTTCGGGCGGGAAGAAGCGGGGGAATGTGGCCATGAGTGCTGCGTCGAGGTCGGCCATGGTGACGGGAAGCCCGAGGTCCACGAGGCTGGTCACGCCATGGTCGCGGATGCCGCAGGGAACGATTCCCGCGAAATGTGTCAGGTCGGGTTCGACATTGATGGAAATGCCGTGGAAGCTGATCCAGCGGCGGAGTTTCACGCCGATGGCGGCGATCTTGTCCTCGGCCGGGGTGCCGTCGGGGGCGGGGGCGCGGTCGGGGCGCGTGACCCAGACCCCGACGCGGCCGGGGCGGATCTCGCCCTTGACATTGAATTCGGCCAGCGTGGCGATGACCCAGTTTTCCAGCGCCCGGACGAAGCAGCGCACGTCGCGGCCACGGGCGCCGACGTCCAGCATGGTGTAGATCACGCGCTGGCCGGGGCCGTGATAGGTGTATTGCCCGCCGCGTCCGGTGTCGAAGACGGGGAAGCGGTCGGGGTCCACCAGATCCTCGCGCCGGGCGGAGGTGCCGGCGGTGTAGAGCGGCGGGTGTTCGAGGAGCCAGACCGCCTCGGCCGCGTCGCCGGCGGCGATGGCGGCGGCGCGGGCCTCCATCGCGGCGAGGGTGGGGAGGTAGGGGCTGAGCCCCGGCAGATGCGACCACTCGACCATGACTTCCCGCGACGCTCCCTTGCCGATGGCTGCGTTTCCCCCTTGGCAAATGCCGTCAAACGCAGGAAGAGCGCAAGCAGGTGATGCACAGTCGGCGTGCTGTGTGGCGGCGGAGGGGATGATGGTGCAGGGTTGCGTGTTGTGCGGGGCCACGGGGGCCGAGGTCATGTCCGAGCGGGACCGGCACGGGAAGCCGCTGGTGACGGTGCTGTGCCCCGGCTGCGGCGTGGTGCGCAACGACCCGGTGCCGAGCGAGGCGGAGCTGACGGAATTCTACCGCCGCGACTACCGGCAGGAATACAAGGGTGCCGCGGAGCCGCGGCTGCGGCAGGTCTGGCGCAACCTTGACCGGCTGAACCGGCATTTCGCGGAATTCGGGGATATCTACGGCAAGGGCGGCGACTGGCTGGACCTTGGTTCGGGGAGCGGGGAGTTCACCTTCCTTGCCGGGCGGATCGGGGCACGGGTGACGGCGGTGGAGCCGAACGAGGGCTATGCCGAATATTGCCGCGCCAAGCTGGACCTGACTGTGACGACGGGGCGGATGGAGGATTGCGGCTTCGCGCCCGCCTCGTTCGACCTGATCCGGCTGAGCCATGTGCTGGAGCACATGCGCGACCCGCTGGCGTCGCTGGGGACGTTGAAGGGCTGGCTGCGGCCGGGCGGGGTGATCTACATCGAGGTGCCGGACATCGAGGCGGACGCCCGCAACAAGCTGCGGGGGCGGCTGTTCCATTACGGGCATATCTACAATTACAACCCCGTGACGCTGCGCCATGCGGCGGGGCTGGCGGGGCTGGTGGAGCTGCCGCAGACCGCCGCGCGGTCGGCGGGGCGGTGCAGCGGGTTCTTCACGGCGGGCGAGGGCGGCACGGCGGGGGCGGAGGCGCTGGCGGCCAATGCGGAGCGGATGCGGGCTGCGATGGCTGCGCACAATGCCCGCACCCTGCCGGAACCGGCCGAGGGCACGGCGGCGGGCCGGTTCTTCCGGACGCTGGCCGCGCGGCTGCGCGAGGCCCGCGCCGGGGCACGGCTGAAGACCCACCGCGCCATCGCCGAGGCCGCGGCGGGCGAGTTGCGGCAGGTGCTGGCGCGGGGGTGAGGTCTGCGGCGTAAGGCGCGGCGGAAGGGGGCGATTTTTCCTCTTTCCTTCCCCGATGGCCTTCGCTAAACACCCGCCACCAAGCCAAATCGTGCGGATGTGGCGGAATTGGTAGACGCGCAGCGTTGAGGTCGCTGTGGGGTAACTCCCGTGAAGGTTCGAGTCCTTTCATCCGCACCATGACTTCCCGATCCGGGCCGAATGGCCCG
>AYNO01000079.1 GCA_000500915.1 Rhodobacter sp. CACIA14H1
GTCGCCCCGCCAAAGCCCACGACGCTGAAATTGGCCGAAAGCTCCGGCAGGTCCTTGGTCAGGTCCCGCATCTGGTCGATATAGGTGCGGGTATATTCCGATGTCGCATAGGGCGGCGCGTTGACGAAGGAAAACAGCGCCCCGCTATCCTCCTCCGGCGCAAGCTCGGTCGATGTCTTGACGAACAGGTATCCCGTCAGCCCCATCAGCACGGCCACCACCAGCAGCGTCACGGGCCGGTAGTCCAGCGACGATGAAACCCGCCGCTCGTACCACCCCGCCAGCCGGTCGAACCCCCGGTCCACCGCCATCTGGAACCGCGAATGCCCCCCCTTCTGCAGCAGCCGCGCCGACATCATCGGCGTGATCGTCACCGCCACGATGCCCGAGATGATCACCGCCCCCGCCAGCGTCACCGCGAATTCGCGGAACAGCGCACCCGTCAGACCGCCGGTAAAGGCCAGCGGCGCAAAGACGGCGGCCAGCGTGACGGTCATGGCGACCACCGCGCCGAAGATTTCCTTCATCCCCATGAAGGCCGCCTGTATCGGCCGGAACCCCTCTTCGATATGGCGGTGGATGTTCTCCACCACCACGATCGCATCATCGACGACCAGCCCGATGGCCAGCACCATGGCCAGCAGCGACAGCAGGTTGATCGAATAGCCGAACAGGTACAGCACGAACAGCACGCCCAGCAGCGACAGCGGGATCGTGACGACCGGCATCAGCACCGACCGGAACGACCCGAGGAACAGCAGGATGATCAGGATCACGATCCCCACGGCTTCCGCGATGGTCTTGAACACCTCCTCGATGGACGCGCTGATCTGCTCCGTCGCGTCATACATCAGCGTCAGCCGCATCCCGTCCGGCAGCCCGTCCTGTATCCGCGGCAGTTCCGCCAGCACCGCCGCGCTCATGTCCAGCGGGTTCGCCCCCGGCGTCGGGAAGACCCCGATGAACGTCCCCGGCTCGCCATTGAAATTCACGATGGTGTCGGTCGACTCCGCCGCCAGTTCCACCCGCGCCACATCGCCCAGCCGCACCACATCCGCGCCTTCGCCCTTCAGCGGCAGCGCGGCAAAGGCTTCGGGCGTCCGCAGCGTCGTCTCCATCGTGATGGAATAGCTGGTCAGTTCCCCCTGCGTCCGCCCCGGCGCGGCAAGGAAGTTCGACCCGTTGATCGCGGTCAGGACCTCGGCCGCCGTCACGCCCCGCCCCGCCAGCCGCACGGGATCGATCCAGACCCGCATCGCATAGGTCTGCCCGCCCAGCACCTGTATCTCGGCCACGCCGGGGATGGTGGACATGCGCGGACGGATCACCCGCTCGATATATTCCGTCACCTGTTCCGACGTCATGTTGGGGTTCTGCATCGCCAGATACATCGTGGCGAAGGTCATCCCCGTGCCCTTCACGATGGTCGGGTCCTCGGCCTCGGACGGCAGGCGCGACCGCACCTGCTGCACCTTCGACATCACCTCGGTCAGCGCGACATCGGGGTTCGCCCCCAGCCGCATGTTCACCGTCACCGTGCTGGCCGACGGGCGCGAGCTGGAGGTGATGTAATCCACATTCTCCGTCGTCGCCACGGCAGCGGCGATGGGCGATGTGATGAACCCCTGTATCAGGTCCGCCGACGCGCCGGGATAGATGGTGGTGACGGTGATCACCGTCTCCTCCACCTCGGGATATTCGCGGATCTGCAGGGCGGAAAAGCCCTGCAATCCCAGCAGCAGGATCAGCAGCCCCAGCACCGTCGAAAGGACGGGCCGCTTGATGAAGATGTCCGACGGGCTCATTCGTCGCCCCCGCCGCTGACCGCCGCGCCCGTGGCCGCAGCCGCCGGATTGACGCTGTTGTCCACCACGGCGGGCTGGCCGTTCGACAGCCGGTTCTGCCCCGCCGTCACCACCTGATCCCCCGGTGCCACGCCTTCGGCGATCTCCACCACGCCACCCGACCGGCGACCGGGCGTCACGAAGACCTGCCGCACCTCCAGCGCCTCGGCATCCGCCTCCGACGGGCGCACGACATAGACGTAATCTCCGTAAAGGCTGGTGGACAGGGCCGTCTGCGGCAGCGCGATCACGCCCTCCTCGGCGGGCAGCTCCACCCGGATCCGCACGAACTGGCCGGGCGTCAGCTTGCCCCCCGCATTGGCAATCGCCCCGCGCAGCGCCACCAGCCGCGAGGCAGGGTCAACCCGCGGGTCGATCCCCGTCAATTCGCCCGCGAAACCCTCGTCCAGCCCCTCGATCCGGATCTCGATCTTCTGGCCGATCCGCAGCTTGGGCAGGTCCTGCTCCGGCAGGCTGAAATCCACCCGCATCGTCGTCAGGTCCTGCAAGGTCGCCACGATGGTCCCCGGCGCCACATATTGCCCCACATCCACGCGCGGCAGGCCGATCGTCCCCGCAAAGGGCGCCGACAGCCGCCGCTGCTCCAGCACCGCCACGGCGCGGGCAAGCTGCGCCTCGGCCGCCTGCGCCGCCGCCTGCGTCTGGTCCAGCGACACATTCGTCGCCACCCCCCGCCGCGTCAGGTCCTGCGCCCGCACCAGATTGCCCCGCTCCAGCTCCGCCTGCGTCCGCGCCGCCTCCACATCCGCCGCCTGCACCACATCGTCCAGCCGCAGCAGCAGCGCCCCCGCCTCGACCTGCGTGTTGGGGGCAAAGGCGATCTCCTTCACCACCCCCGCCGTCTCGACCGTCAGGTCCACCCCCTGCGCGGCATTCACCGTCCCGATGGCCTCGATCGACGGGGTCCATGTCACGGGCCGCGCCTCCACCACCGATACCGTGGCGGGCTGCTGGGGCATGTTGGCAAAGATCTGCGCGATCATCCCGTCGCGGAAGAAATTGAACCAGACCAGCCCGCCCCCGACGATGCCCAAAAGGATGACGGCGATGATGAAGCGCTTGACCATGGAACGGGCCTTTTTCGCAAAAGGCAGGACCGGCCTGCCCGAATTAAATGTCGTATCATGCATTTACCTTGGTGACCCCGAAGTCAACCCGCCTGCCCTCCCCGCACCGCCCGCAGGGTCCGGCAGCCGCAAATCCCATCCGTCCTATTGATTGCCGCCCGCGCTTCTGCCACAGCCGGAACGACAGAGGACCTTCCCATGCCCGCAGCCCAGACGATCATCCCCGAACTCGCCGTCACCGACCCTGCGGCAGCCCGCGCCATGCTCTGCGCCACATTCGGCTTCACAGGGGCGGGCGATCTGCTGACGCTCGGCACCCAGTCCATCGCGCTGCTGCAGGCATCGGCCGCGCCCGCGCATGGCCGCATCGACCACCTCGCCCTCGCCGTCAACGACGTGGACGCCAGCCTCGCCGCCCTGACAGCGCGGGGCGCAAGACTGGACAGCACCACCCCGGACGGCCCGCAGGACATCGCGGAATTCTGGGGCACCGGCGTGCGCTACGTCTTCCTGCGCGGCCCCGAAGGCGCCCGCATCGAACTCTGCGCCCGCCGCAACGCCGCCCCCCGCGACGGCCTGCCGGGCCATGACCATATCGGCATCCCCTCCACCGACATCGCCGCCACCGCCGCCTTCTTCGCGGGCCTCGGCCTTGCCCCCCTCGCCGCCGTGACACTCACCCGCGAAGACGGCGACACGCATGTCCGCTTCCTCGGCCACGGCCCGCATGTGGTGGAGCTTTACGAACCCCCCCACCTGCGCGGCACCACCGGCACGAATCCCGCAACCGCCCTCTGGCACGGCCTGCGCCTGACCGGCGCGACCGGCCCCAAGGGCCCGCTGCAAGGCCCAGACGGCCTGCGCGTCACCCTGCTCTGACCTGACTTCATCCCGGTCCAAATACCCTCCGGGGGTCCGGGGGCAGAATGCCCCCGGCGTCAGCCACCCCGCGCCACGCGGGCAAGCGTATCGGAAAAATCCCGCCAATGGTCAAAGGCCGCCAGATGCGGCAACTCCGCCACCGGCGTCTTGCGATACCCTCCGGTGAACAGGATGAACGGCACCCCCGCCCGTGCCGCCGTCTCGGCATCCACCTCGCTGTCGCCCACGAAGACCGCCCCGCCCCCGATCCGCTCCACCGCCAGCAGCAGCGGCGCCGGGTCCGGCTTCCGCACAGGCAGCGTATCGCCCGCCACGATCACCCCGAACCGCTCCGTCCATGCCATATGCGCCAGCACGCCCCGCGTCGGGCCGAGTGGCTTGTTCGTGCACAGGCCCAGAGGCATCGGCCACAGCGCATCCAGCGCGCTTTCCACCCCGTCGTAATGCACACCCAGCCCGGCCGGACAGTCCCCGTATATGTCCATGAAGGCCGCGGCATAGTCGTCAAACCGCCCCTGCGGCACCCCGCAGGCGCCCATCACCCGCTCGATCAGCAGCGGCACCCCGCCGCCCACGAATCCCCGCACCGTCTCCAGCGGCAGCGGTGCCATGCCGTCCATCTCCAGCAGTTCGTTCACCGCCCAGTGGATATCGGGAGCGCTGTCCACCAGCGTCCCGTCCAGATCGAAAATCACCGCCCGAACCTGCACCATCACCGCCCCGTCAGCCAATTCCCCAGCTTCGCCAGCCGCGACGGCGGCCCGCCCGACGCCTCTTCCCGCCGGTCTGCCAGACCGTACAGCGCATACATCCCCCGCACCCCCAGCCAGCGCAGTGGCTCCGGCTCCCATTTCCGCACCCGCCGGTTGACCCAGGGCAGCCGCACCAATTCGCTGTCCCGCCCCAGCACCAGATCGCACAGCGTCCGCCCCGAAAGGTTCGACGTGGACACGCCCACCCCCACATAGCCGCCCGCGAACCCCATCCCCGTGGCCGCGTCATATCCCACCGTCGCGCACCAGTCGCGCGGCACGCCCAGCACCCCGCACCAGGCGTGATCCACGCGATAGGCCTTCGTCACCGGAAAATGCCGGTGCAGGATCGCCACCAGCCGCCGCACCGTCTCGGCATCCGGCACACCCGAACTGTCCGTCCGCGACCCGAAACGATAAGGCACTCCCCGCGCCCCCACGGTGATCCGCCCCTCGCGCGTGCGCTGGCAATAGCAATAGGCATTGGCGAAATCGCCAAGGATCTCATGTCCCTTCCAGCCGATCTCCTCCCACGCCTCCGCAGGCAAAGGCTCCGTCGCGATCTGCGCGGAATTCAGCGGCAGCCACTCCCGCCGCAGCCCCGGCAATCCGGCCGTGAACCCCTCGGTGCAGCGCAGCACATGCCGCGCCGTCACCACGCCCCGCTCCGTCACCACGCGGCGCGGCGCAATCTCCGTCACCGTGGTCCCTTCGCAGATGCGGACCCCCATCCGCTCCACCACCGCCGCCAGCCCGCGCACCAGCTTCGCAGGCTGCACCCGCGCCACGCCCTCCACCACCATCGCGCCCAGCACGCCGGGGATGTTGACGCGGCTCGCCGTCTGCCCCGCCCCGATCACATGCACCCGATGCTCGCCCCAGCGCCGCCGATGCGCCACCTCCGCCTCCACCCGCGCCATCTGCGCAGGCGTCACGGCCACCATCAGCTCGTCCGTCCGCAGGATGTCGGCCTCGATCCCCTCGGCCCCCGCCACGCGGACAACCTCGTCCACCGTGCCGTTCATGGCCGCGACCATCGCCCGGACCGCCGCCTCGGACGACCCTTTCAGATATTTCTCATGCGACCAGGCGAAACCCCCGGTCAGCCAGCCGCCATTCCGCCCCGACGCGCCGAACCCCGCGAATTCCCGCTCGCAGACCAGCACCGACAGCTCCGGCGCCGCCTGCTTCAGGTAATAGGCCGCCCAAAGCCCGGTATAGCCCGCCCCCACGATGCAGACATCGACCTCCGCATCCCCCTCCAGCGGCGGACGGCGGACAGGGGGCAGGCCGATATCTGCATACCAGAAGGACACATCGCCAAGCCGGATCTGATCGCTCATGCCCCGACCCTACCGCGCCCCGCGCCCGCCGCAAGGCGTTTTCCGATACAGAGAAGGGCGCGGACTCCGGCGCAGAGTCCGCACCCCGGGCGCCCGCGTCACACGCCGCCCGCGCCACCGCACGGATGGCCTGCCCTCAGAAGAACGCCTGCACCCCCGTGATCGCCCGGCCAAGGATCAGCGCATGGATGTCATGCGTCCCCTCATAGGTGTTCACCGTCTCAAGGTTCACCATATGCCGCATGATCTGGAAATCCTCCTGGATCCCGTTCCCGCCATGCATGTCCCGCGCCCAGCGCGCCGCCTCCAGCGCCTTGCCGCAATTGTTCCGCTTGATGATGGAAATCATCTCCGGCGCCGCATTCGCCTCGTCCATCAGCCGCCCCACGCGAAGTGAGGCCTGCAGGCCCAGCGAAATCTCGGTCATCATGTTCGCCAGCTTCAGCTGGAACAGCTGCGTCCCCGCGATCGGCTTGCCGAACTGCTTGCGGTCCAGCCCGTATTGCCGCGCGGCACCCATGCAGAATTCAGCAGCCCCCATCACGCCCCAGGAAATGCCGTACCGCGCCCGGTTCAGACAGCCGAACGGCCCCTTCAGCCCCTCGACATTCGGCAGCAGCGCCTCTTCCCCGACCTCCACATCCTTCATCACGATCTCGCCCGTGACCGACGCCCGCAGCGACAGCTTGCCCCCCACCTTCGGCGCGGACAGCCCCTTCATGCCCTTCTCAAGGACAAATCCCTTGATCTTGCCGCCATGCGCCTCGGACTTGGCCCAGACGACGAAGACATCCGCGATGGGCGCGTTGGAGATCCACATCTTCGCGCCGTTCAGCACATAGCCATTCGCCGTCTTCTTCGCGACGGTCTTCATTCCCGCCGGATCGGACCCCGCATCGGGTTCCGTCAGGCCGAAACAGCCGATCCACTCGCCCGACGCCAGCTTCGGCAGATACTTCACCCGCTGCGCCTCGGTCCCGTAGGCATAGATCGGATACATGACCAGCGACGACTGCACCGACATCATGCTGCGATAGCCGCTATCCACCCGCTCCACTTCCCGCGCCACCAGCCCGTAAGCCACATAGGACGCGCCCAGCCCGCCATATTCCTCGGGGATCGTCACGCCAAGAAGGCCCATCTGCCCCATCTCGCCGAAGATGCCGGGATCCGTCTGCTCCTCCCGATAGGCCGCCACCACGCGCGGCTGCAGCTTTTCCTGCGCATAGGCGCGGGCCGCATCGCGCAGCATCCGCTCCTCCTCGGTCAGCTGGTCATTCAGGCGGAACGGGTCCTCCCAGTCGAACCGGCCCAGATCGGGGGCATCCTTGGCTTTCAGTTTGGGGGCATCCAGGCTCATGGTCCGTCTCCGTCCGTTTTCCGCATCCTGCCAGCACGACCCGAGTCGCACCACACGCCCCTTGTATGGAGCAGGACATTGTGACTGAATAGCGAAACATCCTGAAAACATGTTGCGCTTTACTCAATGCCCCCGCACCGCCGCCACCTCCCCGCCCTGCCCGGCCTCCTCGCGCTCGAGGCGGTGGACCGCCTCGGCACCGCCACCGCCGCAGCGCGGGACCTCAACCTCACCCCCGGCGCCATCTCCCGCGCCCTGCAGGAGGTGGAGCAGCACCTCGGCCTCCCCCTCCTGATCCGCGACCGCCAGCGCCTGCGCCCCACCCCCGCCGCCCGCGCCTATGTGGCCGAGGTGCGGCAGGCGCTCGACCTGCTCGGACAGGCCGCGCAGCGCCTGCGCTCGGGCGAAACCGGCGGGGCGCTGACCCTCGGCATCCTGCCCGCCTTCGGGATGCACTGGCTCGCCCCCCGCCTGCGCGGCTTCCGCAGCCTCCACCCGCAGGTGTCGCTGACCCTGACCACCCGCCTGCGCCCCTTCGACATGGCGGCCGAAGGCTTCGACGCCGCCATCCATTACGGCCGTCCCGACTGGCCCGATGCCGACCACCTCCTCCTGATGGAGGAAGAGGTGCAGCCCGTCTGCGCCCCCGCCTTCCTCTCATCCCCCCTGACCCGCGCCGGGGATGTGCTGTCCCACCCCCTCCTGCAGATCGAAAGCCGCACGGGCGACTGGGGCCGCTGGCTCGCCGCGCAGGGCGTGCCGAAACAGCGGCCCGCGGGGATGCTCTTCGACCAGTTCGCCACGATGCAGCAGGCCGCCATCCACGGCCTCGGCCTCGCCCTGCTGCCCACCTTCCTGATCGCGGAGGACCTGGCCACGGGCCGCCTCGTCCCCGCCTTCGGCCCGCCGGTGCGGGCGGCAGGCAGCTACTGGCTCGTCTGGCCGAAGACCCGCCCGCCCCGCCCCGCCCTCGCCGCCTTCCGCGACTGGATCGCCGCCCAGGTCGCCGCAGGCTGACGGCCCACCGCCCGACGACCACCCCGCCCCGCCACGGCCCGATTTTTCCCTCCACGAACATCCTCAAAACAGTGAATTGGCCGCAGGCAAAAGAGGGAACGGAATGTCCCCTCAGCCCGGCCCGCCCCCGTCCCGCCGCCACAGGCAGGGCGCTTCCCTCCCCGCGCAGGGAAACAGCGCAGGCAAGAAGCAACCGCTCCCCTACCGCCCGACCACCACCCCGCTCTTCCCGCATTTTCCGTCCCCAAATATCCTCAAGGGGTGAATTGGCCGCAGGCCAAGAGGGGACAGAATGTCCCCTTAGCCCGGCCCGCCCCGTCCCGCCCGCCTACCAACGGGACGGCGTTCCCTCCCCCGCCCCCGGGGACCGGGGAGGAGGGTGGGGGACGGTCCCCGCCCGCCGCAGGACCACGGCCCCCCGGCCGCGACCGCCGTCACGCCCCCGTCCAGCCTGCAGCCAGCACCGCCCCGACCCGCGCCATGAAATCCTCGCCCCGCTTCTCGAAGTTCGGATACTGGTCGAAACTCGCCGCAGCAGGGGCCAGCAGCACCACCTCGCCCGCCTCCGCCTCCTCGGCGGCCCGCGCCACCGCCCGTTCCATCGTCTCGCAGATCTCGTGCGGCACATCCCCGATCTGCAGCGCGAAATCCCGCGCCGAATGGCCGATCAGATAGGCCTTCACCACCGACCCCAGCAAGGGTTGCAAGGCGGCGATGCCCCCCTCCTTCCCCATGCCCCCGACGATCCAGCGGATGCGGTCGAAGGCCTGCAAGGCCTTGGCCGCACTGTCCACATTCGTGGCCTTGCTGTCATTGACGAAACGCACCCCGCCGCGCTCGCCCACGAGCTGGCTCCGGTGCGGCAGGCCCGCAAAGGACCGCAAGGCCCCCTCGATCTCCCGCGGCCCCAACCCCAGCGTCCGGCAGGCGGCATAGGCGGCGCAGGCGTTCTGGTGGTTATGCGCCCCTGGCAGGCCCTTGATGTCCCGAAGGTCGACGGATGCCACCTGCCGCCCCTTGCGCCATTCCGCCAGAAACCCCTTGCGGGCAAAGACCGCCCAGCCGAACCCCTCCAGCTTCGTGCCGGAGGACACGCGGATCACACGGTCATCCTCCGCCCCCTGCGCCAACTGGTCCGCAAGGAACCGCCCCTCCAGCTCGTCCACCCCCACCACGGCACGGTCCGGCCCGCCTTCGGCAAACAGCCGCCGCTTGGCCGCGAAATAGCCGCCCATCCCGCCGTGACGGTCCAGATGGTCCGGCGACAGGTTGGTGAACACCGCCACATCCGGCGTCAGGGCGCGTGCCAGCTCCGTCTGGTAAGAGGACAGCTCCAGCACCACCACCTCGCCATCCTGCGCGGGCTCGATGTCCAGCACCCCCCGCCCGATATTCCCCGCCATCTGCACCGGACGCCCCGCCTCGCGCAGGATATGCGTCACCAGTGCTGTGGTGGTGGACTTCCCGTTCGACCCCGTGATCGCCACCGCCCGCGGCGTCTGGTCGAACCCGTCCCAGTCCTTCGTCGCATAGCTGCGGAAGAACAGCCCGATGTCATTGTCCACCGGCACACCCAGTTCCATCGCCCGCGCGATCACCTTGTGCGGCGCTGGGTAAAGATGCGGGATGCCCGGACTGACGACCAGCACCGCCACCCCCTCCAGCGCCCCGTGCCGCGTCAGGTCCGTCATCACGAACCCCTCGGCCTCCGCCTTGGCGCGGCTTTCGGGACTGTCATCCCACAGCAGAGGCTCCGCCCCGCCCGCCACCAGCGCCCGCGCGGTGGCCAGCCCCGACCGGCCCAGCCCCAGCACCGCCACCTTCCGCCCCTGATAGCCCTGAACCGGAATCATCCGCCCGTCCCCCCGTCGCGGCAGGCAGGATGTCGCCCCCGCCCGCACCGCACAATCCCTATACCGCACGCCCCGCAGGCCAGCGCAGCAGCGCCACGCCCGAAGCCACGACCAGCCCGAAACACCCCACAACCGCCAGCGCCACCGCCAGCCCGAATCCCTGCGCCACGAAACCGATCACCGGCGGCCCCATCAACATCCCCGCCGTGCAGGCCGCAGCCACCATGGCGATCCCCGCCGCAGGCGGCACCCCCTCGGCGCGGCCACCCAGCGAGGTCAGCACCGGCACCAGATTGGCACTTCCCAGCGCCACCACCCCGAACCCCGCCACCGACAGCATCGGATGCGGCGCCAGCAGGATCACCCCGAACCCCGCAAAGATCAGCATCCCCCCCGCCAGCAGCACCCGCCGTTCCCCGAACCGCGCCACCACCAGCGCCCCGAAGATGCGCACCGCCGTCATCACGCCCGAAAAGACCGCAAACCCCCAGGCCGCCTGCGCCTCCGTCAACCCCCGCACCCCGTGCAGATACAGCGCCGACCATTCGTTCACCGCCCCCTCCACACTGTCCGAAAACAGCGCGATCCCCGCCAGCGCGATCAGGAACGGACTGCCCAGTGCCGCCCGCGCCCCCGGCCCGCCCTCGCGCACCGGATGCGGCACCGACGGGCCGAACCACGGGATCACCGCCACCGACAGCGCCACCATGACCCCCAGCGCCACCAGCAGCGCCACGCCCGACCCGCCCGGCAGGCCCAGCATCCACGCCCCCAGCAACGCCCCGACCAGTGCGCCACCCGAATAGAAGGCATGGAACACCGACATCATCGGCCGCCCCGTCTCCACCTCCCAATCCGACGCACGGGTATTCAGGGCCGTGTTCAGCACCCCCATCACCACCCCGCCCGATGCCAGCGCCACGAACAGCCAGGCCACCGTCGGCACATGGACCGGAAGCTGCGCCAGCACCGCAAAGGGCGGCAGCGTCAACGCGACCGCCCGCGACGCGCCCAACCGCATGACGATCACCGCCGAAGGCGCCATGGCCAGCAACCCGCCGACCGAGGCCGACAGCAGCGCAATGCCCAGAAGCCACGGCTCCAGCCCCAGCCGCGCCACGACGACGGGGATGTGGACGAACCACAGCGCGAAGGCCACCCCGATCAGCAGGAACCCCCAGCCGATGGCCAGAAAGGACTTCAGCGCGGGTGACACATCCCCACCCTAGCGCACCTTCAGCGTGGCCAGCCCGATCAGCGCAAGGATCAGGCTGATGATCCAGAACCGGATGACGATCTGCGGCTCCGCCCAGCCCTTCTTCTCGAAATGGTGGTGGATGGGCGCCATCAGGAAGACCCGCTTCCCCGTCCGCTTGTAATAGGCGACCTGGATGATCACCGACAGCGCCTCGACCACGAACAGCCCGCCGACGATGGCCAGCACGATCTCGTGCTTCGTGCAGACGGCAATCGCCCCCAGCGCCCCGCCCAGGGCCAGCGACCCCGTATCCCCCATGAACACCGCCGCAGGGGGGGCGTTGTACCACAGGAATCCCATGCCGCCCCCGAACAGGGCCGCGCAGAAGATCAGCAATTCCCCCGTGCCGGGCACGAAATGAACGCCCAGATAATCGGTGTAATTCGCGTTCCCCACCACATAGGCGATCACCCCGAAGGTGCCTGCGGCAATCATCACCGGCATGATGGCCAGCCCGTCCAGCCCGTCCGTCAGGTTCACCGCATTGGCCGCGCCCACGATCACCACCATCCCGAAGGGGATGAAGAACCACCACAGGTTCAGCAGCGCATCCTTGAAGAAGGGGAAGGCCAGCTGATGCGTCAGCGCCGCCGGATGGAAGGCCGATGCCGCATAGCTCGCCAGCGCGGCGATCAGCAATCCCGCCGCAAAGCGCA
This sequence comes from Rhodobacter sp. CACIA14H1, assembly GCA_000500915.1. Taxonomy (GTDB): domain Bacteria; phylum Pseudomonadota; class Alphaproteobacteria; order Rhodobacterales; family Rhodobacteraceae; genus Paragemmobacter. The sequence goes on from AYNO01000079.1 coordinate 12,054, forward strand.
CCTTCCCCGGCACGCCCTTGGTGTTCTGCTTCGTCACCTTCGCATAGTCGTCGGCAAAGCCGATCAGACCGAAGGCCAGCGTCACCAGCAGCACGATCCAGACATAGGGGTTGTCCCACCGCGCCCACAGAAGCGTGGACACCATCAGCGCCGACAGGATCAGCAGCCCGCCCATCGTCGGCGTCCCCGCCTTGGCGAAATGGCTCTGCGGGCCGTCATCGCGGATGGGCTGGCCCTTCTTCTGCTTCCGGCGCAGGAAGTCGATCAGCGGCCGCCCGAAGACGAACCCGAAGATCAGCGCCGTCAGGAAGGCCCCGCCTGCCCGCACCGTCTGGTAGCGGAACAGGTTGAAGAAATCGCCCCCGTCCGAAAAGGCGGTCAACCAATAGAACATTTACTCTGTCCCCTCGTTCTTTGGCGCCACCGCCTGCCCCAGTTTCCGCAAGCCGTCAACGACAAGACTGACCTTCGACCCCTTTGAACCCTTCACCAGCACGATATCCCCGGCATCGACCAGCCCCCGCGCCCGTCCGGCAAGGTCCACCGCCGTCTCGGCCCACTCGCCCCGCTGGCCGCGCGGCAAGGCCTCCCACAGGGCCCGCATCCGCGGCCCGACGCAATGGATCACCGCAATCTTCTCCAGCCCCGGATGCGCCGCGATGGCCGCGTGCAGCTCGCGCTCCCGCGGACCCAGTTCCAGCATGTCGCCCAGCACCGCGATCCGCCGCCCCGCCGCCAGCCGCCCGATCCCGTTCTCCGGCTCCGCCGCCACCAGCACATCCAGCGCCGCCGCCATGCTGGCCGGATTGGCATTGAAGGCATCATCGAACAGGTCGAACCCCGTCTCCTCCAACGTGTCCATCAAGATGCGTTCCCGCGTCCCGCGCCCCTTGGGCGGCGACCAGCGGCCGATATCACAGGCGGCAATCGCCGGATCACAGCCCACCGCCTCGGCCACGGCCAGCGCACCAAGGGCATTGGCCGCGAAATGCCGCCCCGGTGACAGCACCTTGAAAAGCAGGGGCTGGCCCTTGTGCAGGGCCCGCACCACCGTCGCCCCGTCCGACAGATCGACCGACAGGATGCGCCACTCCGCCCCCTCCGACGCGCCGAAGGTCACGATCCGCACCCCCGCTGCCGCCGCCCGGTCCCGCAGGACGGCCGCCGTCTCCACATCCGCGTTCAGAACCGCCACACCGCCGGGCCGCAGCCCCTCGACGATCGACGCCTTCTCCCGCGCGATACCCTCCACGCTTTCAAACGCCTCCAGATGCGCGGGCGCGACCGTCGTCACCATCGCCACATCCAGCCCCGCCATCCGCGCCAGCGGCGCGATCTCGCCGGGATGGTTCATCCCGATCTCGATCACCGCGAATTCCGTCTCCTCCGGCATCCGCGCCAGCGTCAGCGGCACGCCCCAGTGGTTGTTGTGACTCGCCTCGGCGGCATGGACGCGTCCCTGCCCGCCCAGCACGGCCCGCAGCATCTCCTTCGTCGAAGTCTTGCCCACCGATCCGGTGATTCCCACCACCTTCGCCTTGGTCCGCGCCCGCGCCGCCCGCCCGAGGTCTTCCAAAGCCCGCAGCACATCCGGCACCACCAGCAGCGGCGCATCCTCGGCCACACCCTCCGGCACACGGGACACCAAAGCCGCAGCCGCGCCCTTCGCCAAGGCCGCCGCCACGAAATCATGCCCGTCGCGCACATCCTTCAGGGCCACGAACAACTCCCCCGCCCGCAGCGTCCGCGTGTCGATCGACACCCCCGTTGCGGACCACGGCTTCGTCACCCGCCCGCCCGTCGCCTTCGCCGCATCGGCAGACCGCCACAGCACCATCAGATCACCCCGTCCAAAGCGGCAACCGCGATGCTTGCCTGTTCCACATCGTCAAACGGATAGACATCGCCCTTGATGATCTGCCCCGTCTCGTGCCCTTTCCCCGCGATCAGCAAAGCGTCGCCCGGGCCCAGCGCATCGACCCCCCGCAGGATCGCCTCCGCCCTGTCCCCCACCTCGTTCGCCTCGGGACAGGCTTGCAATATTTCTGCACGGATGGCGGCCGGCTCCTCGCTTCTGGGGTTGTCGTCTGTCACAAACAGAACATCCGCAAACTCCCGCGCCGCAGCCCCCATCAGCGGCCGCTTGGTCCGGTCCCGGTCCCCGCCAGCGCCAAAGACGATCACGATCCGCCCCATCACATGCGGCCGCAGCGCCCGCAGCGCGGTGGCCACGGCATCCGGCGTATGGGCGTAATCGACGAAGACCGCCGCCCCGTTCGCCCGCGTCGCGGCAAGCTGCATCCGCCCCCGCACGCCCACCAGCCGCGACAGCACGCCGAACACCGCCGCAGGCTCCTCGCCCGCCGCGATCACCAGCCCCGCCGCCATCGCCACATTCGCCGCCTGGAAATCCCCGATCAGCGCCAGCTTCACCTGATGCGCCTGCACGCCCTGCCAGACGAACCGCACCTCCTGCCCCGTGGCCTCGGCCCGCTGGGCGGCAATCCGCAGGTCGCAGCCCTCGGCATGGCCCACGGTCAGCACCCGCTGCCCGCGCCCCCGCGCCACGGCCACCATCGCCGCCCCCTGCGGATCGTCCACATTGACCACCGCCACCCCGTCATCCGGCAGCACCCGCCCGAACAGCGCGGCCTTGGCTTCGAAATAGGCCTCCATCGTGCCGTGGTAATCCAGATGGTCCTGCGTGAAGTTCGTGAACCCCGCCGCCACCAGCCGCACCCCGTCCATCCGCCGCTGGTCCAGCCCGTGCGAAGATGCCTCCATCGCAGCATGGGTCACACCGGCCGCCGCCGCCTGCGCCAGCATGGAATGCAGCGTGATCGCATCCGGCGTCGTATGCGACGACGGCGCGGACCATGCGCCCTCCACCCCCGTCGTCCCGATATTGATCGCCTCGCGCCCCAAGGCCGCCCAGATCTGCCGCGTGAAGGTCGCAACGGAGGTTTTCCCGTTCGTCCCCGTCACCGCCACCATGACCGCAGGCTGCGCCCCGGACCACAGCGCCGCCGCACCCGACAGCGCCGCCCGCGCATCCTCGGCTACCACGACCGCCACGTCGGACCCCGCCAGCACATCCGCCGCGATCCGCGCCCCCTCGGCATCCGTCAGCACCGCCGCCGCGCCCATCCGCAGGGCAGGCCCGATGAATTCCCCGCCATGCATCCGCGCCCCAGGCAGCGCGGCGAAAAGCCAGCCCTCCCGCACCGCCCGACTGTCCACCGTGATCCCGGACAGCACGGGGTCACGCCCGCCCCGCGCCGCCAGTCCCAGTTCCGACAATCGCTTCGTCACGGCCATCGGCCCCGCCCCCGTCTCAGTTCGAGACGGCTGTTAGCTCATCCACGACAGGGGGTTCAACCACCGGCCGCAAACCCAGCAGCGGCGCGGCACGGCGGATGATCTCGCCCGCCACCGGCACCGCCGTCCAGCCCGCCGTCCGGCGCGGCTCGCGTCCCGTCGTCTCCACCGGCTCGTCCAGCGTGACGACCAGCACATATTGCGGATTGTCGGCGGGGAACATGCTGGCAAAGGTGTTCACCACCTTGTCCGTATCATAACCGCCGGATTTGTTGGGCTTTTCCGCCGTGCCGGTCTTGCCCGCCACCTGATAGCCCGGCACGTTGCCCAGCGTCGCCGTCCCGTGTTCCACCACCGTCCGCAGCATCCCGATGGACGCCCGCGCCGTCTCGGCGCTCATGACGCGCGGCCCGTTCTGCGGCACGCCCCCGTGCAGCAGCGTCGGCGTCACCCGCACACCGCCATTGGCAATCGCGGCATAGGCCACCGCCAGATGCATCGGGCTGGCGGAAATCCCGTGGCCATAGGATGTGGTGATCGTCGTGATGTCCGGCCATCGCTTCGGCACGATAGGCTTGGCCCCCGGCGCCTCGACCAGCTCCACCTGCGTCGGCTCGAAGAAGCCCAGCGACTGGAAGAAAGCCGCCTGACGCTCCGCCCCGACCATCAGCGCGATATTCGCCGTCCCCACGTTGGACGACTTGGCGATCACGTCATTGACCGACAGCAGCGGCCCGTAATTCTTGTTCTGGAATTCCTTGATGGTGAACCGCCCCCACCGCTTCGGCGCATTGGCATCCACCATCGTCTCGGGTTCCAGAAGTCCAAGGTTCAGCGCATTGGCGACGGTGAAAATCTTGAACGTGGACCCCAGTTCATAGACCCCCTGCACCGCCCGGTTGAACAGCGGGCTGTCGCCCGGATCGCCCTTCACCAACGGATTGGGCCGGTCATTCGGGTCGAAGGACGGCAGCGACGCCAGCGACAGGATTTCCCCCGTCCGCACATCCATCAGGATCGCCGCCGCCCCCTTGGCGTTCAGCATCGTCATGCCGGTGCCAAGGATTTCCTCCACCGCCGCCTGCAAGGTCAGATCGATGGACAGTTGCAGCGGCTCCCCCGCCTGCTCGGGGTCGCGCAGACGCGCATCCAGCGCCTTCTCGATCCCCGCCGTGCCGATGACCTCTGCCGAAGACACGCCCTCGGCCCCGAAACTCGCCCCGCCCAGCACATGCGCCGCCAACTGCCCGTTGGGATAAAGCCGCATCTCGCGCGGCCCGAACAGCAGCCCCGGATCGCCGATCTCGTGCACCCGCTGCATCTGCTCGGGGCTCATCACCCGCCGGATCCACAGGAAGGACCGCCCGTCCGTCAGCCGCCGCTCCAGCGCCACGGGGTCGATCTCGGGAAAGATCTTCGCCAGTTCCCGCGCCACGCGGGCCGGATCGACCATGTCACGCGGCTGCGCATAAAGCGCGTTGGTCTGCATGTTGGTCGCAAGGATCCGCCCGTTGCGGTCCGTGATATCCGCCCGCGTCGTAAGGATCTGCGCCCCCGCCGCGGCCGACCGCGGCTCCATCGGCTCGGTCGCCGCCAGCAGCCCCATCCGCGCCCCGATCGTCGTGAAGGCCGCAAGGAAGCCAAGGCTCAGGAACAGCAGCCGCACCTCGGCCCTTGCGCGGGACTTGTCGCGCATCTCCTCATGGCGCAGGCGCAGGTTCTCGCGCTCGATCGTGTCGGGGTTCTCGCCCTTCTGGCGGGCGGACAGGATGCGGGCCAGCGGGCGGAGCGGCGTGCGGATCATGGGAACTGCCCATCAGGTGCGGGGGAAACGGTCTGGCCGGTCACATCGACCGGATCGGTGATGGCGGGAAAGTCGCTTTCGCCCGGCAGGACCAGCGGCGCCGGATAGGACACCTGCCCCGCCACCCCGAATTGCGTGGGTTCCAGCGGCAACAGCCCCAGCCGGTCGAAATTCAGCGTCGCCAGCTCGCGCAGGCGGTCCGGGCGGTTCAGATAGGCCCATTCCGCCCGCTGCAGCGCCAGCGCCTCGCGCAGGGCGGCAATCTCGTCCTGCAACTGGCCCATCTCGCGCAGCGCGGCCTGCGTGGCATAGTTTTCCCGATAGGCCCAGAAGGCCAGTCCCATCACGGCGATGAAGGACAATACGAAAAACACAGGGCGC
>AYNO01000080.1 GCA_000500915.1 Rhodobacter sp. CACIA14H1
GCGGCGAGATCGGCTGTTTCCTGAGCCATCGCAAGGCTTGGCAGGCGATCGTGGACAGCGGGGCGGATGCCGGGCTGGTGTTCGAAGATGACGTGGTTCTGGATGCGGACGTGTTTGCCAGGGCGTCGAAGGCGGTGCTGGACGGTATGGGGCGCGGCGACTGGGTGGAGTTCCAGACGCGTCCCGTTGACGGGACATTGATCCGCGCATCCGGCGGTTTCCGCATCGTGGAGCCGGAGATTCCGCCCGTGCGGCTGTCGGCGCAACTGATCGGCACCGAAGCGGCGGCGCGGATGCTGGCCGTCACGCGGCGCTTTGACCGGCCGGTTGACGGGGTGGTGCAATTGCTGGGTGTCACGGGGCAGCGCATCCTGTGCGTGGAGCCGTCGGGTGTGCGCGACGACACGGCGGCGGCGGGCGGCACAACGATCCAAAAGAAGGGTGCGGCGCTGTGGGGCCAGATCGGCAAGAGCTGGCACCGCGCGGCCTACAGGCGCGCCATCCGCGCCCATGTGGCCGAGGCGCGGGCAAAGATGGATCAGCGCTGACGGCGCGTGTTCCGGTAAACTGCGTTCATCATCCGGCGGCGGACCCATGTCCGGCGGCGGAAACCCTGACTGCGCAGCCATGCATCCAGTTCGGGCAGGAGGACGCCGCCTTCGTACCATTTCTCTTGCGATACTTCGGCTTCGAGAAGGTGGATCTGGCGCAGCAGCGCGGTCGCACCTTTCAGGCACAGGAGTTCCGCCCCCTGCACGTCCAGAGTGAGGATGTCCACGCTGTTTAGCGGGACCCCGTTTTCGGGCAGCAGCCGGTCGAGCGTGCGCATCGAAAGCTGGCGCACTTCTCCGGTTTCCGTGACATTCGCATGGCGGTCTGCGTCCAGCTTAGCCTTGCGGAAGATCGAGCTCGACTCGCCGTCGTTAGAGAAGACGAAGAAGTCGGTGGGTTTGCCGTCTTCGTCACCGATCAGGGCTTCGATGACCTGATGGCGGGTCGGCGGAAAACGCAGCAGGCGGGCCAGCCAGCCGTCGCCCTGTCCGCTGCGCCCTGCGAGATGGGACCGCAGGGCCCGTGCGGTTTCGGGGTCGGCCTCGACCCAGATGACGTGTGCCGCACCCCAGCGTTCATATAGCGCCGCTTCCTGCCCCCTTGTGCGCCCCGACATGGACGACGGTCTTGCCGCGCAGGGTCCGGAGCCGTTTGGCGTAATAGCGAACAAGATACATCGATGCGGTTCCGTCCATGAAGGTCGGCAAGCGCTTAGCATGCCATTGTCCGCTTGTTTATCGGGAAATAACGGGTGCAATGGAGAGGCGGCCGCCAGGGCGTGCCGCGATTTGGGAAGGTGGGGCCATGATCCATATGCGCCTTGTGGGCGGTCTGGGAAACCAGCTTTTCCAATATGCCTGCGGGCGGGCCGTTGCGCTGCGGCATGGGACCGAACTGGTGCTGGATACGCGCGAACTGTCGCGCGGGGCGGCCCATGCCGTGTTCGGGCTGGACCACTTTGCCATCCGGGCGCGTATGGGCGCGTCGGCGGACCTGCCGCCGCCACGGTCGCGGGTTCTGGCCTACGGGCTGTGGCGGGCCGGGTTCATGGCGCCGCGTTTCCTGCGCGAGCGCGGGCTGGGGGTGAATCCGGCCGTTCTGGCGGCTGGCGACGGGACCTATCTGCACGGCTATTTCCAGAGCGAAGCCTATTTCCGCGATGTGGTGCCGCAGATCCGGCCGGAACTGGAGATCGTCACGCCACCGTCGGACGACAACCTGCGCTGGGCCAGCCGGATAGCCGGGGATGACAGGGCCGTTTCCCTGCATGTCCGCCGCGGCGACTATGTTGCCAGCGCGAAGGGGCAGCAGGTCCACGGGACATGCGATGCGGATTACTACGCGCGGGCAGTCGCGGCGATCCGTGCGCGTGCGGGGATCGACCCGAGGCTTTATGTGTTTTCCGACGATCCCCACTGGGCGCGGGACAACCTTGCCCTTGATGCCGAGACGGTCGTGCTGGACCACAACCCCCCCGGCGCGGCCGTGGAGGATATGCGCCTGATGGGTGTCTGCCGGCACCACATCATCGCGAATTCCAGCTTCTCCTGGTGGGGGGCGTGGCGCAATCCGTCGGCTGGCAAGGTGGTGGTGGCACCGGTCCGGTGGTTCGCCGATCCGAAGCTGCACAATCCGGATATCTGCCCGCCCGAATGGCTGCGCGTCTAGCGGGCGAGGACCGCTTCGGCCGCGCGGCGGTGCATCTGGGCGAAGTGGTCCGCAAGGATTGCATTGCGTTCGATGGCATCGCGCCGCGCGTCATAGTCTTCCGGGCCGAGGGTGCGGAGCTGGTCCAGGATTTCGGACTCGGTCGTACAGCAGATGAGGCCGGCGCCGTCGAAGACATCCGCCACGTCCGGAGCGCCCCAATAGATCGGGACGCAGCGGCAGCGCAGGGCATCGACAAGCTTTTCGGTGATGTAGGAGTCTTCGCGGGAGTTTTCGATGACCACGGAAAAGCGATAGGGCGCAAGCCCTTCGGTCTTTGACTCGATGGGGTGGTAGCCGCGGCCCATGACATCCAGCGGCAGGTTTTCGGCGCGGGCGGCGTCGATGACGGAATGGCGCAGGCGGTGGCCTTCATAGGTGCGCTTCGCCGAGGCGATGATGGACATGTGGCGTGTCTTTTCCGCCGGGATGTCGCTGCTTTCCGGCACGAAGGAATAGCCCGCGATGAAGGGCCTACCGTTCGGTATCCCCGCCAGCAGTGCTGCATTCTTCGTCAGCACCCTGAAGAAGCGGCGGTGGAAGAGGCGGGCCAGCGTCAGGTGCTTGGCATGGACGGCGTCGGGTTCGACGATCATCAGCGAGAGCTGTGCCTTCCGGCGGCCGCGCGGCGTGAAATAGAGGCGGGTCTTGGGATAAGTGACGAGGTGGTCGGTCGCCGCCATGTCCGCCACGGTGCCATGACTCAGGCGGTCGGGGCGGCCGAGGGGCCAGTCCAGACGATCCAGCGGCAGGTCGGGCAAGCCTTCGGGCAGCCGTTCTGCATAGGGGATGACCGCGATGGCGGGGGCGTCGTCGGGCGGGGTCATCGGTCGAGGAGATAGAGCGAATTGTTGCGGGTGCGTGTCACCAGACGGTAGCCGTGGCGGGCGAAGGCCGCCGTGCAGCCAGGATAATCCGCCTGCGGTTCGGGATGTTCGATCACGATCCGGCGCGGCAGCAGGGCGGGGTCGCAGGAGTCCAGGAAGGGGACCAGGGCGCGGTCCTCGTGTCCTTCGATGTCGATCTTCAGGCCGTGGATGCGGCCGATGCCAGCCTCGGCAAGGATGGAGGCAAGGGTGCGGATGGGCATTCCGCCGTCGCTGTTTTCCTGCACGGCGACGATGGCGACATCGTCCTTGCGGATCATCAGGTCGCCGCGTCCGTCGGTGTCGGAGACGGCGGCATGGATGGCGGTCAGGTTGCCTGCGCCCGAGGCCGCGGCATTCCAGCGGATGCGGGCGATCATCTTGGGGTTCGCATCGACCGAGACGACGCGCCCCCGGGGACGGGCGACCGCAAGCGGCAGGGAATAGAGGCCGATGTTGCAGCCGAGATCCACGAAGGCGGCGTCTTCGGGGGCCTGGTCGAGAAGGAAGTCGATGTCGGTGCCGTTATAGGTCGGCACCAGAAGAAGCCCGTATTCGATGAGGTTGTTCTCGCCCCGGATGCGGTAGGCCGCGCCGCGGAACCGGATGTCGAGCGTTCCGGTGCCGGAGGCGAGGATGAGGCGGGTCATGGTTGCCCGGAAGATGCCCCGCCGCAGGATCGTCGCCCGCGCGAGCGAGATCAGCGCACGCTGGATCGCGTTCGGGGCGAAATGGCCGAAGGGAAGGGATGCGTCGGCATCCTGCGTGGATTGTTCCGCGGCCGTGACCGCGCGCCAATTCCCGTGCATTTCCTGTCCCCTGAAGCGTTGCGGGGTGGGTTAGCAGGTTGTTGCCGCGTTGAAAACCGGCGCGAGGGCGAACGGCGGGAAAACGTGGCCTGCCGCTTGTGGCGGGCGGGGAAAGATCGGGCTTTACCGTCCGGCGGTCATGGCCGATAGTTTCCGCCTGTGTGGCCGGGATGTGCGAGTGAATGCTGGTAATAGTTGGATTTCCCAAATCGGGGACGACCACGATCCATGAAGCCCTGAAACGTGCGGGGCTGAAATGTGTGCATTGGAAGCGGGGGGACGCGCCCGTCGGGGAACTTGTGTACCGGGGATGGTTCGAAACCGGTGATCCCTTTGCCTTCCTGTCGGGCTGTGATGCCCTGACGCAGATGGATTACTGCGTTCCGCCAAGGAATTACTGGCCCAATCTGGACATCGCGCTTCTTCTGGCGATGCGGCGCACCCATCCGGGGACGAAGTTCGTCCTGAACTACCGCGACCCGCAGGCAACGGCGGCAAGCATGGGCCGTTGGGGCGACCTGCAGGGGCGGATGACGCGATGCGCCATACCCGGTTTGCCGCGCGGGGTGGGGACACGGCAAGAGGATCTCGTGCGCTGGATCGACGCCCATATCCGGGCGATCCGCGAGGTATTCGCGGGATCTGACGATTTTCTGGAACTGGACATCGCGTCCGAGACGGCGCGGGACGATCTGGGCCGGTTCATCGGGCGGGACCTGCCATGGTGGGGCGTGGCCAACCGCAACGTCCGGACAGGGGCCGCCGCGGACTGAACGGCGGTCCCGGCAATAGCAAAGGCCCCGGCGTTTCCGCCGGGGCCCGTGGACAGTGCCGCAGGGCTTATGCCTCTTCGGCGTCTTCCTTCTTCTTCTCGACGATTTCCTCGCCGGTTTCCTGATCGACCATCTTCATGCCGAGCCGGACCTTGCCGCGATCGTCGAAGCCCAGAAGCTTGACCTTCACTTCCTGACCTTCTTTCAGCACCTCGTTCGGGTGGTTCAGGCGCTTGTTGGCGATCTGGGACACGTGGACCAGACCGTCGCGCTTGCCGAAGAAGTTCACGAAGGCGCCGAAATCGACCAGCTTGACCACGCGGCCGGTGTAGATGTGGCCTTCCTCCGGTTCCGCGACGATGGACCAGATCATGTCATAGGCGCGCTTGATCGCATCGGCCGAGGAAGACGCGATCTTGATCACGCCGTCGTCGTTGATGTCCACCTTGGCGCCGCTCGTTTCCACGATCTCGCGGATGACCTTGCCGCCCGAGCCGATCACTTCGCGGATCTTGTCGGTGGGGATGGTCAGCGTTTCGATCTTGGGCGCGTATTCGCTGAAGCCCTGCGGGGCGGACAGCGCCTTGTTCATCTCGCCCAGGATGTGCAGGCGGCCGTCCTTGGCCTGTGCCAGCGCCTGTTCCATGATCTCGGGCGTGATGCCCGCAACCTTGATGTCCATCTGGAGCGAGGTGATGCCGTCGGCGGTGCCTGCCACCTTGAAGTCCATGTCGCCGAGGTGATCCTCGTCGCCGAGGATGTCGGTCAGCACGGCCCAGCGGCCATCGTCTTCGAGGATCAGGCCCATCGCCACGCCCGCGACCGGTGCCTTCAGCGGAACGCCCGCATCCATCATCGACAGCGACCCGCCGCAGACGGAGGCCATCGAGGAGGAGCCGTTCGATTCCGTGATCTCGGACACGACGCGGATGGTGTAGGGGAAGTCGGTGGGCGCAGGCAGCACGGCCTGAAGCGCGCGCCATGCCAGCTTGCCGTGGCCGATCTCGCGGCGGCCGGGCGAACCCACGCGGCCAACCTCGCCGACCGAGTAGGGCGGGAAGTTGTAGTGCAGCAGGAAGTTCGACCGCGAATTACCGTGCAGGGCGTCGATGATCTGCTCATCCTCGCCGGTGCCCAGCGTGGTCACGACCAGCGCCTGCGTTTCGCCACGGGTGAAGAGGGCCGAGCCGTGGGTGCGCGGCAGCACGCCGGTTTCCGAGATGATCGGGCGCACGGTCTTGTTGTCGCGGCCGTCGATGCGGGCGCCACCGTTGATGATGTCGCCGCGCAGGATGGAGCTTTCCAGCTTCTTGATCGCCGAGCCGAGGTTGATGTCGGCAAGGTCTTCTTCCGACAGCGCGGCCTTGATCGCGTCCACGGCGGCAGAGATCGCGTTGGTGCGGTCCTGCTTGTCCTTGATCGCGAAGGCGGCACGCATCTGGGTTTCGCCAGCCGCTTTGACGCGGGCGTAGAGGTCGGAGTAGTCCGGGGGCGAGAAGTCGAAGGGTTCCTTCGCCGCTTCCTCGGCCAGATCGATGATCAGGTCGATCACCGGCTGCATCGCAGCATGGCCGAACTTCACCGCGCCCAGCATTTCGGCTTCCGACAGCTCGTAGGCTTCGGATTCCACCATCATCACGGCGTCCTTGGTGCCGGCGATGACGAGGTCGAGGCGCTGGTCGGGATTGTTCCGCAGGTTCTGAAGGTCGTCCACCGACGGGTTCAGCACGTATTCGCCGTCCGAGAAACCGACGCGGGCCGCACCGATGGGGCCCATGAAGGGCACACCCGAGATGGTGAGGGCGGCTGAGGCCGCGATCATCGCCACGATGTCGGGTTCGTTGTGCAGGTCATGCGACAGCACCGTCGCCATGACGAGGACTTCGTTCTTGAAGCCATCGACAAAGAGCGGGCGGCAGGGACGGTCGATCAGGCGCGAGGTCAGCGTTTCCTTTTCCGAAGGACGCGCTTCGCGCTTGAAGAAGCCGCCCGGAATCTTGCCGGCGGCGTAGTATTTTTCCTGGTAGTGGACGGTCAGGGGGAAGAAGTCCTGACCCGGCTTTGCGCTTTTCGCAAAGGTCACGTTGGCCATGACGGAGGTTTCGCCCAGCGTGGCGATCACGGTGCCGTCGGCCTGACGGGCAACCTTGCCGGTTTCCAGAGTGAGCGTCTCACCGCCCCACTGGATGGATTTCTTGATAACGTTGAACATCAGCGGATCCTATCTGAGGGTGCCGGCCCCTGCCGAACCCCCGTTTGCATGGCGGCCCCATTGCCGCCGCCCCCTATCCTTCGCATGTGGCCGGGGGCATGGCCTCACGTCGCAGATGGTGGGGCGCATACAGGAAAAGCAGGGGTTTGGAAAGCGCGGAGTTTCCGCGGGACCCGCCGTGGCGGGTTGCGGAAGGATCGTTGCGGATAACGTTTCCTTGGTCTTTTGCTGGCACCACTGCATCCGGAACAATGTGGAGTGCTGGATGCTCGACTCTTCTGCGAAACCCGGCAGCCGGATCAGCCTGCGGCCCGTGCTGGATCAGGCGATCGATGCGGTTGTCCTGATCGACGACATGAACTGCATCATCTATTTCAACCCTGCCGCCGAACGGCTGTGGGGCTATGCCGCGTCCGAGGTGATGGGGCGCAACGTCAAGATGCTTTTGCCGCAGCACATGCGGGGCGAACACGATGCGTGGGTGGATCGCCACCGGCGCACGGGGCAGAACCGGATCGTCGGATCGTCCCGCGAGGTGCAGCTTGAACGGAGGGACGGGGCAAGGGTCTGGGCATCGCTGGCGCTGTCGATCGTGCGGGGCGAGGACGGCGCGACCAACTATGCCGCCTTCGTCCGCGACGTCACCGAGGACCGCAAGAACCGCATCGCCATCCGCCAGACGCTGGAAAGTACGATGGATGCGGTGGTTTCCATCAACCAGGACAATATCGTCACCTTCTTCAACAGCTCGGCCGAAAAGCTCTGGGGTTACAGCGCGGCAGAGGTCGTGGGGAAGAACGTGGCGATGCTGGTCCCACCCGAGATGCAGGGGTCGCATGACGGCTTCGTCAACCGCCACCGCGAGACGGGCGAGAACCGGATCGTCGGCACGAGCCGCGAGGTGCCGATCCACCGCAAGGACGGGCAGGTCCATACGGCGATCCTGCTGCTGTCGATCATCGACCTCGAGGACGGGCGGAAACTCTACACGGCCTTCCTGAAGGACATCACCGAACAGCGTGCCATAACGGGCCGGACGGTGAAGGTCGTGCAGGGCCTTCTGGCCAGTATCGACGAGTTCAACCAGCGTATCGGCACCATCGCGCAGATGACGAACCTTCTGTCGCTGAACGCCTCGATCGAGGCGGCGCGGGCGGGGGATGCGGGGCGCGGCTTTGCCATCGTGGCGCAGGAAATCCGCAAGCTGGCCAATCAGGTGTCAACCATCACCGGCGAGATCGAGGGGCTGGTCCAGAGCGGGCGGTCCACGGTCCAGGCGATGGACAAGCAGGTCTGAGCGGGGAAAAGCAAAATGCCCGCACCTTGCGGTGCGGGCATTTCCGTCAGCGGGTCCCGCAGGTCAGCGGCGCAGGCCGAGACGCGCGATGAGCGAGGAATAGCGGCCCTCGTCCGTCTTTTTCAGGTAGTCGAGCAGCTTGCGGCGCTGTGCCACGAGCATCAGCAGGCCGCGACGCGAATGGTTGTCATTCTTGTGCGACTTGAAGTGTTCGGTCAGCGTGGCGATGCGCGACGACAGGATTGCGACCTGGACTTCGGGCGAACCGGTATCGCCTTCCTTGGTCGCGTATTCCTTGATGAGGCGGGCTTTTTCTTCGACGGTGATCGACATCGGTGTCTCCTGTGAAGAGGGTGAAGGCACAAGCCGGGATGTCGTCCAGCAGGGCCGGGAAACCGCCGGTTTTGCGGCGGATGCGGGCGTATAGGTGAGAATCGGCAGGATGGGAAGAGGAATCGGGCGGCAGTGTTAACCAAACGCGGCGAAGCGGCGGGATGGGGCTACGATTCTCTGGCAATATCGGCGGCGGTGTGCGGGCGAGTGGTGCCGTCCGCGGGGTAAGGGGTGATGCGATGTTCGGCTTGCTGGGCTTGCTCGGGGTGTTCGTGGCCGGGTTGATGGCGGATGCCGCCATGAACGGGCAGGCCGGGGACGACAGCGGGGATGGTGCGGGGGACGGTGCGGATGATGCGGCGGCGCCGGACAACCCGCCAGACGGCCGCCAGCCCGGCGGGACGGGATGGGACGACCCCGACGATGATGACGGGGACTGGGACGATCCCTTTGCCGGGGAAGGGATGCCGGCCAGCGACGACATCCCCGACCCGGTGGATGAGGATCTGATCCTTCAGGGGTCCGACCGTGCCGATATCCTGAACGGTGCGGGGGGCGATGACTGGATCGCGGGGCAGGCCGGCAATGATGCCCTGTCCGGCGGGCAGGGGCGCGACAGGCTGTATGGCGGCGATGGTGACGACAGCCTTGATGCGGCCGAAGGGGACGATCTGCTGGTCGGCGGTGCGGGCCGGGATTCGCTGACCGCAGGCGCAGGGAATGATGTGCTGCGGGGCGGCAGCGGCGGGGATGTGCTGGCCGGTCAGGGTGGCAACGATACGGCCGACGGCGGCGACGGGGACGACACGCTGCTTGGCGGGGCGGGTGATGACCTGCTGGACGGCGGCCGCGGCGATGACTGGGTGGCGGGGGCAGAGGGTCGGGATACCCTGCGGGGCGGGGATGGGCGCGATACGCTTGACGGCGGGGACGGGAACGACCGGCTGGATGGCGGCGAGGGGGCGGATTTCCTGAATGCCGGCGCGGGTGACGACTGGCTGCGCCTGTCAGGGGGCGATCACGCGACAGGCGGCGAGGGGACCGATACGTTCGTGGTTTCCGGCGAAGGTTCGGTCATCGCGGATTTCGATCCGGCGCAGGACCAGCTTTTCATCCTTCACCCCGAAGGTGTGGCACCGCTGGTCGAGGTGCGGGACAGCGGCGCGGATGCGCTGGTCCTTGTCGATGGCACTGTGGCGGCCCGCGTCATGGGCGGGGCCGGTCTGGCGCCGGGGGACATCAGGACGATGGTCGGATGACCGTCCTGCATCAGGGCCACGGTTCCGGCTGGCGGTCATATCCGATGTAGAGCGGGTGCTTCGGATACCCGTCCTTCGACAGGCCAAGCGTGTAAAGCGGCCGTCCGGTCGCGCGGAGCAGCGCCGTGACCTGCGCGCCGCGCCCCAGATGTGCGCCATGGGTGCCCCATGCGCAGATGATCCGGTCCGCCCAATCCGTCGCGCTGCTGCGGATGGCATCGTCATTGGCGGGGCCGACAGGGTCGGCCTCGGCCCGCATCACGCGCGGATCGGTGGCGCGGAAGGCGAAGATGTTGGTGACTCGGAAGGCCCCGAAGCCAAGGGCGAGGGCGCGGCGTTCGCAGCGTTCGACGGTGGGGTCGTTCTGGAATTCGGTGGCGGTGGACGGGTTCAGCATGACGAACAGCGCCCTTTGTCCCGCCGGGTCCCAGACGCGGGTCAGCAGGTAGCGGTAGCGTTCGCAGGGGGAATAGACGGCGGTGCTGGCGGCGTCGCCCTTCTGGTGGTGGCGCGTGATCATGCGGTGTTCCGGTCGGGGCGGGGCATCCTGTCCCGCGCTGCCCCGAAGGTAGCGGGACGGCCGCCGGCAGGAAAGGTCAGTTGAAGACGCGGGACGGATGCAGTTCGCCCGACTGGTAGCGCCCGATGGCGATGGCGCGGCCCTGATGCGAGGCCCAGACTTCGGTGCCCCATTCGATGCCCGAGGCGATGACCATGCCGGGATTGCCGTTCCGGATGCGTGCCGCGCCTTCGGCTGTGGCGATGACCTGCGGCAGGTCTTCTAGGGCAAGTTCCAGCGGCTTCAGGAAGGCGTCGAGGTCCGGCGTATGCGCAAGCCGGTCGATATCATCCAGCGAGATGCCTTGCGCCGCGTCGAACGGCCCCGACCATTCGCGGCGGAGCCAGAGGACATGGCCGAAACAGCCCAGCGCCCGGCCCAGATCGCGGGCGATGGAGCGCACATATCCACCCTTGCCGCAGACCATTTCCAGAAGGACGTGGTCGGGATCGGGGCGGTCGATCAGGTCGAGGCTTTCCACCCAGAGCGGGCGCGGCGCGAGGTCCAGCCTTTCGCCGTCGCGGGCAAGGTCATAGGCGCGTTCGCCATCCACCTTCACGGCGGAAAACTGGGGCGGCACCTGCATGATGTCGCCGCGGAAGGCGGAGAGGGCCGCCCTGATCGCATCATCCGACGGGCGCAGGGCAGAGGTTTCGATGATGCTGCCCTCGGCATCGTCGGTCGTCGTGGCGGCCCCGAGGCGGACCATGAAACGGTAGCATTTCAGCGCATCGGTGATGTGGGGGACGGTCTTGGTCGCCTCGCCCAGAGCCACGGCCAGAACGCCGGTTGCCGCGGGGTCCAGCGTGCCGGCATGGCCCGCCTTCTGCGCCGCAAGGGCCCATTTCACCTTGTTCACGACGGATGTGGAGGTGATCCCCGCCGGCTTGTCCACGACAAGCCAGCCCGAAACTGCCCTGCCCTTTTTCGTCCGTGCCATTGCCTGCCTCCGCCCGTGAAGGCGGCCTGCTAGCGAAGGCCGCGCCGTTGGTCAACCTGCGGGAGTCGCGTTTACCCTTTTCCCCGGTGCGTTTCCCCTGCTATCCCTTCGCGCATGAACTGGAACCTGCCGAATATCCTGACGGTTATCCGCCTGCTGGCCGCACCGGGGGTGGCGATCATGTTCCTGTATTTCCATCGGCCGTGGGCGGACTGGCTGGCCCTGTCGCTGTTCATCAGCGCGGCGGTGACGGACTGGTTCGACGGCTATCTGGCGCGGGCCTGGAAGCAGGAGTCGAAATTCGGCGCGATGCTGGACCCGATCGCGGACAAGGCGATGGTCGTGATCGCGCTGGTGATCATCACCGGCTATTCCGGCATGAACCCGTGGCTGATCCTGCCCGTCACGGCGATCCTGTTCCGCGAGGTGTTCGTGTCCGGCCTGCGCGAGTTCCTGGGGGCCAAGGCGGGGTTGTTGAAGGTCACGAAGCTGGCGAAGTGGAAGACCACGGCGCAGATGGTGGCGATTGCCGTCCTGTTCCTCGGGACGGGGCTGGAGCATCTGGAAGGCATCGCGCGGCAGGGGCTGACGACCGACCAGTATGCGGAACTGGTCAGCCAGGGCCTTGCCGATCCCATCCGGTCCTGCGGCACGCGGGGCTGTTCGTCCTATGCCACGATGGTCGGGCTGGTGCTGATCTGGGTGGCGGCGGTACTGACTCTGGCGACGGGGTGGGACTATTTCCGCAAGTCGCTGCCCTTCCTGAGGGATGGGAAATGATCGACGTCCTGTATTTCGCATGGGTGCGCGAACGCATCGGCCTGCCGAAAGAGCGGGTGGAGACAGAGGCCGCGACGGTCATGGCTCTGGTCGAGGAGTTGCGGGCGCGCGAGGAGCGGTACGAGGCGGCCTTTGCCGATCTGGCCAGCCTGCGCGTGGCGCTGGATCAGGAGCTGTCGTCCTTCGACGCGCCTTTGGCGGGTGTGCGCGAGGTGGCGTTCTTTCCGCCCATGACGGGGGGCTGACATGCGCGTTGCCGTGCAGGAAGCGCCCTTCGATCTGGGCGCGGTGTCGCGGGATTTCGCGGCTGGGGCCACGGGGGCGGGGGCTGTCGTCACCTTCACCGGCGTGGTGCGCGGGGATGGCGGGATGGCGGCGATGGAGATCGAGCATTATCCCGGCATGACGGAGAAGGCGATTGCCGCCATTGCCGCGCAGGCGGTGGACCGCTGGTCGCTGGTGGATGCGCTGGTGATCCACCGGCACGGGCGACTTGCGGTGGGCGAGGCGATCATGATGGTCGCCACGGCCGCGCCGCATCGGGCCGATGCCTTTGCGGCTGCGGAATTCCTGATGGATTATCTGAAATCCCGCGCCCCCTTCTGGAAGAAGGAGATCGGGCCGGACGGCGCCGCCTGGGTCGCCGCGAAGGACGAGGACGAGGCGGCGCTGACGCGTTGGTAGGCCCGGCGGGCGCCGGGGCTGCGGTCAGAAATCGAAGATCTCGCCCAGCAGGCTCTTGCGTTTCTTGTAGCCGTGGCGGCGGTAGTAATCGTCATCGTTGCGGTCGTCGCTGTCCCAGCCGCGGGCCGGTCTGGGGGCATAGCCCTGTGGCGGCTGCGGCGCGTAGCCCTGCGGCGCGGTCTGTTGCGGCGGCGGTGCGGGTGCGACGGCAGGGGCAGGGGCGGGCACGGCCCCGACGCGTTCGATGATCTTGTCCAGTTCGCCCCGGTCCAGCCAGACACCGCGGCATTTCGGGCAATAGTCTATCTCGACGCCGTTACGGTCGGCCATGACGAGGGTTTCGTTGTCAACGGGGCAGCGCATCCTTGCATCTCCATCACCTGCATGGGTCCGAGATGGGGACGAACAGGCCCTGCGCAAGGCGGCGGGATGCATAAATGGCGTCCTGCCAGAGGATTCAGCGGCAAAACGCGCAAGGAAACCGAGGCGGGGCTTGACGGGTTAATGGACAAAAGTGCTTCTAGGAACGTTCTTTCAGCAGCCGAGTCCCGACATCGTGAACATCATCATACGAATGACTGCCCTGCTTGCCCTGTTGGGGCTTGCCGCCTGCGCCGATGCCCCCCGCACCGAGGAGGTCCCGGCAAAGGCCGATGTGCCGCCGCATTATCAGGCCGTGCAGGACGGGGAATACCTGATCCCCGCCGTGGAACCGCTGCACCTGTTCGGGACCAACCCGCGCACCGAAGTCGATTATGCCGGGACGGAAGAGCCGGGGACCATCGTCGTCGATACCCATGCCCGGGTCCTGTACCATGTGAAGGAAGGCGGCAAGGCCACCCGCTACGGCATCGCCGTCGGGCGCGAGGGCATTTCCTTCCGCGGCACCGGCTATGTCGGCCGCAAGCAGGAATGGCCGTCCTGGACGCCCACGGCGAACATGGTGCGGACGCGGCCGGATCTTTATGCCGAATATGCCGGCGGTCTGCCCGGCGGGCTGGAGAACCCGCTGGGGGCAAGGGCGCTGTATCTGTATCGCGGCGGGCGGGACACGATGTTCCGCGTGCATGGGACGATCGACAATGCCTCGATCGGGCGGGCGACCAGCGCGGGCTGCATCCGGCTGTTCAACCAGGACGCCATCCACCTGTTCGAGAATGCCGAGATCGGCGACCGCATCGTGGTGCGCACGCTGGAGCAGAGCCTTGCGGCGGAAGGCCCCTATATGGACGATGCCTATGGCCGCGCCGTGCCGGACACGCCCGAGAACCGCGCCCAGCTCGAGGCGGACAAGATCGCCATAGCCGAGGCGGAGGCCCGCGCGGCAGAGGACGAGCGTCTGGCTGCCGAGGCTGCGGCCAAGCAGGCCGAGAAGGACGAACGCCGCCGTCTGCGCATCTGCCGCAACCGCGGGATAGACGAGGCGGAGTGCCCGACGCTGGAGGAACTGACTGCGGAACCCGCTTCGACCTGAACGGGGGTGCCGGTGTGATACAAAGGGGGCGATGCCATGGCGTCGCCCCCTTTTGCGTTTCAGAGGATGACGTAATCCTTCAGCGTGGTTTCGACCACTTCCCAAGTGCCGGTGAAACCGGGGCGGATGATCCAGCTATCCCCCGCCCGCAGATGCGTCGCTTGGCCGTCGGCATCGGTCAGGATCGAATGACCGGCATGGATATGGACATATTCCCATTCGGAATAGGACACCCGCCATTTCCCCGGTGTCGATTGCCACAGGCCGGAATAGAGGCCGTCGCGGTCCTCGATGTTCCATGTGGTGTGGACGGGGTCGCCCGACAGGACCTTGGCGGGGTCGGGGCGTTCGGTTTCGGGGGCGATGCCGTCACGGGTGACGCGTGCGATCAGGGACATGGGATGCTCCGTTGTGACCGGAGGCATGAGGCGGCGGTCGCGCCTGCGGGTCAAGGGGTCTGCCGTTGCGTTCCTGCACCATCGGGGACGCCGCAGCGCAGCGAACGTGCTTGCTGTCCCTTGGCGGCTGTGCCTCTATAACAGGCAGAGTTGAAAGAGGGACACGCCATGAGCGCCACCGCCCCCGTCCGCCCCGTGCTGCCGCCGGATATCGCCGCCCGCAAGGGGGGCGTGCCGCTGGTGGTGCTGACGGCCTATACGACGCCGATGGCGCGGCTGGTGGATGCCCATTGCGATATCGCGCTGGTCGGGGATTCGGTGGGGATGGTGCTGCACGGGATGCCCTCCACCCTTGGCGTGACGCTGGAGATGATGATCCTTCACGGCCGCGCCGTGGTACGGGGCTGCCAGAAGGCCATGCCGGTGATCGACATGCCCTTCGGCAGCTATGAGGAAAGCCCCCAGCAGGCCTATCGCAACGCGGCGCGGCTGATTGCGGAAACGGGGGCACCTGCGGTGAAGCTGGAAGGCGGGCAGCACATGGCCGAGACCATCGCCTTCCTGACGGCGCGGGGCGTGCCGGTCATGGCGCATGTGGGCCTGACCCCGCAGGCGGTGAACACGCTGGGCGGCTACAAGGTCGTGGGGCGCGACGACGAGGCGGAGAAGGTGATGGCCGATGCCCGCGCCTGCGAGTCGGCGGGGGCGTTTTCCATCGTGCTGGAGAAGGTGCCGGTCGGTCTGGCCGGGCGAATCACAGCTGCGTTGCGGATACCGACCATCGGCATCGGCGCGGGCGCGGATTGCGACGGGCAGGTGCTGGTGATCGACGACATGCTGGGGATGTTCACCGCCTTCCGTCCCAAATTCGTGAAGCGTTATGCCGATCTGGGCGCGGCGGCGGATCAGGCCATCGCAGCCTATGCCGAAGAGGTGCGGACCCGCGCCTTTCCGGGGCCGGAGCACGGGTTCGCGGATCAGGTGAAATCGTGACGGTCATCCTGCGGACGGTGGCGGAGCTGCGCGATGTCGTGCGCGGCTGGAAGGCCGAGGGGCATGTCGTGGGCGTGGTGCCGACGATGGGGGCGCTGCACGAGGGGCATCTGAGCCTTGCGCGGCGGGCCAAGGCGGAATGCGGGCGGGTGATCACGACGATCTTCGTGAACCCCAAGCAGTTCAACAACCCCGACGATCTGAAGAAATACCCCCGGACCGAGGATGCGGATGCCGCCCTTCTGCGCTGGGTGGGGGTGGAGGTGGTCTTTTGCCCCGCGCCCGAGGAGGTCTATCCCGGCGGTTTCGTGACGACTGTCTCGGTCGGGGGGGTGTCGCAACCGCTGGAGGGGGAATTGCGCCCCGGCCATTTCGACGGGGTGGCGACGGTGGTGTCCAAGCTGTTCGGGATGACGCAGGCGGACCGCGCCTATTTCGGGCAGAAGGACTGGCAGCAGTTGCAGGTGGTGCAGCGGCTGGTGGCGGATCTGAACATGGCCGTCACGGTGGTGGGGTGCGAGACGGTGCGCGATCCCGATGGGCTGGCCATGTCTTCGCGCAATGTGCGGCTGACGGCGGCGGGGCGGCAGAAGGCGCCCGCGCTCTATGCCGCGATGCTGGCGGCGGCGCGGGAGGTGCGGTCCGGCATGGCGGGCGATCAGGCGATGGCACGGGCGGCGCAGGCGGTGCTGGCCGAAGGGTTCGACAGCGTGGAATACATCGAATTGCGCGATGCCGAGACGCTGGGACCGGTGACGGATACGGCCCGCCCCGTGCGGATGCTGGCGGCGGCCTGGCTGGACGGCGTGCGGCTGATCGACAATATCGCGGTCTGAAATTACATCCTAGGATAGCGGCGATAGCGGTCCTGTCCGGCGCGTCCGGACCCATGGGCGTCTGACCGACTCATGCGGGCCGACCCTGCACCGGACGGGCGGATGATCCCCTTCCGGCGCGGGAATATGCAGTCCCCGTGCCCGCCCCTGCGGGCGTAACGGGAGACCTAAGATCATGAAATCCTTGACTGGCGCACTTGTCGCCGGTGCCGTGGCCGCCTGTATCGGCGCGGCTGCCCTTGCCGACCCGTCGCCCTTGCCCACCGCATCCGAAACCAGTCAGACCAATGGATTTGTCGGCCTGACCATTCCCTTCGGTCCGCAGGGTATCCAGCCGCCGCACCTGACCGTCGGGATGCGCCGCGCTTCGGTGGATGGCGCGGGTTCGGTTCAGGGCGGGGAGCTTTCGCTGTCCATCGATCCGTTCGATCTGGGCAATGCCCGCCTGCGTGTGCAGGTCCTTTCGGGCAACAGCGCGGTTCAGGGGGCGCTGGGCGTCGGCATCGTGGTCGGGTCCGGGACGGTCTTTGCGACGGGCGGCGTGCTGGGCGACGGTGTGCGGGTCGGCGGCGACATGCCGTTTGCCAACCCGACGCCTGACCTTTTCCTGCAACTCGACACGCTGCCGCGGCTTGCGCCGGCGGAGACTGCGGCTCTGCCGATCTGCGCCGCGATCCTCTGCGTCGACTGAAGCCAGCCCTCAGGCCAGAAGGTCATGGAGCACCAGCGCCATGACCTTCGCGCTGTCCGCCATGTCCTGCACGCCGACCCATTCATCGGGTTGGTGGGCAAGGTGCAGAAGGCCGGGCCCATAGGCGATGCAGTTTTTCAGGCGGCCGATGCGGTCGATATGTTTCTGGTCGTAAGTGCCGGGACTGACGACATAATCGGCCACCTGACCCAGCACCCGCCCGATGGCGGCGGCGGTGGAGCGGACGACGGGCGCGTCGCGGTCGGTCAGGACGGGCTGCACCTCGAACAGGTCGCGGATGGTGTAGGTGAACCCCGCGCGGCGGGATT
>AYNO01000081.1 GCA_000500915.1 Rhodobacter sp. CACIA14H1
GGTCGAACCGCCCCGCGGCCCAGAGACCGAAGGCGCGGGTGATGACGGCGGGCCAGTCGGTGCCGGTTTCCGCTGCCGCCAGTTCCGCCACGGTGGGCAGGGCGGCGGGGGTGGCGGAGGGGAGCGGCAGCTTCGCCTTGAGCATGGCGAGGTCGACCGGTTTCCAGCCGGAGTCATAGGCGATCAGGGCGGCGGCGAGGTCGTCGTCGGTGATGGTGCCTTCGGCGACCTTGGCGGCATAGGTGCTGCGCGGTTGCAGGATGCGGGTGCCTGCGACGCGGGCCAGTCGGGCCTGCGCGGTGGCAAGGTCTTCGCCGGTCTGGCCGAGGAAGGGGTTGACCGCGACGGTGGCGGACAGGGGGAAGGCGGGCGGGATGGCCCGCGCGGCGGCTTCGGCGGCGGTGAGCAGGTCCGAGACGCGGGCGGGGGCGATCTGGGCGTGTTTCAGGAACATCCGGGTTACTCCGTTTGGCGTCTTAGTGGGACTTGGCGGTGCGGAAGCCGCCGATGATGCGGTCGAGGACCGCGTTCAGGTAGAGCCCGTTCGCCAGATGCACGCGGATGCCGGCGGCGGCGGGGTGGTGCGCCCAGAGCGGGAAGAGCGCCTGCGCGATGGCGACGAGGCCGAAGGAGAGGAGCGCCAGCACGATCAGCGCCCATTCCAGCGCACCCGCGACCGGGGGTTTCGGCAGGTGCGGACCCCAGAGCGCGGCGGAGAGGACATGGAAGCCGAAATAGGCGATGGCAGCGCCCAGCGAGGCGATGGCGGTGCGGCGGGTCAGCGCCCAGGGGGCTGCATCGGCGAGGCCCTGCGCGATGAGATAGGCCACGCCGAAGATCAGGATCGCGCCGAGGGCGAGGGCCTGCGCCGATTTCGGGCTGGCGACCAGGCCGAAGCCGGTGGCGACGAGGGCATAGACCACCAGCGCGAGGGCGAAGGCCTTTGCCACGGCGGCAAGGCCGGGGACGGCGACGGGGCCGGGTTTGCGGATCGAGGCGACGGCGCGCACGGCATCACCCGAGGAGAGGAAGGCATGGGCCTTGTAGAGCGAGTGCGCGACGATGTGCAGGACGGCGAGCGCCCAGAGGCCGAGGCCGCATTGCAGCAGCATGAAGCCCATCTGTGCCACGGTGGACCATGCGAGCGCCGTCTTGACCGCCGATTGCGTCAGCATCACCGCCGCGCCGAACAGTGCCGTGAACCCGCCCAGCATCACCAGCGCGGCCATGGCGCCGGGGCTTTGCTGCACGCTGTCGGCCATGCGGACCAGCAGGAAGCCGCCCGCGTTGATGATCCCCGCATGGAGGAGGGCGGAGACGGGGGTGGGGGCTTCCATCACCTCGGTCAGCCAGCCGTGCAGGGGGAAGGCGGCGGTCTTCAGCGCGGCGGCGAGGACGATCAGGGCGACGGCGAAATGCGCGGTAAGGGGGAAGGTGGTCTGGGCGGCCAGCGCGGGCAGGTCGGCGGTGCCATGGGCCTGCCAGAGCAGCAGCGCGGCAGCGGCCAGCGCGGCGTCGCCCGCCGTCCAGACGAGGGTGAACTTGGCGGCGGCGCGCTGGGCCTCGGGGCGGTCGGGGTAGAAGAGGAGGAGTTGCCGCAGGCCGATGCCGACGGCGGCGAAGGCCGCGACGAGGGTGATCAGGCTGGCGGATTGCACGAGGATCAGGACACCGGCCAGCGTGGCGAGGAGGAGGGCGTGGAAGGCGCCTTCGCGCGACTCGCCATCGAGATAGGTGCGGGAGTAGCGCGAGACGACCCAGCCGACGAAGGCCACCAGCGTGGCCATCGTGGCGCTGACGGCGTCGAGTTGCAGGAGCATCGTCGCCTGCGGGCCGGTCAGGACAAGCTGGGCAACCCCGCCGAGGGCGAGGACAAGGGACAGGAGCGCCGCGCCTTCGGCCAGTTTCGGCACCGCACCCGGGCGGCGGCCGGGGCGCGTGGCGGCCAGCGCGGCCACGGCCAGAAGCGGCAGGGGGGCGAGGAAGGTGAGGGCGGGAAGGGTGTCCATCGTCATCTCCTGATAGGATGAGGCGGAGATAGACCTTGCGTCACTTCCAGAAAATTACATATTTTGCGGGATACCGTTCTGTTTGGTGAAAGTATGGCGCAACTGAATCTGCATCATCTGCGGCTGTTCCGGGCCGTGGCGAGCGACGGCACCCTGACCGGGGCTGCGGCGCGGCTGAATCTGTCGCAATCGGCTTTGTCCACGCAGATCAAGGCTTTGGAGGCGACGCTGGGGCATGACCTGTTCGAGCGGCGGGGGCGCGGGCTGGTGCTGACCGAGGCCGGGCGGATCGCGCTGGACCATGCCGAGGCGATCTTCCGCACCGCCGACGACCTGACCGCGACGCTGCGGGAAACGGGGCGGGCAAGGCGGCCGTTGCGGGTGGGGGCGCTGGCAACGCTGTCGCGCAACTTCCAGATGGGATTCCTGCGCCCGCTGATCGGGCGGACGGATGTGGAGGTGGTGCTGCGGTCCGGGTCGCAGGCGGAATTGCTGCGCGAGCTGGAGGCGCTGGCGCTGGATGTCCTGCTGACCAACCTTGCCCCGGCGCGGGAGCCGGGCAGCCCGTGGCTGGTGCACCGGCTGGCGGAACAGCCCGTCAGCCTGATCGGGACGCCCTATCGGGTGGCGGGGCCGATGCGGCCCCTGGCCGTGCTGCTGGCGGAGGAGCCGCTGATCCTGCCATCGCCGGAGACGTCGCTGCGGGCGGGGTTCGATGCGCTGGTGGCGCGGCTGGGGGTGGTGCCGCAGATCGCGGCCGAGGCGGATGACATGGCCATGCTGCGTCTGCTGGCGCGGGAGGATGCGGGGCTGGCGGTCATTCCGTCCATCGTGGTGCAGGACGAGCTGGCCAACGGGACGCTGGTGCTGGCGGCGCGGATCGAGGAGATGCGCGAGACGTTCTATGCGATCACGCGGGAGAGGCGGTTTCCCAATCCGGTGCTGGCGGAGCTTTTCGCGGCGCGGGGCGGGTGAAGCGTTGCGGGTAGCGCCCTATCCCAGAGCGTAGCCCGCCCCCCGCACGGTGCGGATCGGGTCGGGGTCGCCATGGGCGCAGAGCGCCTTGCGCAACCGGCCCACATGGACATCCACGGTGCGGGTATCGACATAGATGTCGCGGCCCCAGACGCGGTCGAGCAACTGGTCGCGGGACCAGACGCGCGAGGGTTTTTCGATCAGCGCGACGAGGAGGCGGAATTCCGTGGGGCCGAGTTTCAGCACCTTGTCCCCGCGATAGACGCGGCGGGTTTCGGTATCGACGCGGATGCCGTCGAATTCCAGCACGATGCCCTGGGTCGAAGGGCGCACGCGGCGGATCTGGGCGCGGGCGCGGGCCATCAGTTCCACCATGGAATAGGGTTTGATGACGTAGTCGTCGGCGCCGGTTTCAAGGCCGCGGACGCGGTCCACCTCTTCGGCGCGGGCGGAAAGGATGATGATGGGGATGGCGCGGGTTTCGGGACGCATCTTGAGGCGGCGGCAGACCTCGATTCCCGAGATCTTGGGCATCATCCAGTCGAGGATGATCATGTCGGGATGGTCTTCGTCCACCAGCATCAGCGCGTCTTCGCCGTTGTCGGCCTGGATCACGTCGAAGCCTTCGGCGGCGAGGTTGTAGGCGAGGACTTCGCGCTGCGCGTATTCGTCTTCGACCAGCAGGACGCGGGGCTGCTGCATGGGGTCCATCCTTCGGGAAGGGGGCGGGTGCGCCGGAAGGGTCCGGCGCACCCCGGGGGTCTTATTCCAGCGGACCCATGACGGTTTCGTTGGCCACCGCTTCCTGCGTCGCGGCCAGTTCCGGGTCGGAGACGAGGCCGTAGGCCGCCAGCGGGCCGTCGGGACCGGCCATGTCGTCGGAGACGAAGAATTCGACGAATTCCTTGAGGCCGGGGATCACGCCGATATGCTGTTTCTTGACGTAGAAGAACAGCGGGCGGGACACCGGGTATTCGCCCGACGCGATGCTGTCCACCGAGGGGACGACGCCCGACATGGTGGCGACGCGCAGCTTGTCGGTGTTGTTCTGGTAGAAGGACAGGCCGAAGACGCCGATCGCGGTGGGGTTGGCATCCAGACGGGCGAGCGTTTCGGTATAGTCGCCGTCGATGTCCACCGAGACGCCGTCGGTGCGCAGGTCGTGGCAGGCCTTCTTGGCGTTGTCGGCCTTTTCCTTGTCATCCGCGCCTTCGGCGGCGGCGAGGTAGAGATCATAGGCGCCGGTATCCTTGCAGCCGGCTTCCAGCACCTTGACGTCGAAGACTTCGCGCGTGCCGTGCTTGGTGCCGGGGATGAAGGCGAGGATGTTCTGCGCGGGAAGGGCGGCGTCCACCTCGTTCCAGGCCTTGTGCGGGTTGGCGGTCAGGGCGCCGTCCTTCACCACCTGCGCGGAGAGGGCGTTGAACCACTGGGCGGGGGTGAAGGCGAATTCGGGGCCGTCCACTTTCGACGCGAAGACGATGCCGTCATAGCCGATGCGGACTTCCATGATCTCGGTCACGCCATTGGCGTTGCAGAGGTCGATGTCGGACTGCGTGATGCGCGAGGAGGAGTTGGCGATGTCGATGGTGGTTTCGCCCACGCCTTCGCACATCTTCTTGCGGCCCGCGCCGGAACCGCCGCCTTCGACGACGGGGGTGGGGAAGTCGAAGTTTTCACCGAAGGCTTCGGCGACGATCGTGGCGTAGGGCAGCACGGTCGAGGAGCCGGACACCTGCACGTTGTCGCGGGCCAGCGCGAGGCCGGTGGTTCCGGCGAGGATGGCCAGCGAGGAGAGGCCGAGTTTGAGGGCGGTCATGGGTTACTCCGTCATCATCCGCGCCGCCCCGGGTGGGCAGCGCTTCGCCCACCGTCCTAGGGGCGCTGCGTGACGGTTGTGCGAATGTGATGTGAAGGTTTTGTAACGGAAAACGGCCCGGGGTTGCGCCCCGGGCCGTTCCTGTCGTGGGGTGCACGGATCAGCGGAAGCGGACGGTTTCGATCTTGCCGTCCCTGATTTCCGTTTCGCGGAAATTGCCGGCGGATTCGCCCGTGCCGATCAGTTCGACCGAGGTCGCGCCGACATAGTCGATGTCCTTGCCCTGTGCGATCAGGTCCAGCGCCTTGGCCAGTTCGCCGGGAAGGATCAGTTCGCCGGGGGCGTTGGCGATGTCCATCGTCTTTTGCGTCCAGTCCATGCCGTTGGTGGAATTGGCGGCAGCCATGGACAGAAGCATCAGGGCAGCGGCGTCGTAGGATTCGCCCGAATAGGAGGAGGACGGGTCGAACCCTGCTGCGGTGGCGAGGTCTGCGAATTTCGCCGCGCCTTCGCTGTCCGTGCCGGGGAGCGAGCCGTAGGAGCCGTTCAGCGCGTCGCCGATGGCGTCGATCAGGCTTTGGCCATACATGCCATCGGGCAGGAAGAATGTGGAGAAGGCGCCGGAATCGACGGCGGCCTGCACCATGCCCTTGCCGCCCTGATCCACATAGCCCGCGACGACCAGAACGTCACCGCCCGCCGAGGCGAGGGTGCCTACTTCGGCCGAATAGTCGGCCTTGCCGTCTTCGTGCGGGACGGTCGCGGTGACGGTGCCGCCCTTTTCGGCGAAGGCGGCGGCGAAGGCATCGGCCATGCCCTTGCCGTAGTCGTTGTTGGTGTAGGTCAGCGCGACCGAGGTGACGCCGCGATCCGACAGGATGTCGGCCATGATCTGGCCCTGACGCGCGTCGGAGGGGGCGGTGCGGAAGAACAGCCCGTCATCTTCGGCCGTCGTCAGCGCCGGAGAGGTAGAGGAGGGCGAGATGATGCCGATGCCGTTGGGGCGGGCCACGTTTTGCAGGACCGCGCCCGTGACGCCGGAGCAGTCGGCGCCGACGATGGCCTTCACGCCTTCCGACGTGATCAGGCGTTCGGCAGCGGCGGTCGCTGCGGCGGCGTCCACGCAGGTCGAGTCACCGCGCACGGGGGTGACGGTGGAGCCGTTCATGAACTTGCCCGAGGTGGAGACTTCGGACATCGCCAGTTCGGCGC
Organism: Rhodobacter sp. CACIA14H1; assembly: GCA_000500915.1. Classification (GTDB taxonomy): domain Bacteria; phylum Pseudomonadota; class Alphaproteobacteria; order Rhodobacterales; family Rhodobacteraceae; genus Paragemmobacter. The sequence continues at coordinate 6,016 of AYNO01000081.1, forward strand.
CCGCGGCCATGGTGGGGGTGATGGATTCCAGCGGGCCGGTGAAGCCGAGCAGGATGCCGACCTTGACCTCTTCCGCGGATGCGGCACCCGCCAGCAGCGCGAAGGCTGCCGTCGTGACCATGAGCTTCTTCATTTCGATATCTTCCTTCCGGTGCAGCCCCATTCACTGTGCGGCGCGGCATCGGCTGCGGATGACGGGCCGTGGCGGGCCGGCCCCTGCGGGGTCTGCCCGTATCAATGCGACAGTAGTTGCGCTTTGCAACTATCGTCGCCGCTGCTCTATTGGGCGGTGTAGCCGCCGTCAACGAGGTGGTACGAACCTGTGATGAAGCTGGCGCGGTCGTGCAGGAGGAAGAGGATCAGGGCGGCCACTTCCTCGCTTCGGCCGATGCGGCCGAGGGCGTGTTTCTGTTCGAGGAATTTCAGCGTGGCTTCGTCCAGTGCGGATTCCACCAGCGGTGTGCGGATGAAGCCGGGGCCGACGGCGTTGACGCGGACGCCTTGGGCGGCGTGTTCCAGAGCGGCGTTTTTCGTCGCGCCGAGGACGCCGTGTTTCGCGCTGACATAGGCGGTGGAGTTGGGGAAACCGACGGAGCCGAGGATGGAGGCCACGTTGACCACCGCGCCGCCGCCGGCCCGCGCGATTTCGGGGATGGCGTAGCGCATGCCGTAGAAGACGCCGGACAGGTTGATGTCGATGACCTTTTGCCAGCCGTCGATGTCGTAGTTGCCGGTGGGGGCGGCGGGGCCGCCTATGCCCGCATTGTTGACGATGCCGTGCAGGGCGCCGGTCCGGGACACGGCGAAGTCCACCATGGCTTTGACCTGCAGGTGGTCGGCCACATCGACCGCGAAGGGGTGGGCCTTGCCGCCCTTGGCGGTGATGCCATCTGCGACGGCTTGCGCGTGGGACAGGTTCAGGTCTGCCACGATGACGGTCGCGCCGCTGTCGGCCAGTTCTTCCGCCGTGGCCGCGCCGATGCCGGAACCGCCGCCGGTGACGATGATGGTCTTGCCGTCGAAACGCAGGTCCATGACAAGGCCCTTTCCTGAAATGAGAGTCTGTCCCCCGAGTTTACGAAGGTTTCGGGCAGGGGCGAGGGGCGATGGTGTCGCGGGTCTAGCGCCCGGCGGGGCGGGTCTGCGGACCGGTCCTTTCGATCCAGCGGAAGAGCAGGACGATAAGGCCCGCGAGCGCCATATAGACCACGGCGAGGAGGAGGAGAGGTTCGTAGATGATGAAGGTATCCTGCCGGACGCGGCTGGAGACGGCGTAGATTTCGACCACGGTGATGGTGGCGACGAGGGGGGTCGCCTTCATCTGGAGGACGGTTTCGCCGCCGAGGGTGGGCAGGACGTTGCGGACGGCCTGCGGCAGCCAGATGCGCGTCAGGATCTTCAGGCGGGGCATACCCATGGCGCGGGCCGCTTCCAGTTGCCCGCGCGGGACGGAGCGGAAGGCGCCGCGCATGACTTCGCCTTCATACCCCGCGAAGGAGAGCGTGAGGGCGAGCAGCGCATAGGGCCATGCCTGCCGCAGGATGGGCCAGAGGTCGCTTTCGCGGATCCACGGGAATTGCGGGAAGAGGGAGCCTAGGCCGTAATAGAGCAGCCAGATCTGCAGCAGGAGCGGCGTGCCGCGGATCACCGTGCAGAAGGCGCGGGCGGGGGCGGCGAGGACCCACGGGCCTGCGGCCTGTGCGAGGCCGAGGGGGATGGCCAGCGCCATGCCGAGGAGGGAGGACAGGACCAGCAGCCAGACGGTGCGCCAGATGCCTTCGGCCATCATCGGGGCGTATTTCGGCAGCCAGTCCCAGCGCATCTGCGTCGCGCACCAGAGGACCAGCGCCACCCCGATCAGGGCAAGGATGATGCGGTGGGGTTGCAGCCAGTCGCGCATCGGTCAGCCCGCGTTGCGCGGTTCGCCGCGCCGCGCCCAGCCTTCGATCCGGTGGAAGGCCCATGTGGAAAGCAGGGTGATGATCAGGTAGATGGCGCCTGCGGCGAGGAAGAAGGTGAAGAAGGCCTTGGTCGTGCCAGCCGCCTGACGGGTGGCGAAGGTGAGTTCGGCAAAGCCCACGACAGCCAGAAGGGCGGTGTCCTTGGTGGCGATCAGCCAGAGGTTGGCAAGGCCGGGCATGGCAAGGCCCAGCATAGCCGGAAAGATGATGCGGCGGGCCATGAGGAACGGCGGCATCCCCATGGCGCGGGCGGCTTCGACCTGCCCCTGCGGGACGGAGAGGAGGGCGCCGCGCAGCACCTCGGTCGCGTAGGCACCCTGCACGACGCCGAGGACGGTGATGCCGGCGGCGATGCCGGAAATCTGGATCCGGTCATGGCCAAGGGCGAGGAGGAGCTGGTTCACAAGGTCGGTGACACCGAAATAGAGGATCAGGATCAGGATGAGTTCCGGCACCGCCCGGACGACGGTGGTGTAGAGCGCCAGCAGGTCGCGGGTGACGGGGCCGCCGTGGATTTTGCCCCATGCCCCCAGGGTGCCGAGGACGAGGCCCATGCCGAAGGCCCCGACCGCGATGAGGATGGAGTTCCACAGCCCCGCAAGCAGGGTCGCCCCCCATCCGGGGGGCGAGAGGGAAAGGAGCGAAAGGGTTTCCATCCCCCCGTCCTGCGGGTCTTAGTTCCCGTAGATGGAGGAGGCGAAGTAGCCCGCCGTCACCTTGTCATAGGTGCCGTCGGCAAGGACGCCCGCGATGCCCTTGTTGAAGGCGGCCTTCAGTTCCTCTTCCCCCTTGCGCAGGCCCACGCCCACGCCGAGGCCGAGGATGGCGGGGTCATCCGCGACGGCGCCCTTCACCTCGCAGCAGGCGGTGCCTTCGGCGGTGGCAAGGAAAGCATCCAGCGCGATGCTGTCGGCCTGCGTGGCGTCGATGCGGCCTGCGATCAGGTCCTGGTTCGCCTCGTCCTGGGTCTGGTAGGTCTTGATTTCGGCAGCCGTGCCCGCGAAGTACTTTTCGGCATAGGCCTGATGGACGGTGGAGACCTGCACGCCGATGATCTTGCCTGCCAGACCTTCGGGAGTCGCGTCCATTTCCACGCCCTTGGCACCGACGACGACGGTGGGGGTGTTGTAGTACTTGTCCGAGAAGTCGATGGTCTGCATCCGTTCCTCGGTGATCGACATGGAGGCCATGATGGCGTCGATCTGGCCTGCGGTCAGGGCGGGGATGATGCCGTCCCATGCGACGGGGGTGACTTCGCATGTCAGGCCTGCGGCGGTGCAGATGGCACCGATCATCTCCACCTCCCAGCCGACCCATGCGCCGCTGGCGTCCTGTGACGCGAAGGGGGGATAGGGTTCGGCGGCGATGCCGACCTTGACGACATCCTGCGCGGCGGCGGCGCCGGTCATCAGGCCGAGGGCGAGCGCGGCGGCGAGTGTTTTCTTCATGATGTGACTCCCTGTTCTGGTTTCTTGTCTGTCCCTAACCGACGGAGCGGAGGAATTGTTGCAGGCGCGGCGATTGCGGCGCGCCGAAAAGGCGGTCGGGGGGCCCCTCTTCCTCGACCAGACCGCCCGCGAGGAACATCACGTGGCTGGCGACTTCGCGGGCGAATTTCATCTCGTGCGTGACGAGGATCATGGTGCGGCCTTCGGCGGCGAGGGCGCGGATGACGGCCAGCACCTCGCCCACCAGTTCGGGGTCGAGGGCGGAGGTGGGTTCGTCGAAGAGCATGGCCTTCGGTTCCATGCAGAGCGCACGGGCGATGGCGGCGCGTTGCTGCTGGCCGCCGGAGAGGAAGGCGGGGTAGCTGTGCGCCTTGTCGGCAAGGCCCACGCGGGCCAGCAGGGACATGGCGCGGTCGGTGGCTTCGGCTTTCGGCTGGTGCAGGACGTGGACCGGCACTTCGATCAGGTTGTCCAGCACCGTCTTGTGGGTCCAGAGGTTGAACTGCTGGAACACCATGCCGAGGCTCTGACGGATGCGTTCGATCTGGCGGCGGTCGGCGGCGGTGCCGTCGGGGCGCTGGCGGACCGGTTCGCCCGCGATGGTGATGGTGCCTGCGGAGGGCGTTTCAAGGAAGTTGATGCAGCGCAGCATCGTGGACTTGCCCGAGCCGGAGCCGCCGATGACGGCGATGACATCGCCTTCGTGCGCCGTCAGGTCCACGCCTTTCAGCACCTCGAGCGGGCCGAAGGATTTGCGCAGGCCCGTGACGCGGATCGCTTCGGGCGCGGCGCTGCGGGACGGGGCGGGGGCGGCTTCGGTCAAGTCGTCTGTCCTATTCATCTGTATAACAGGCTGCGCCAAGGCTGCCCCGCCTTGCAAGGAAAAAGCGCGGCGCGGCGGGTTCCGGCTGACATCTGCGTGAGAAGCCCGCGTTTTGGGCCCGTGCGTCAGGCTGACGCACTTCCGCCGGGGCGCGGGCTTTCCACTTGGGATTGAAAGCACAAGAAGATGGAGGTTGAGCGATGCCGGGGCTTTTCCGTGGGACGTGGGTTGTCGTGGCCTGTTCCGAGGGGGCGATGATCCTTGAGAATGCGGGATGCACAAGGGAGCCGGACCTTCGGGTGATCGACCGCGTCGATGCGCCGCCCGTCGCGGGGCGCGAGCTGCGGCGGCCCCTGCCCGAGGTGACGGATCGCAGCCGTCTGGCCGTTTCCGCCTTTGCCGCACAGGTCGTGGCGCGGCTTGCGCGGGAGGCGGCGCGGGGGCGGGCACAGCGGCTGGTGCTGGCCGCGCCGCCCGCGCTGCTGGGCGCGATCCGCGACCGGCTGGATGACGAGCTGGCGGCGCGGGTGGTGCTGAGCCTGCCAAAGACGCTGACGCGGCAGCCGCTGGGGCGGATCGTGACGGTGGTGAACGAGGCGCTGGAGCGGGCGGCCTAGGCTGGCGCGGGAAGGGGCGCGGTGCCGTGGGCGGGTCTTCCACCCGCATCGCGGCGCTGCGGCACTACCTACCATTGTAGGGTTGACGGAATCGGTGCATGGCGCAGTCTTTCCTTCGGGGAGAGAGAGGAGCGCCGTCATGTGCCAGATCTTTGCCGGTCAACAGCCAAATCGTTACGAATCGGTTACGCGCCGTCTGCGCCTGAACGGGCAATCGACGAGCATCCGCCTGGAGCGGGCCTTCTGGGGCATCCTGGACCAGATGGCACGGAACGAGGGCAGCACGACGCCCGCGTTCCTGTCGAAGCTGCATTCAGAAGTCCTGCAACAGCATGGAGAGGCTAGGAATTTCACCTCTTTGCTGCGCTGCGCCTGCACCATCTATCTGGGCGAACTGGACCAGGTGCCGCAACCGGACGGCACCGCGCGATACGCAGCGCAATAAGTGAATGTAGTAGCCACGTACTACCTGAGGAAAAAATTGGTCTGATAACCTTACCAGAATAGAGATGTTCTGGAGGGGCCATGGCCAAAGCGATCCATTCGATGATCCGCGTCCTTGATGAGGCGCGGTCTGTTGCGTTCTACGAACAGGCTTTCGGCCTGAAGGTCGCGGAACGGCTGGATTTCGAGAGCTTCACGCTGGTCTATCTGTCGAACCCGGAGTCGGAGTTCGAACTGGAACTGACGATCAACAAGGGCCGGACCGAACCCTACAATCTGGGCGACGGTTACGGTCATCTGGCGTTTTCGGTGGCCGATCTTGACGCCGAACATGCACGGCTGACCGAGGCGGGGCTGGCGCCGCGCAAGCTGGTGGATTTCGCGCCGGGCGGGACGGTGATCGCCCGCTTCTTCTTCATCGCGGACCCCGACGGATACCAGATCGAGGTCCTTCAACGCGGCGGCCGCTATCTGTGACCGCCTGCGCGGGCGGAAGGAGGAGCCGCCCGCGCACCCATCCATGTCTTGCCTAGGGAGGAGACAATGACAACACCACTCAAGAGCCGGGGCCTGACGCGCCGCCAGCTACTGTCGCTGTCCGCAGCGGCGGGGGCGAGCTTCGTCGTCGGAACCGGATTCGTCGCATCGTCCAATGCCGCGTGGGCGATGGAGACGGCGGCGCTGAAGCCCGAGACCATGGCGACGCTGATCCAGATGGCGCGGGACATCTATCCGCACGACCAGGTGCCGGACCAGTATTACGCCGTGGCCGTGAAGGGCTATGACAGCGCCGAGAATGCCGAGCAGGTGGAGGCCGGGGTGGCCGAGCTGAACGCGGCGGCGCAGGCGGCGGGACATGCGGATTACCTGTCCATCGGTTGGGAAGAGGACCGCGTGGCGGTGCTGAAGGCGATCGAGGGCGGCGTCTTCTTCCAGACGGTGCGGGCGGGTCTTGTGACCGGCCTTTATAACCAGAAGGAAGTCTGGCCGATCTTCGGCTACCAGGGCGAGAGCTTCAGCCAGGGTGGCTATATCGAACGCGGTTTTGACGACATCGACTGGCTGTAAGGGGAGATCGGACAGATGGTTGCGAAATTCGACCTGAACGACGACTCCGTGGTCGTCATCATCGGCACCGGCGCGGGCGGCGGTGTGCTGGCGAACGAACTGGCGCAGAAGGGCGTCAAGGTCGTCGCGCTGGAAGCGGGCGGGCGGTATCTGCCCGAGGATTACATCAACGACGAATGGGACAGCTTTTCGCAGCTTGCGTGGCTGGATACGCGGACCACGTCGGGGACGTGGCGCGTGGCCAAGGATTTCGGCGGGCTGCCCGCGTGGATCGTGAAGGCCGTGGGCGGCACGACGACGCATTGGGCGGGCGCGTCCATCCGGTTCCAGGAGCATGAGTGGAAGGCGCTTTCGACCTATGGGAAGGTCGAGGGGGCGAACCTGCTGGACTGGCCGATCGACGCCGCCGAAATGGCGCCGTGGTACGAGAAGGCCGAGGCGAAGCTGGGCGTGACGCGGACGGGCGACCGTGCGGGTCTGCCGGGCAACAACAACTTCAAGGTGTTCGAGAAGGGCGCGAAGGCGCTGGGTTACAAGGAAGTCCATACCGGGCGCATGGCGATCAACTCGTCCGATTACGACGACCGGATGAGCTGCCAGCAGACCGGCTTCTGCTTCCAGGGCTGCAAGTGGGGCGCAAAGTGGTCGGCTGCCTATACCGACATCCCGCGGGGCGAGGCGACCGGCAACCTTGAAGTGCGCGAGCGGTGCCATGCCGCACGCATCCTGCACAACGAGGCGGGCAAGGTGACGGGGGTCGAGTATTTCGACGCCGACGGCAACCTGCAGTTCCAGAAGGCGCGGATCGTTTCCGTGGCGGGCAACAGCTTCGAAAGCCCGCGCCTGCTGCTGAATTCGGCGTCCAGCATGTTCCCGAACGGGTTGGCGAATTCGTCCGATCAGGTGGGGCGGAACTACATGCGCCATACGACCGGGTCGGTCTATGCGATCTTCGACAAGCCGGTGCGGATGTGGCGCGGGACGACGATGGCGGGGATCGTGCAGGACGAGGCGCGGCATGACCCGTCGCGCGGCTTCGTCGGCGGGTATGAGCTTGAGACGCTGTCGCTGGGCCTGCCCTTCATGGCGGCCTTCCTGAACCCCGGCGGCTGGGGCCGCGGTTTCACCACGGCGCTGGACCATTACGAAAACATGGCCGGCATGTGGATCGTGGGCGAGGACATGCCGCAGGCGACGAACCGCGTCACGCTGTCGGATGCGGTGGACCAGCACGGGTTGAAGGTGGCGAACGTCCATTTCGACGACCACCCGAACGACGTGGCGATGCGTAACCATGCCTACAAGCAGGGGATGGCGATCTACGAGGCGGTGGGGGCCACCCGCGCCTTCCCGACGCCGCCCTATCCTTCGACGCACAACCTTGGCACCAACCGGATGTCGGAGAAGCCGGAGGATGGCGTGGTGAACAAGTGGGGCCAGACCCACGACATCAGTAACCTGTTCATCTCGGACGGGTCGCAGTTCACCACCGGTGCGGCAGAGAACCCGACGCTGACGATCGTCGCGCTGGCGATCCGTCAGGCCGACCACATCGCGCGCGAGATGAGCGCGGGGAACATCTGACGCATCCTTGCCGGAAACGGGAACGGGCGCCGCGTGATGCGGCGCCCGTTTTCGTTTGCGGGGATTGTCAGCCGAGGTGGTAGGTTTCAGGCACGCCATAGACGGGCGTGTCGATGCCTTCCATCCGCGCCTTCAATTGCAGGGAGAGGAACTGCGAATAGTGGCGCGACTGGTGCAGGTTGCCGCCGTGGAACCAGAGGGCCTCTTGTTTGGTCGGCTTCCACATGTTGCGCTGTTCGCCGACCCAAGGGCCCGGGTCCTTGGGCGTGTCGGAGCCGAGGCCCCAGCATTTGCCGACCTTGTCGGCCACGTCGCGGCCGATCAGGTCTGCCGCCCAGCCGTTCATCGACCCGTAGCCGGTCGCATAGACGATGACATCGGCTTCCAGCTTGGTGCCGTCGTCGAGGATGACGCCGTCGGGGACGATTTCCTTGACGTTGCCGTGGGCGAGCTTGATCTTGCCGTCGATGATGAGCTGGCTGGCGCCCACGTCGATGTAGTAGCCCGACCCGCGGCGCAGGTACTTCATGAAGAGGCCGGAGCCATCGGCGCCCCAGTCGAGCAAGAAGCCCGCCTTTTCAAGGCCCGCGTAGAAGTCGGCATCCACCTCCTTCATCTTTTCGTAAAGCGGGATCTGGAAGGTGTGCAGGATCTTGTAGGGCAGCGAGGCGAAGATGAGGTCGGCCTTTTCGGTCGTCATGCCGGACCGCACCGCCTGTTCGGAGTAGAGCCCGCCGAGGCCGATATCCATCAACGTGTCGGAGCGCACGATATGGGTGGATGACCGCTGCACCATCGTCACATCGACATCCCCTTCCCACAGCGCCGCGCAGATGTCGTGGGCGGAGTTGTTGGAGCCGATGACCACGGCCTTCTTGCCCTTGTAGGCATCGGGGCCGGGGTGTCTGGACGAATGGTGCTGGTCGCCCTTGAAGGTTTCCATGCCCGGATAGCTGGGCATGTTGGCCTTGCCCGACATGCCGGTGGCGAGGACAAGCTGCTTGGGCCGGATCGTGACTTCCTGACCGTCGCGGTCCACCACCACGGTCCATTCCTTGGTCTTTTCGTCGTACTTGGCCGATTTGCAGGTGGTCTTGGCCCAGTAGTTCAGTTCCATGACCTTGGTGTACATCTCCAGCCAGTCGCCGATCTTGTCCTTGGGCGCGAAGACGGGCCAGTTTTCGGGGAACTTGATGTAGGGCAGGTGGTCGTACCAGACCGGGTCATGCAGGCAGAGCGACTTGTAGCGGTTGCGCCAGCTGTCGCCGGGGCGTTCGTTCTTTTCGATGATGATGGCGGGCACGCCCAGTTGCCGCAGGCGTGCGCCGAGGGCGATGCCGCCCTGACCGCCGCCGATGATGAGGACATAGGGCTGTTTCGTGTAGCCCAGTTCGCGGGCTTCGGCTTCCCGTTCTTCCTTCCACGTGGGGCGGTGCTTGCCCGCGCCGTGTTTGGCGCCGAGGGGGCGGGTGAAGCCCTTGTGTTCCTCATGCCCCTTGAGTTCGGCCATGGTGGTGAGGAGCGTCCAGATCTTGCCGTCGATGATGCGGATCAGGCCGTAGCCGCGGGCGACGGCGGTTTCGAAGGTGATCCATGCGGTGGTGACGCCGCCGTCGGCGGTGGCGGTTTCGCCTTCGGCGATGGTCCAGCCGGAGGGTTTCGTGGTGGCGAGTTGCGATTGCAACATGCCGGCGATGGCGTCCTTGCCTTCCGAGGTGTGGATATTCCAGGTGAAGGTGACGAGGTCGCGCCAGTAGCAGTCATCCTGGAAGCAGGCGACGGCGGCGGCGATGTCGCCCCGTTCCAGCGCCGCGCCGAACGTGTCGAGCACGGTCTGCACTTCGGCATTCGCGGTGGTGTCGAGCATTGTTTCCTCCCTTTTTCGCTCTTGCTGCGGAAAGGGTGGCGGAACGGGGCGTCCTGTCACGGGTTTGCTGGGCCGCGACGGCTGCGCAACAAGATTTCCCGCCGGTCCTGTTGCATGTGCAACGGGGCGTGCAACGGGTCAGTTGGGCAAGAGCCCTTCGCGCCGGGCGCGGCGGAGGATGGTGGAGCGGTTGACGCCCATGCGGCGGGCGGCCAGCGACATGTTGCCCCCGCAGGCGGCGAGGATGTCGGAGAGCGATTCCGGTTCCGGTTGTGCCGACAGCGGCGCGGGGGGCAGGTCCGGCAGGTCGATGACGGACCCTTCGGCAAGGGCGATGGCGACTTCCAGCGTATTGGCCAGTTCGCGCAGGTTGCCGGGCCATTGGCGCGATTTCAGCTCGGCCCGTGCGGCGGGGGACAGGCGCAGCGTTTCGGGGCGCAGGTGGCCGAACTGGCGCATCAGGCGGTCGAGGAGCCAGTCGAAATCCTGCCGGAGCCGGAGCGGGGGAAGCGTCAGCGTCACGGCGGCGAGGCGGAAGAAGAGGTCGGGGCGGAAGCCGCCGGTGCGGACGATGGCGGCAAGGTCGGCAGCGGTGGCGGAGATGAGCCTTGGCCTGCGGCGGGCGGGCAGAGCGTCGAAGCCCGCGATGATCTGCAACAGCCTGCCCTGGGCTGCGGTGTCGAGGTCTTCGGGCGCGTCGAGGAAAAGCGTGCCGCCTGTCGCGCTTTCGGCCAGCGTTTCCCATGGCAGTGCGGGGCTGGCGCAAGAGAGGGTGACGAAGGGGCGGTTGCCACCCGGTGCCATGTGGATGGCGCGGACCAGCCGTTCCTTGCCGGTGCCGGTTTCGCCTGTGACCATGACGGGAATGGGCGTGGGGGCAAGGCGGGCGGCTTCGGCCACGATGCGCTGGATGGCGGGGTCGGCGCCGCCGACGCCTTGGAAGGCGGTGGGGGCGGTGCTGCGCGGGAGGGAGGGCAGGCGTTCGGATTGGGGGGCGATGGCATGGCCGAACATGCCCTGACCGTCGCGGAGCGAGATCAGCCGTTCCTCGGTCGGGCGGCCGCGCATGAGGTCGGGCAGGCTGTCCACCGTCAGGTCGAAGAAGCGGTCGATGCGTTCGCCAAGGACCGGCCCGCCCGATTGCCGCGCCAGCACGGTTTCGGCGCCGTGGGTCATGCCGATGATGCGGCCCGACCCGTCCAGTGCGACGGCGGCGTCGGGGTCCACGTCGAGGAATTCGGGCGAAGTGGAGAAGCGGAAGACCCAGTCGCCCCGGTTCATCGCCATGAGGTTCGCCATTTCCACCCTGCGGACCGAGGCGTTGACGAGGTTCAGCGCAAGGCTCTGGCTGATCTTCGGCTGGGGCGAGCGGAGGAGCGAGATGTCCAGAACCGCCGTCAGGTTGCCGCGCGTGTCGAAGATGGGGGCGGCGGTGCAGGACAGGGGGGTGTGGGTCAGGTCGAAATGGTCGGTCTGGTGGATGGTGATCGCCTCTTTCGTGACGATGCAGGAGCCGACGCCGCAGGTGCCCGCCAGTTCCTCGGACCAGTCGGAGCCGAGGTAGAGGCCCGCGCGGCGCAGTTCATCTTCGAATTTCGGGTCGCCGAAATAGTCCACGGTCACGCCTTTGGCGTCGGCCAGCAGGAG
>AYNO01000082.1 GCA_000500915.1 Rhodobacter sp. CACIA14H1
GCAGCTACAGCCGCATCCTGTACCGCACATGCCCGTCATAGGGCGTGAACCGGTCATACAGCCGCCGCGCCACCGCATTCCCCTCGTCGGTGTGCCAGTAAAGCCGCTGCCATCCCCGCGCCTTGGCCAGCTTCATCAGGTCCTTCAGCAACCGCTGCCCGAACCCCTTGCCCCGTGCCTCCGGCGCAAGGAACAGGTCCTCCAGATAGCAGTCATCGCCGATCACCCAGGTGGACGGATGGTGCAGGTGGATGGCGAATCCCGCCATCTCCGCCCCGTCGAACAGCAGCCGCGCCTTGACCGGCGACCCGCTGTCCATCAACCGCGCCCAAGTCGCGTCCGTCACCTCCGGCGCCAGCGTTACCTGATAGAAATCAAGGTATTGCGCCCACAACTTCCGCCACCCTGCCTCGTCCCGCGGGGTTGCGTCGCGGATCGTGACGGTCATGCCAGCCTCGCCAGGACACGGGCCCAGGACCGGATGCCCTTGTGGAAGCATTCCAGATCGTACTTCTCGTTCGGGGAATGGATCTGGTCGTCATCCCGCCCGAACCCGATCAGCATCGCATCCATCCCCAGTTCCGTCTTGAAATACCCCGCAATCGGGATCGACCCGCCCGACCCGACAAAGGCCGCCGCACGCCCCCATTCCTCGCCCAGCGCCTGACGCGCCGCCTCGAAGGCCGGATCGCCGATTTCCATCACCGATGCGGGCGACCCCTCGATCCCGTCATGCCAGACGATCTCGCAATCCGCCCGAACCTGCGCCTCGGCCCATTTCCTGAACGATGTCAGTATCTTCTCGGGATCCTGCTTCGACACCAGCCGGAAGGACACCTTGGCATGGGCCTCCGACGGCAGCACCGTCTTGAACCCCGCGCCGGTATAGCCGCCCCAGATACCGTTCACCTCGGCCGTGGGCCGCGACCAGATCATCTCCAGCGGCGTCCGGTCCACCTCGCCCGCCGGCAGCGACAGGCCGACATCGCCCAGATATTTCCCGTGGTCGAATGCCAGCGCCTGCCATTGCGACCGCAGCGCATCGGGCAGCTCCGCCACATCGTCATAGAATCCGGGCACTTGCACGCGCCCCTGGTCGTCATGCAGCCCCGCCAGCAGCCGCGTCAGCACATGGATCGGGTTCCGCGCCAACCCGCCATACATCCCCGAATGCAGGTCACGATCCGCCGCCCGCACCGTGAATTCACTCTTCGTCAACCCGCGCAGCATAGTGGTGATGGCCGGAACCGCATCCTCGAACAGCCCCGTGTCACAGATCAGCGCAAGGTCCGCCCGCAACTCGCCCGCGTTCTCCCGCAGGAAGGGGATCAGCGACGGCGAACCCGATTCCTCCTCGCCCTCCAGAAAGATCGTCAGCTTGCAGGGCAGGGTGCCATGCACCGCCTTCCACGCCCGGCAGGCCTCGATGAAGGTCATCAACTGCCCCTTGTCATCCGACGACCCCCGCGCCCGGATCACCTTGCCCTTCGGCGTGTCCTCGATCGCCGGATCGAAGGGATCACGCGCCCAAAGTTCAATCGGATCAACGGGTTGCACGTCATAATGCCCGTAGAACAGCAGATGCCGCCCGCCCGTGCCGCCATGCCCCACCACCATCGGATGCCCCGGCGTCGGGCGGCTTGCGGCCTCGAATCCCAGCCCCCGCAACTCCTCTGCCAGCCACTCCGCCGCCCGGGCGCAATCGCCCTTGAAGGCCGGATCAGTGGACACGGACGGGATGCGCAGCAGGTCCATCAACCGCTCCAGCGCCTGCGGCAGATCCGCGTCGATCCGGTCCAGAACGGCGTCGAGTGTCATGGCGGCTGTCTCCTTCTTGTGATCCCGCGCCGGACCCTAACAGCACTTCTGCCCCTGTCCAGACCCGCCCTCCCGCGCTATGAACATCCCGAAGACCGAAGACGTAGCATGGAGTGTGCGATGCCCCGTTTGGCCACCGCCCTGATTCTGGCGACTTTTCCTGCCCTGCCCGCCGCGGCCCAGACCGTGACCGGCGACGCGGCCGCATCCCTTCTCTATCCGCCCAAGGGCGGCGAGGTGGAGCTGACGCCGGGCATCCTTCCCAAGGACCAGGCCAAGATGCTGGAAATGGTCGCCAAGGACCAACCCTATTACGCCGCCATCGCCATCTCGCCCGAAGAGGGCCTGATGTCCGAGGCGACGATGGCCGCCGCCAACCACCACACGGTCGAAGCCGCCTCCGCCGTGGCCCTGTCCCAGTGCAACGCCAAGAAGAAGGGCGCGGCGGAATGCGTGATCGTCGCCGTCGTCCGCCCCACGGGATGGGAGGCGCGGCCCCTGCAACTCTCTTCCTCCGCGACCGAGGATTTTTCCAATTATTCCGGGGCCTTGGCAATCTCGGCCGCGACCGGCGCATGGGGGATCGGCGCATCGGGTGACGAAGCCGTGGCCGCCTGCGCCGCCAAACAGCAGGCCGCGACGGATTGCACCGTTGCCATTGCCGACTGATCGCCCCATCTAGCGCAGTACGAAACGCCCTTCACGGGCCGTCAATTGATGCATGTCAATGTCGGCTTTCCCGTGACAGGCGATAGGAAGGCAAGACGCCGGGATACGATCCGCCCCGTGCCGCGTTCGGGCAAAGGGGGGGAAGGCGCACCAAGGACGGCGGTCCCCGCCGTATAGGAGACGCGAATGGACTACGAAGCCGCGCTGGATGCCAGCCTGCAACGCCTGCACGACGAAGGCCGCTACCGCACCTTCATCGACATCGAACGGCGCAAGGGCCATTATCCGCAGGCCGTATGGCGCCGCCCCGACGGGACGGAACGCGACATAACCGTCTGGTGCGGCAACGATTATCTGGGCATGGGCCAGCATCCCGAAGTGCTGGCCGCCATGCACGAGGCGCTGGATGCCACCGGCGCCGGCTCGGGCGGCACGCGCAACATCTCCGGCACCACCGTCTATCACAAGCGGCTGGAGGCCGAACTTGCCGACCTCCACGGGAAAGAGGCCGCGCTGGTCTTCTCATCGGCCTATATCGCCAATGATGCGACGCTCTCCACGCTCCGCACCATCTTCCCCGGCCTGATCATCTATTCCGACGCGCTGAACCACGCCTCCATGATCGAAGGCGTCCGTCGCGGCGGCGGCGCAAAGCGCATCTTCCGCCACAACGACGTGGCGCACCTGCGCGAACTTCTGGAAGCCGACGATCCCGCCGCGCCCAAGCTGATCGCCTTCGAATCGATCTATTCGATGGACGGGGATTTCGGCCCCATCCGCGAAATCTGCGATCTGGCGCAAGAGTTTGGCGCCCTGACCTATATCGACGAAGTCCATGCCGTCGGCATGTACGGCCCGCGCGGGGCTGGGGTGGCCGAACGTGACGGCCAGATGCACCGCATCGACATCATCAACGCCACGCTGGCCAAGGCCTACGGCGTCTTCGGCGGCTACATCGCCGCTTCCGCAAGGATGGTCGATGCCATCCGCTCCTACGCGCCGGGGTTCGATCTTCACCACCTCGCTGCCGCCCGCCGTCGCGGCAGGTGCCGCTGCCTCCGTCCGCATCCTCAAGACCGCGCAGCACCTGCGCGACGCCCAGCAACTCCATGCCCGGATCCTGAAGATGCGGCTCAAGGGGCTGGGCCTGCCGATCATCGACCATGGCAGCCACATCGTGCCCGTCCATGTGGGCAACCCGGTCCACTGCAAGATGCTGTCGGACATGCTGCTGGAACAGTATGGAATCTACGTCCAGCCGATCAATTTCCCGACCGTTCCGCGCGGCACCGAACGCCTGCGCTTCACGCCCTCGCCGGTGCATGACGCGAAACAGATCGACAGCCTTGTTAAGGCCATGGATGCCCTCTGGCGCCATTGTGCGCTAAATCGCGCCGAGGCCTCGGCCTGACCCCTTCTGCATGTGCAAAAAGCCTTGCCCTGTGCTAGCTTATCGCCAATACGACAGAAGATGAGTCGCGTGTAAAAGCGACTCGCTGAAGTGTGGGGCAGTGAAGGGGCAGGGCGCATGATCGGTTGGAGGTCCAAACCTTCGACAGAGGAAATCGACAAGCCAAAGGGCTTTGACGATTTCGAGCTGCGTCTGGGCGACCTGATGCGGGGCGAACGCGCCACGCTGGGCAAGTCCCTGCTGGATGTGCAGCGCGAGCTGAAGATCAAGGCAACCTATATCGCGGCCATCGAAAACGCCGATGTCTCGGCCTTCGAGACGCAGGGTTTCGTCGCCGGCTATGTCCGCTCCTACGCCCGTTATCTGGGCATGGACCCGGACTGGGCCTTCCGCAAATTCTGCCACGAGGCGAATTTCACCGTCGCCCACGGGATGAGCGCGGCAGCCTCCTCCGCCACGATCACCGCCAAGCGCAGCGTGCAGGATTTCGGCGATCCGCTGGCAAATCCCAACGCCACGTTCATCCCGCGCAGCGAAGCGTATTCGCCCGCATCGAACCGGGTGCCGTCGGCTCTGTCATGGTGCTGGCCGTCCTGATCGGGGCCATCGGCTATGGCGGCTGGTCCGTCCTGCAGGAAGTCCAGCGTGTCCAGCTGGCCCCCGTCGAACAGGCCCCCGCCGTGGTGGCCGAAATCGACCCCCTTGCAGGTGTGAAACCTGTAGCGCCGCTGGTGGCGGAAACCGCGCCGGCCGAACAGCTTGCCGCCACTGACGAACCGTCCGAGGACGCTCTGGCCGAAGCACAGGCCTCCGCCCAGCCCGACCTGATGGACCGTCTCTACCGCCCGCAGGCGCTGGACGTTCCGGTGCTGACCTCGCGTGATGGTCCCATCGCCTCGATCGATCCGCGCCAGACCGGGACCCTTGCCTCCGGTGCGCCTGCCGATCTGGCTTCCGCCGTCGATGGCGCCCTGACCGAGGCGCTGGAGGGGGATGCCGTGCAGGTCGTGGCCGAAGCCGCGCCTCCGCTTGAAATCCTTGCCGTGCGTCCCTCCTGGGTCCGCGTGCAATCGGCCGACGGCACCGTGCTCTTCGAAAAGATCCTCGATGCAGGCGAACGCTACACCGTTCCCCAGCTCGAAGAGGCGCCGGTCCTGCGTGCGGGCAATTCCGGGTCCGTCTATTTCGCCGTGAACGGCAAGACCTACGGCCCCGCCGCCCCCGGCGCGTCGGTCGTCAAGAATGTCGCGCTTTCGGCAGAATCGCTGACTCAGGCCTTTACCGAAGCCGATCTTTCCCGGGATGCCGATCTGGCCAAGTTCGCAAATGTCGCTGCGGTGGCGCCGGCACTGCAGCCCTTGGTCGACTGACTGTCAACTTTACCTTACAATCACGCCATGCAGGCCCCGTGGCCAGTTGCCCAAACCGCGCCGGGGGCCTATCTCTAGCCGTGTCCAATCCTGCGGGGCCACCTCCATGTCGCTGAACCATGTCCGTCCGTGGCGCAACATCTACCGCCGCAAGTCGCGCCAGATCCGGGTGGGCAAGGTGCTGGTGGGCGGCGACGCCCCGATCAGCGTGCAGACCATGACCAACACGCTGACCACCGACATCGCCGCCACCATCGAACAGGTGCAGCGTGCGGCGGTGGCAGGGGCCGATATCGTCCGCGTTTCCACCCCGGACGAGGAAAGCACCCGCGCCCTCAGGGAAATCGTTGCCGAAAGCCCCGTGCCCATCGTCGCCGACATCCATTTCCACTACCGCCGCGCGATCGAGGCGGCCGAGGCGGGCGCGGCCTGCCTGCGGATCAATCCGGGCAATATCGGTGACGCGAAACGCGTGAAGGAAGTCGTCCGCGCCGCCAAGGACCACGGCTGTTCCATCCGCATCGGCGTCAATGCAGGGTCACTGGAAAAGCACCTGCTGGAAAAATACGGCGAACCCTGTCCCGACGCGATGGTGGAATCCGGCATGGACCACATCAAGCTGTTGCAGGACAACGATTTCCACGAATTCAAGATCAGCGTGAAGGCGTCCGACGTCTTCCTCGCCGCCGCCGCCTACCAGCAACTGGCAGAGGCGACCGATGCCCCCATCCACCTCGGCATCACCGAAGCGGGCGGCCTCGTCTCCGGCACCGTCAAATCCGCCATCGGCCTTGGCAACCTGCTGTGGATGGGCATCGGCGACACGATCCGCGTTTCACTCTCCGCCGATCCGGTGGAAGAGGTGAAGGTGGGGTACGAGATCCTCAAATCCCTCGGCCTGCGCCACCGTGGCGTCACCATCATCTCCTGCCCCTCCTGTGCGCGTCAGGGCTTCGACGTCATCAAGACCGTCTCCGCGCTGGAGGACCGGCTTGCCCACATCACCACCTCCATGTCGCTGTCGATCATCGGCTGCGTGGTGAACGGCCCGGGCGAGGCGCTGATGACCGATATCGGCTTCACCGGCGGCGGGGCAGGGTCGGGCATGGTCTATCTGGCGGGCAAGCAAAGCCACAAGATGGGCAATGACCGCATGATCGACCACATCGTCGAACTGGTGGAAAAGAAGGCGGCCGAAATCGAGGCCGCCGAAAAGGCCGCAGCGCCCGAGGCGGCAGAATAAGGGGACTTACCCTTCCTGCGCCTTGCGCTGTTCGGCCACGATCTGTTGCATCGCCTCCAGCGGGACGTATCCGCGCACCATCGTCCCGCCCACGACAAAGGTGGGCGTGCCGCTGATCTCCATCTCCTGCGCAAGGCGGTGGTTGTCCTCGATCACCTTCGTCACTTCCGGCGCCTCCATCCGGGCACGGATCGCGGCGGCATCCAGCCCCAGCTCCGCCGCCACACGGTCAAGCGACTCGGGCGTCGCATCGGCCCTAAGCGACAGCAGCGCATCATGGGCCTGCTTGTAGGCCTCGGCCCCGTGCAGTTGCAGGACGGCGATCGCAAAACGCGACGACAGGACCGACCCTTCGCCAAGGATCGGAAACTCCTTCATGATGATGCGGATATTGCCATCCGATGCGATAAGCTGGTCCACCTCCTGCCACGCCTTGCGGCAATAGCCGCAGCGGTAATCCAGAAACTCGACCACGGTGATGTCCCCGTCGGGATTGCCGCCCACCCAGCTTGCCCCGTCATTGAACAGCGCATCCGCCTTCTGCGACACCAGCGCCTTGTCGCGTTCCATCGCGGCGGCCTGATCGCGGGCTTCCAGCTCGTTCATCGCCTCCAGCAGGACTTCGGGATTCTCCAGCAGATAGGCCCGCACCTCGGCACGGAAGGCCGCCCGTTCGGTATCGGTCATGTCCGCCAGCCCTTCGGCAAAGGACGGCAGGGCCGAGGCGGCAAGAAAGGCAGTTCCGGCAAGAAGGCGGCGCATCGGCTACTCCGTATTCACCCGCAGGGCATGGCTTGACCTCCGGCATCCCAGCGGCCAGAGCTTGCGCGACACCTTACGGGGGCAATCATGCGGATTTCAAGGCGCGGTCAGGTCGATCCCTTCATCGTGATGGATGTGGTCGAAGCCGCCCGCAGGCTGGAAGAACAGGGCCGTTCCATCATCCACATGGAGGTGGGCCAGCCCGGCACGCCCGCCCCCGCCGCCGCACGGCAGGCGCTGGCGCGGGCGATGGAGGAAGGGCCGCTCGGCTATACCGTCGCGCTCGGCCTGCCGGAACTCCGCCGCGGCATCGCGGGCCTCTACCGCCGCTGGTACGGCATCGACCTGAACCCCGACCGTGTCATCGTCACCAACGGGTCGTCAGGCGCCTTCCTTCTGGCCTTCACCGCGCTGTTCGACGCGGGCGACCGCGTGGGTCTGGGCGAACCGGGCTACCCGTCCTACCGCCAGATCCTGCGCGCTCTGTCGCTGGACGCCGTGGGCATCCCGACCGGCGATGCGAACCGCCTGCAACCCGTGCCGCAGGATTTCGCGGGGCTGGACCTGCAGGGCCTGATCGTCGCCTCGCCGGGCAATCCCTCCGGCACCATGCTGTCGCGCCCGCATCTTTCCGCGCTGATCGAAGCGGCGCAGGCCCGCGACATCGCCTTCGTCTCGGACGAGATCTATCACGGCCTGCATTACGGCGACCGTGCCGTATCGGCGCTGGAAATCACCGATGATGCCTATGTCATCAACAGCTTCTCCAAGTATTTCTCGATGACCGGCTGGCGCATCGGCTGGATGGTGGTGCCCGAAACCCATATCCGCACCGTCGAACGCCTTGCGCAGAACATGTTCATCTGCCCGCCCCATGCCAGCCAGATCGCCGCGCTTGCGGCACTCGACGCAACCGATGAACTGGAGGCGAACCGCGCCATCTACACCGAAAACCGCCGGCTCATGCTGGACGGCCTTCCGCAAGCCGGCTTCACCCGCGTCGCCCCGCCCGACGGGGCCTTCTACATCTATGCCGATGTGTCGGACCTGACCGATGACAGCCTGTCCCTGTCGCGCGAACTGCTGGAACAGGCGGGCGTCGCCGTCACCCCCGGGCTGGACTTCGATCCGCACCGCGGGGCGCGGACGCTGCGTTTCTCCTACGCCAGACGGAGCGAAGACATTGCCGAGGGCCTGCTGCGGCTGAAGCGGCACATGGACGGGCGGTTGAAGCGTCCGTGAATGGACAAGGGTCCGGCGGCGCGGGATAGTGCCGGGGCGTTTTGGGCGGGGGGATGATGCGCGGGTTGCTGGTGGCATTGTGTCTGGTCCTTTCCGCATGGCTTCCGGCCAGGGCACAGGACCTTTCGGCGCTGGCACGGCTGGACCCCGCCGCATCGGCCATCGCGGATGACGGGGACGGCCTCTCCGTCACCCTCGCGCTCAGCCAGCCTGTCCCGTGGCGCCTGCGCTTTGCCGATGATCCGCGCCGCCTCATCCTCGACTTCCGCGAAGTGGACTGGTCCGGTGTGGCAAGACTGCCCGTCGCCAGCGCCCATGTCGCCAATCTCCGCGCCGGCAGCTTCCGCCCCGGCTGGTCGCGGCTCGTCCTCGAACTGCGCTCGCCCCTGCGCGTGGAAAGCGCGGGAATGGAAACGACCGGCCCCGCGACCGTCCGCGTCCGCCTCGCCCCCGCGACCCCTGCCGAATTCGCCGCCGCCGCCGCACGGCCCGAGCCGCCGGAATGGGCCCTTCCGCCCGCCGCCGACGTCCCCGCGCCCGTGCCGCGCGGCGATGGCCCGCTGATCGTCGTGCTTGACCCCGGTCACGGCGGCATCGACCCCGGCGCGGAACGGGACGGCCACACCGAGGCGGACCTGATGCTGACCTTCGCCCGCGAATTGAAGGAAACGCTGATCCGCGACGGCGGCTTCCGTGTCGTCATGACGCGCGAGGAAGATGTCTTCGTCCCGCTGGAAACCCGCATCTCCATCGCCCGCGCGGCGGGGGCGCATGTGTTCCTGTCCCTGCACGCCGACGCACTGGCCGAAGGCGAGGCGGTGGGTGCCACCATCTACACCCTGGCCGACGAGGCCAGCGACGAAGCCGCCCGCGCCCTTGCCGAACGCCACGACAGGGATGACCTGCTTTCGGGAATCGACCTGACGCAGCAGGATGATCTGGTCGCCACCGTCCTGATGGACATGGCCCGCACCGAAACCCGCCCCCGCATCGACCGCCTTGCCCTGAAACTGCGCGAGGCGATCTCCGGCTCCGGCCTCAAGATGCACCGCCATCCTGTCCAGCAGGCCAGTTTCTCGGTTCTGAAATCGCCCGACATTCCTTCGGTCCTGATCGAACTGGGCTTCCTGTCCTCGGCCTCCGATCTGGACCGGCTGCTCGACGGCGAATGGCGGACCATCATGGCGCGTGCGATCCGCGATGCTCTGAAGACATGGGCTGCCGAGGATGCCGCCCTCTCCGCGCTGGCCCGCAACTGACCCCGTACCCTTGCGGGCGATAACGCGCCCGCCTCACGCCATCGTTTTGACCTTCTGCCCCGCTGCCGTGTATAAGCGGCGCCATCACAAGGCTTTCAGGATAATCGCGCGTGCTTCGGTTCATCGGGTCCTTCTTCGGGGCAATCTTCACCGCCATCACGCTGGGCGTCCTGTTCGGCGCGCTGACGGTCGGCGCGATCTTCTGGATGTATTCGCGCGACCTGCCGTCCCATGAAAGCCTTGCGCAATACACGCCGCCGACCATCAGCCGCATCTATTCCGGCGAAGGCCGCATCATCGACGAATTCGCGCAGGAACGCCGCCTCTTCGTGCCGGTCGAGGACATCCCCGATGTCGTCAAACACGCCTTCATCAGCGCCGAGGACAAGAATTTCTACACCCACCACGGCTATGACGTCACCGGCATGGCCGCCGCCTTCCGCGATGCCATCCTGACCCGGGGCCAGGAACTGCGCGGCGCCTCCACCATCACCCAGCAGGTAATGAAGAACTTCCTCCTCTCGGGCGACCGCACGGGCGAACGCAAGATCAAGGAAATCATCCTCGCCACGCGGCTGGAGGAGACGCTGTCCAAGGACAAGATCCTCGAACTCTACCTGAACGAAATCTTCCTCGGCCAGAACAGCTACGGCGTCGCGGCAGCCGCCCAGACCTATTTCAACAAGCCGCTTTCCGCGCTTTCGGCGGGCGAGGCGGCCTATCTCGCCACGCTTCCCAAGGCGCCCTCCGAAATGCATCCCGTGCGCAACAAGGACCGCGCGCTGGAACGCCGCGCCTATGTGCTGAACCGGATGGCCGAAGACGGCTACATCACCAAGGACGAGGCAGAGGCAGAGGCCGCAAAACCCCTGCTGACCGTCCAGAACGGCGACTATCCCGCCTTCCGCGAGTCGCTTCCCCCACGCAGCTATTTCACGGATGAAATCCGCCGCCAGCTTTCCACCACCTTCGGCGAGGCGGAATTCTTCGGCGGTGGCCTGTCCATCCGCGCCACTGTCGATCCCGAACTGCAGAAGGTCGCCGCCGCCGCCCTGCGCGAGGGGCTGGAAAGATACGACCGTTCGCTTGGCGTCTGGCGCGGCACGGGCAAGGTCATGCCTGCCGAACAACTGGCCGACTGGCGCCCGAACCTGACCCAGATCGACGTGCCCCGCGACATCGAAGGATGGTCCCCCGCCGTCGTGCTGGAGGTTGGCGACAACGACGCCCGCATCGGCATCGAAGGGGTCGAGGATGACGCCGATGGCCACTGGATACCCGCCGAAGATGTGACATGGGCCCGCAAGCGCAACGCTGACGGCTCTCTCGGCCCGAAGGCCCGCAGGGCGGGCGACCTCGTCTCGGTGGGGGATATCGTCCTCGTGCGGGCCGTCACTTCGGACGAGGATGGCAGTTTCCTGCGCTGGTCGCTGCGTCAGGTGCCGGAAGTGCAGGGCGGCTTCATGGCGATGGATGTCTTCACCGGCCGCGTCATCGCGATGCAGGGCGGCTTCTCGTATCAGGACTCCGTCTTCAACCGCGCCACGCAGGCAACGCGCCAGCCGGGATCCAGCTTCAAACCCTTCGTCTATGCCGCGGCCCTCGACAACGGCTTCACCCCCGGCACCATCGTCGTCGATGCCCCGATCGAGGTGGAAACCGCCGAAGGCCTGTGGACCCCCAAGAACGCCTCCAACAAGTTCTACGGTCCCACCCCTGTCCGCACCGGCATCGAACAGTCCAGAAACCTGATGACCGTGCGGATCGCGCAGGAAATCGGGATGGAAACCGTTGCCCGCTATGCCGAGGAATTCGGCGTCTATGACCCGATGCGCCCCTTCCTCGCCAACTCGCTGGGCGCACAGGAAAGCACGCTGTTCAAGATGGTCGCGGCCTATGCGATGTTCGCCAATGGCGGTGAACGGGTGGAGCCCACTCTGGTGGACCGCGTGCAGGACCGCTTCGGCCGCACCATCTATCGCCACGACCAGCGCGAATGCGTGGACTGCCGCACTGCCAGCCTGCCGGCGGGCGAAGGCGTCACCATCCGGTCCGAACGCGAACGGGTCATGGACGCGATCACCGCCTACCAGCTCACTTCGATGATGGAAGGGGTCGTCACCCGTGGCACCGCCTCGCGCGCCGTGAACCTGCCGGTTCCCGTCGCGGGCAAGACCGGCACCACCAATGACGCCAAGGATGTCTGGTTCATCGGCTACACCTCGAACATCGTGGCGGGCTGCTACATGGGCTACGACCAGCCGCGCAGCCTTGGCTCGGGCGCGTCGGGCGGCGGTCTCTGTGCGCCGGTCTTCCAGAAATTCATGCAGGAAGCCGTGGCCAAATACGGCGGCACCGACTTCCGTGTCCCCCCGGGCGGCCGCTGGGTGAAGATCGACCGCTTCTCGGGCTCCCTGCTGCCCGATGATGCCACGGGCGACAACGTGCAGGTGGAATACTTCCGCGAAGGCGCGGACGGCATCATCGGTCTGGACATGATGGTGGATGGCGGCTTCGCCATGGGGTCCAACCTCCCGCTCTTCGCCTATGGCGAAACCGATGGCGGCGGGGAAACGACCGTCACCACGGCCACGGGCGAAACCGCCGTCATCCCCGAAAAGGCCGACTTCGGCACGCTCAGCTCCGGCGGGCTCTACTAGACCGGCAGGGCAGGGGCCACCACCCTTGCCCAAGCCAACCGCCCGCGCTACACCCCGCCCCGAACCAGACAACAGGACCGAACGCCCATGCGCGCCGAAACGCAGAACCATGTCGATGCGATCACCAAATCGCTGAAACTGCTCGCGCAGCGGATGGACTGGGACACCGCCCCCCACCGGCTTGAGGAATTCGACGCCATGATCGAGGCGCCGGATCTCTGGAACGACCCGGCCAAGGCGCAGAAACTGATGCGCGAACGTCAGGCGCTGCTGGATTCCGTGTCCACCTACCGGATGATCGAAAGCGGCCTCCGGGACAATGTCGAACTCATCGAACTGGGCGAGATGGAGGGCGATCAGGAAATCGTGCAGGAGGCCGAGGCCGCGCTGAAATCGCTGGTCGAAGTCGCCGCCGCGAAAGAGCTGGAGGCGCTGCTGGACGGCGAAGCCGACGGCAACGACACCTTCCTTGAAATCAACGCGGGCGCGGGCGGCACGGAATCCTGCGACTGGGCGTCGATGCTGGCGCGGATGTATGTCCGCTGGGCGGAAAAGAAGGGCTACAAGGTCGAACTCCAGTCCGAAACCGCCGGGGAAGAGGCGGGCATCCGCTCCGCCGCCTACAAGATCACCGGACAGAACGCCTATGGCTGGCTGAAGTCGGAATCCGGCGTCCACCGGCTTGTCCGCATCTCGCCCTATGACTCGGCGGCGCGGCGGCATACCTCGTTCTGTTCGGTCTGGGTCTATCCGGTGGTGGACGACAATATCGAAATCGTGGTTCCCGACAGCGAAATCCGCATCGACACCTACCGCTCCTCCGGCGCGGGCGGGCAGCACGTCAACACCACGGACTCGGCGGTGCGGATCACCCACCTGCCCACCGGCATCGTCGTGACCTCGTCCATGAAGTCGCAGCACCAGAACCGCGAAATCGCCATGAACGCGCTGAAGTCGCGGCTCTACCAGATGGAACTGGACCGCCGGAACGCCGAGATAAACGCCCAGCACGCCGCCAAGGGCGAGGCGGGATGGGGCAACCAGATCCGGTCCTACGTCCTGCAACCCTACCAGATGGTCAAGGACCTGCGCACCGGCGTCGAAACCTCCGACACACAGGGCGTGCTGGACGGCGATCTGGACCGGTTCATGGCGGCCACTCTGGCCATGGATGTCGCCGGCAAGTCGCGGGCCGAGGCGAATGCCGAAGACTAAGTCCGAACGGCAAATACATCTTTGAATCGAAGCCCCCCGCGTCTTACGCTCGACGCAAAAGACGGGAGGGAACCATGACAGACCAGACCGGTGCGCCGCCCGTGACGGTGCCCGAAATCCTATCGCTTGACCTCGGCGACCTGCGCCACGCGCTGCAACAGGGGTGGCGCGATTTCCTGGCCCATCCCGCCTATGGCGCCTTCTTCGCCAGCGTCTATGTCGCGGGCGGCTGGCTGCTGTTCCTCGCCTTCACGATCAAGGGACAGGTCTGGTGGACCCTTCCCGCGGCGGCGGGCTTCCCCATCCTCGGCCCCTTCGTCGCCTGCGGGTTCTACGAGATCAGCCGCAGACGGGAAGCTGGCGCTCCGCTGCGTCTGGGCGAAGTCATGGGCGTCGTCTTCCGCCAGAAGGACCGCCAGATTCCCTCCATGGCGGCGGTGATCGTGGTCTTCTTCCTGTTCTGGAATTTCCTGTCCCACATGATCTTCGCGCTGTTCCTCGGCAAGGCGACGATGGTCAACGTCTCCTCCTCGCTGGATGTTTTCCTGACGCCGGAAGGGATGATGATGCTGGCCTTCGGCACCGCGGTCGGGGCCGTCTTCGCCACGCTGCTTTATGCGCTGACCGTCGTCAGCCTGCCCATGCTTCTGGACCGCGAGGTGGATTTCGTCACCGCGATGCTCACCTCCATGGCGCTGGTGCGGGAAAACCCCGTCATCATGCTGGGCTGGGGCGCCTTCATCGCGGTGCTGCTGTTCCTGGCGATGCTTCCCGGCTTCCTGGGGCTATTCGCCGTCCTGCCCATCCTCGGTCACGCGTCCTGGCACCTCTACCGCCGGGCGGTGGCTTGGGCCTGAAAAGCAAGAAGGGCGCCCGAAGGGGCGCCCCGTACACAGCTTCCGTAGCGATCAGAGCTCGTCCGGCTTCGGCGTCGGTGCCGCAGCGGCGGAAACGGCCGCGGGCGAGGAACGGCCCTGCGAAAGCGGGTCTTCCTGCCGCTGGACCGACCCTTCGAAATGCGCGCCGCTTTCGATGGCGATCGTCTTGTGGATGATGTCGCCCTCGACCCGCGCGGTCGATGTCAGACGCACCTTCAGCCCGCGCACGCGGCCGATCACGCGGCCATTGACCACGATGTCATCGGCCACGATCTCGCCCCGGATCGTCGCGCTTTCGCCGACGGTCAGCAGATGGGCGCGGATATCGCCTTCGACGGTGCCTTCCACCTGGATGTCGCCAGTGGTGCGCAGGTTGCCGACGACCGTCAGGTCGGACGACAGGACAGAGGCCGCCGCCTTGCCCTTCGGGGCCGACGGGACGAAATCGGTGCTGGGTTTGGTCACGCTTGCCTCGGGTGCCTTGGGCTTTTCCGCCTCGGCCTGCTTGGGACCGGGCTCGTTGATTCGGCTCTTAGAAAACATCTCTCGCTGCCTTTATGAAGGTCATCGGGTTGATTGCGTCGCCGCCGATCCGGATCTCGTAATGGAGATGCGTTCCGGTGGACCGTCCAGAATTGCCCATATCACCGATCCGGTCGCCGCGCGATACCCGATCGCCCACGCTGACGCGGATTTGCGACAAGTGGCCATAGCGCGTCTCGATGCCGAACTCGTGCCGGATCTTGACCAACCGGCCATAGCCCGACTCCCACCCGGCATAGGTCACCACACCATCCGCCGTCGCCAGAATGGGCGAACCGTAGGCGCCCGCAAGGTCCTGCCCCTCGTGCCGGCGCCAGCCGCGCCCGAAGGGATCGTTGCGGCCGCCGAAGCCGCTGGTGAAACGGACCGGCGTGTTGACCGGCATCGAGAAGGGCGCCTTGAAGGCCGCGATCCGGTACATGTTCATCCGGTCCAATCCCTGCAGGATGGCATTGGCCCGCACCGTCTCGGGCGCCGGACCCGCGCCCGAGGTGGAAAAGGATATCGGCGAAAGCGGCCCGCCCGTGCCGGAATAACCCTTCCGCACGGCATCCAGCAGATCGTCCGGCGACAGGCCGGCATCGCGGAACATGTTGTCCAGCGGCTCCATCGAAACCGTGACGGCCTCTTCCAGCTTGGCAAAGATCTCGTCGTTGCGCCGCTCCAGCGCCCGCTTCTCGGCCATGATCTCGTCCGCACGCTCGGCCGATTTCTCGGCGGCGGCTTCCATCAGGTCGCGCTCCTGCGCGGTGCCGCCCAGCGCATCGGCCAGATAGGCCAGCGTGTCCACCGTATCCTGCGCACGGCCCTGTTCGGTGCGTCCCGACCCGGTCGTTTCCGCCAGCGCCAGCGTCGCCTGTTCCGCCTTCGCCCGCGCCTCGTCCCGTTCGTTGATCGTGCGCCGCAGGGTGGACTGGATCACGTCGATCCCCGTCTCCAGCTCGCGCCGCCGGTCCTCGGAGGCCAGCAGCCGCGCCTGCATCTCGGCAACCTGTTCCAGCGCGAGGTTGAACCGCTCCTGCGCCCGCACGGCCTCGTCGGCGCGCAGGTCGCGGTCGGCGGAAAGCGCGTTCAGCCGTTCCTCGTAAAGCGCCTGCTGCCGCTGCGCCTGTTCCCGCGACGATCCCGCGCCGATGGAATCCATCATCATCACGGCCGTCGCCACGATCGTCCAGGCAACGAACATCGCCGCGCCGGTCATGGCAACCAGTTGCGTCACGGGACGAAGGCGGATGAAGCGTGTCTCGGTATCAGATTTCAGGAAAAGGCGCTGTTCTGGAAGATAACGCTCGAGTGTGGCGTTGATCCGGTAGGCGACACGCGTCAGCACTTGGCAGGGTTCCGTACGTTGCTGAAAGGGACGGGCGAAAGGGCTCCCAAGCGGAGGCGCCTCCTGATTAGCCACGCCCCCCGAACCCCGCAACAGGTTTGACCGTTCACGGGCCCGTGACGCCGGAATTCCGCCACCCTTCGGCAGAATCCCGCCGATCCGTCCCGCAGCCTGTCGGCACGAGGCGGACCGCCTGTCAGGCGTGGGCAATCCCTTCGTCGGCAAGCGGCCAGTAAAAGTCGGGGGGAAGACCGGCTTCCGCCCGTTTCTCCTCGTTGAATGGCGGCTTCAGCGTGCTGTGGAAATACCTGCGCACCAGGTCGTGAAAGACCTCCTTCGGGTCCAGCCCGTCCCGCCCGCACAGCCAGTTGAACCATTTGGACCCATAGGCCACGTGGCCGACCTCTTCGGCATAGATCGTCTCCAGCGCGGCGATGGGACCGGTCTCTCCGGCCTTGCGGAAGATGTCGATCATGCCGGGCGTCACATCCAGCCCCCGCGCCTCCAGCACCATGGGCACCACGGCCAGCCGCCCCAGCAGGTCGTCCGCCGTATCCTCGGCCGCACGCCACATGCCGGCATGGGCGGGCAGGGCGCCGTAATGGCTGCCCATCGCCTCCA